>JAHYJV010000002.1 GCA_019428855.1 Patescibacteria group bacterium | reverse complement strand
ACTATATTTAATACATCCTAAATATTTAGTAATTATAATACTTTTACTTTTGCCTATGATTTTTTCCATACTAATTGGATCATTAATCTGTATTTCATTCGTTAAATTAATTAAAAAATTGGGGAGTTGATAAAAAGATATTTTTATGAAAGAAGAAGACTATTTTCATTTTATTCACTCTTTGTATGAATAAAATGATGCGAATGCGGTTCTAAATTCAGGACTTAATTGCAGTAATAATCTGAATTGGAAATTAAAGAAAATAGAAAATTATTAGTAGACATTATAATTTTTACTTTGATGTCAAATCATTTTCATTTAATATTAAATCAGAAAATGGAAAAAGGAATTGAAAAATTTATGCAGAAATTAGGAACAGGATCTACTTTATATTTTAATCAAAAGCAAAAAAGATCTGGTTCATTATTTCAGGGTCGCTATAAAGCAAAAATTATTGAAAATAATACTTATTTTAGTCATCTTCCATTTTATATTCATTCAAATCCATTAAAGCTAAATTATCGAGGTTCAACCATTTTAAAATTTCTAGAGAGTTATAAGTGGAGCAGTTTTTTGGATTATATTGGTATAATGAAATATCCTTCGGTTACAAACAGAAGTTTAATTTTGAATTATTTTGGCGATGAACAGGCATATAAAAGATAATTTGTAAATTGGCTTAAAATTAAGGAGGTTGAACCTCGATAAAGTATATGAATTTTAAATTACAATCAAAATTTAAGCCAGATGGAGATCAGCCCTTGGCGATTGAGAAGTTATATCAAGGTTTGAAAAAGGGAAATCGACACCAGACTCTTTTGGGTGTGACGGGAAGTGGGAAGACTTTTACGGTAGCGAATGTTATTGAGAAAATTAAAAAACCGACCTTGGTTATTGCACACAACAAGACCTTGGCAGCACAATTGGTAAGCGAGTTTCGAGAATTTTTTCCTGAAAATGCGGTCGAATATTTTGTTTCCTATTATGATTATTATCAACCAGAAGCCTATATGTTTTCGACTGATACTTATATCGAAAAAGAAGTTCAGATTAATAAGGAGATTGAGAAGTTGAGACACAAAGCGACGGCAGAACTTTTGTCGCGAAAAGATGTGATTGTAGTGGCATCGGTTTCTTGTATTTATGGTTTGGGTTCGCCTGATGCCTATCGTGATGAAGTGCTTTTTATTAGCACAGGCTTATCCAGTAATCGCGAGAAAATTATTAGTCAGCTGGTTGATATGCATTATTCGCACAGTGAAGTTTTGGAAAGAGGAAGATTTCGAGCACGCGGAGATGTCATTGAAATTATTCCCCCTGGAATTGAAAATATAATTAGAATTGAATTGAGTGGCGAAAGCGTGAAAAAGATTGTGGAATTTGACGGATTGACGCGTAAAAAAATCAAAGAGCATACTGATTTTATGTTTTTTCCTGCTAAACATTTTATTGTCGAAGATGGCTTGCTTGAAAAGTCTTTGGGTAAAATTGAGAAAGAGCTGGAAGTGAGGTTGAAAGTTTTTCAAGAAGAAGGAAAATTATTGGAAGCTGACCGACTGAAAAGAAGAACGAAGTATGATTTGGAGATGATTCGAGAAGTAGGGTATTGTAACGGAATTGAAAATTATTCCCGATATTTGACAGGCCGAAAAAAAGGGGAACCACCCTATACTTTAATGGATTATTTTCCCAAGGATTATCTGGTGGTTATTGATGAATCTCATGTCGCTATTCCTCAAATCAGAGCGATGTATGCGGGCGATCGCGCGCGGAAAAAAAATTTAGTTGATCATGGTTTTCGATTGCCATCGGCTTTTGATAATCGTCCTTTGAGATTTGATGAGTTTTGCAAGAGAGTTAAAAAGGTGATTTATATCTCAGCCACACCATCTGATTATGAAAAAGAAATATCCTCGCAAATCGTGGAGCAAATCATTCGACCGACTGGTTTAATTGATCCAGAAATTGAAGTTAGGCCAATTGAAAATCAAGTGGACGATTTGGCGCAAGAAATTGAGATTTGCGCCAAAAAGAAAGAAAGGGTATTGGTGACGACTTTGACCAAAAAAATGGCGGAAGACTTGGATGAATATTTGCGAGATATGGGTATAAAATCAAATTACTTGCATAGTGAAGTTGATACACTTGACCGCATAAGAATTTTGGAAGATTTGCGAAGAGGGAAATTTGATTGTCTGGTAGGAGTAAATTTACTTAGAGAAGGATTGGATTTACCCGAAGTTACCTTGGTTGGAATTTTGGATGCGGACAAGGAAGGATTTTTAAGAAGTGAAACATCACTCATTCAGACAATTGGTAGGGCGGCACGAAATGTGTCTGGCAAGGTCATTATGTATGCTGATAATATAACTGGGTCAATGAAAAGGGCGATTGAGGAAACGAACCGAAGAAGAAAAAAGCAGGTCGTTTATAATGTGAAACACAAAATTACACCGGCCACAATTCAGAAAAAAATTAAAAGCATTGTTGATCAAGAAATTGAGCCGAAAGTTTTGGAAGAATATTTGAAGATTGAAAGTTTTGAAAATATTCCGAAAATAATTAAGATGAAAGAAAAAGAAATGAGAAAATATTCTCAAGATTTGAAATTTGAACAAGCGGCGATGTTGCGCGATGAGATTTTGGAATTGCGGAAATTAGAGAAGAGGTTTTGATTCTAGAAATTTTATATCTTGATAAATTACTGATTTGATGCTAAAATAAATCAGTAAATTGGTTTAAATTATTAAATATTTCAATATATATGGCAAAAGATTATTATGATATTTTAGGAGTTTCAAAGAATGCAACTGATGATGAAATTAAAAAGGCTTTTCGGAAGGCGGCGCATAAACATCATCCAGACAAAGAAGGTGGAGATGAAGCGAAATTTAAGGAAATAAATGAAGCGTATCAAGTTCTTTCAGATAAACAAAAAAGATCTCAATATGACCAGTTCGGTTCTGGATTTGAGCAGGCAGGAGCAGGAGGAGGCCAAGGTTTTGGAGGATTTGATTTCTCTGGATTTGCGGGAGGTCAAAATGGATTTAATTTTGAATTTGGCGGTGATGGTGGCGGATTTGGAGATATTTTTGGAGATATCTTTGGAGGAGGCGGAAGAGGTCAAAGGCAAACTCAAAAAAAAGGGAATGATATATCTCTTGATATTGAAATTACTCTAGAAGAGGCGGTGGTTGACACTGAAAAGGATTTAAATGTATATTTAGCATCAGCTTGTTCTCAATGTAAGGGAGCAGGAGCAAGAAGTGGTAGTAATTGGGTTAAATGTAAAACTTGTCATGGTTTAGGTCAAATTAAAAAAGAAAGACGAACGATGCTGGGGTTTTTTGCACAGATGGAAGTTTGCCAAGATTGCCAGGGATATGGTGAAAAACCTGAAAAAAGTTGTGATAAATGTGGAGGAGACGGAAAGGTAAAGGAAAATAAGACAATTAAAATTAAAATTCCAGCTGGTATTGCTGATGGACAAACAATTCGCTTATCTGGACAGGGAGAATCGGGTTTCCGTCCAGCTTCGGGAAAATCTGTTGCAGGTGATTTGTATATTACTGTGCATGTTAGAACGCATAGTCTTTTCAGAAGAAAGGAAGATGACCTTATTTATGATCTCGAAATAAATTACTCCCAGGCAGTTTTGGGAGATAAGATTAAAATTCCAACAATATCTGGTGATATAAGTCTTAAGATTCCAGCTGGAATTCAATCTGGAAAAATTATAAGTTTGAAAGACAGAGGCTTGCCACACTTACAAAGCAGGGGGAAGGGCGATATGTTCGTAGTAGTTTTAGTTAGAACTCCTAGAAATATTTCAAGAAAACAAAGAAAAATATTAGAAGAACTGAAAAAAGAGGGCTTATAAAAATAATTATTTTTTAGTGCTAGTCACTAAAAAGTGATTATTAAAAAAATATTATTTTTTTTTATTTTATTCGTGATATAATATGATTGTAATTTAAAATAAATTAAGTTATTTATTAAAATTTTTATATTCAAAGATATGAAGCAGGATGAAAATTCAATTAAAAAATCAAATGATGATTTTCTTGTTCCGGAGATTAATCCATTAGATGAAATTAAAAATGATATTCCGATTTCTAAACATATCGATAGAAGTGTCGATGATTTAACTGAAAATAAAAAATTTTTTTCTAGTCTGAAGAGTGATAAAGAGGATATAAAGAGGAAAATTTTAGATAGTCGTGATGATGTGGTTTGGCATATTTCAAATAATATAGATGTCGAAGCAAAAAACAATGAAGAACTGAATATGCCTTTTTCTCAAAAAAATAGTTCAAAAAAAACTAACAACAAGAAATCGATAAATAGAATAATACTTATTCTATTTATTTTTTTGGTTGTGCTTATTAGTGGTGTGTGTTATTATGTTTTAAATGCAGATAAAAATTTATCTGAATCAGCTGAAATTGTCTTTCATCAGCAAAATATAGTGTCCGCATTTGAAGCAATGAAAAATTTGGAAACATATAGCTTCACTGTAAAAATTGAATCTAAATTGAGTAGTATTGAGTCTAAAGAAGCAATTAATTCAGTAATGTTAATGAAATTAGCAGCTTCTGGAAAGGTGGATAATGCGAATAAAAATTATCCAAAAGCTGCTTATAATTTTGAAATAGATAGTGAATCTGAGATTAAACTAGAAAAAACCTCTTTTTTTCTCGATTTAGGTATAATGAGTTTTGGTAAAAGCGAAGAGGCAGAGATATATATTAATTTGAAAGATATAAATTCTGAACTCTTAGAATTAATCCCAGGAATTCAATTAGACTCTCTAAAAAATAAGTGGTATGGATTAAGAATGAATGATTTCAAAGATATGAGTATTATTAGTCCAGAGTTGTTGGATTTTATAAATAGTACGGAAAAAAATAAATTTGATATCAAAAGTATTAATGAAAAATATAGCTACATTAAATTTAAAAGTGATTTAGGAGATGAAAAAATAGGGGATATTAACACTTATCATTATCTCGTTGAGGTTGATAGCAATGCATTAATTGATTTTTATATTGAACTTATGAAAGAGAATTTGTTAATGCAAGAAGAAGGTTTTTTAGGAGGTTTAATAAAAAGTTTTGACGGGGAGATTGCTAGATTTGAAGAAAATCCTGAGTACAGAGAGATAATAGAAGACTTTGCAAAACAAATAGAAACCGAGCTGTGGATAGGAAAGAGTGATAATTTCGTTTATAAAATACATATTCACTTGGAAATGGATGAGGATTTTATAAAGGATATAGAGAAAAGGACAGAAGAAATTAAAGATGATTTTGATGACATTTCTTTAGATTTTAGAAAAAAAATAATCTTTTTTAATGTGAATGTGGAATTGAATCTATCTGAATTTAATCAGCAGGTTATTATAGAAAAGCCGAAAAATTATGAAAATTTGCTAATATTTTTAATGGAAAGTTTTAGGAACAACCTTTTGATTTCAGTTGATTCTGATAATGATGGTTTAACCGATGATATGGAATCAATTTATGGAACTGATGTAAATAATCCTGATTCTGACGGAGATGGGTTTAGTGATGGGGATGAGGTTAATAATGGTTATGATCCTTTGATTCCTGGAGAAGCAAGGCTAAAATTTCAATGATTTTTTTAGGGTGTAGAATAGCGTTATTGTATATAATATAATAATAAATAAAGGTCGAAATTTTTTTACTCATTTTAATTTAAAACTATGTTTGGAATTATCTTATTTTTTTTAATTATTACGGTAATTTTTATTTTCTTAATTAGCATTAAACAAATTAATGAATATGAAAGAGGAATCAAATTTCAAATTGGAAAATATATTGGGATAATGGAGCCGGGATGGAGAATTGTGATTCCTGTTTTGCAGTCTTATCAAAAAGTTGACATTAGGGTTAAGGCAGTAGATGTTCCTGATCAAGATGCAATCACAAAAGACAATGTTTCTTTGAATGTTAATGCGGTTCTTTATTATAAAGTTGCCAACGCAGAGTTTGCAATTTTGAAGGTTGAATATTTTGATTATGCAGTTTCACAACTTGCACAAACAACCATGAGAGATGTTGTTGGAGAAGTAAGTCTTGATGAATTGCTCTCTAATCGAGATGAAATTTCACTTCGAATTCAAGAGATTGTGGACAAGGCTACTGATCCATGGGGGATTAAGATTGTTTCCGTTGATTTGAAACACATCGAACTTCCAGAAAATATGAAAAGAACGATTGCCAAGCAAGCCGAGGCAGAACGAGAAAAAAGAGCCGTCATTATCAAGGCTGAAGGAGAAGTAGTTTCTGCTGATAATATGTCAAAAGCAGCGACTATACTAGCCTCTGCTCCAGGAGCACTTCATCTTCGAACTTTGCAATCTTTAAATGACCTTAGTTCTGATCAATCAAACACAGTTATTTTCGCTGTACCTCTTGAAATTCTTAGGGCTTTTGAAAATAGAGCAAAATAATTTTTGAAAGTTTTAGACAAAAAACAAGCAGAGTTTTGTGAAAAACTCTGGTTGTTTGTTTTTTTAGATTTTCTAATTTATAATATAATTTAGGGCTTGCCTTGAAATAAAAAGTGTGATATAAAGGAAAGGTATTATGTAAATAAAAATTCTAGTCAGGGGGCGTTAGCTCAGTTGGTAGAGCAACAGCCTTTTAAGCTGATGGTCACAGGTTCGAATCCTGTACGCCCCACAAAAAGTAAGACACGGATTTATTCGTGTCTTTTTATTATCGGAGTTGACAACTTTGACTTGGCGTAGCAAGAACACTAAATGATATATAAACAATTATATACGGAAACAAAATTGATTTATTGAAGAAGGAAACGTGAAATGAAAATGTTGATGTTGAAACACCGAAGGGAAAAGTTAAATATGTAATATTAGCAATTTCTTAATTCAAATATATAAAAAAAGTAATTTTTGTACAGTTATTTTGACTATATATTCGGATTATATTAAATTGTTGCTTATAGCGATAATTCCTATTTTAGGATCTTTGCCAAAATGATTTGATGCCTGGCATTTTGTATTCGAAGCTGGCTCCATTGTAGCGGTAGCCCTGTAGAGCCTTGTGTGAAACGATAAAGTTTGTTAAAAATTACAAAATACTTTACACAGGAGTATGGAGTAAGCATTGTGTTTCTTTTTTTATAACAAATTAGTGTCAGTTCCAAATAATTCCATTTTTAAGTAAGAAGGGGCAGGGGTTGTTGTGAATTTCACTTTAATAAATTTGTCATGGTGAGCTTATCGAACCATTGTCATATGATTGATTATATTATGGTGAGACTTCAACCCTTCGATAAGCTCAGGGTAACAAGTTGGGAGGCTCAGGGTGATAAGTATTTTGAATTTCGTAATTCAAAAATAATTTATCAATATAATTTTACCACTTTATTAGTTATCCACCACACTAATTAGTGTAGAGCCTGTCTTGTTTGACTAGTTGTTAAAAAAGTTGTATTCTGAAAATATGCTTAGTTAAATTTATTTGTAAATATAATAAAAAATGAACAGTAATAATACTCAAAAGATTAATAAGCAGAGGTCATTCTTTTTTGAGCTAAAAGATTTTTCAATTGAAAGTATTAAAATTGTCATTTTAAGTTTGATAGTTATTATTGGAATTAGAACATATATAATGCAGCCTTTTTTTGTAAGTGGGAAAAGCATGGAACCAAATTTTCGTGATGGAGATTATTTAATAGTGGATGAAATTAGCTATCGTCTTGGTGAGCCTTCTCGCGGGGATGTAATTGTTTTTCACTATCCAAATAATTTTAAAGAATATTATATAAAAAGAATAATTGGTTTACCGGGTGAAAAAGTTGAAATTTTTGAAAACAAAATCAAGATTTATAATGTTAATAATCCAGAGGGATTTGAAATATCTGAACAACTATATATCCCTGAAACAACGATTACAACAGGTACATATACCAGAGAGCTTAAAAATGATGAATATTATGTTCTAGGAGACAATCGAACAGCCAGTGCTGATTCAAGAATTTGGGGGGTGCTAGAGAAACATTATATAGTTGGCCGTGCTTGGATACGGGCTTGGCCTTTTGATAATTTTTCAGTTTTTGCAGGTATAGATTATTAATTAAGAAGGTTAATATGAAAATAATTGCAATTTGTGGAAGTGCAAGAACTGGGAATACAGAATTCGTGCTAAAAAGAATCTTAACTGAGGCTGAAAAACACGGTTTAGCTACGGATTTGATACTTTTGAAAGACAAAAGAATCGAATATTGTAATGGTTGTTTAACTTGTGAGTTAACCAAAAGTTGTAATGTTAGAGATGATATGCAAATGATATATTCAAAATTAGATGATTGCGATACGATAATTTTCGGAAGTCCGACTTATTTTGATAATGTGACAGGGTTGATGAAAAATTTTATTGACAGACTTCTCCCGCTTTTTAGTGATAAGAAATTAAGCGGTAAAAAATTGTATACAGTAGCCATTGGAGAGGAATTAAAATCGGTAAACTATAGTGTGACAGGATATCTAGAACATATTGGGGGTGAATTTGGTCTAAATCTTTCTGGAGATATGAGCTTAATCGCAAAGGGGTCTCGAGATATTGAGAATGATAATGAAAAAATAGCACAAATAGATCAATTTACACAAAATATATTTATCTAAAGAGGATATTAAATAGTAATTTTTTGTACATATGACAAGGGTTAAAAAAGAAACTAAGAACGAAGTAAGAAAGCCTAAAAAAAGATTAAAGCAGATTCAAGCAATTAAAGGCATGAATGACATTTTGCCGACAGACCAATTAGTCTGGGATTATGTGCTAGATCATGCTCGAAAATTATGTACTGAATTGGGATTTGGTCGAATTTCTACGCCAATTTTAGAGAAAACAGAATTATTTCAACGGGGAGTCGGAAATATTACAGATATAGTTGAAAAAGAAATGTTTTCTTTTGAGACTAAGGGAGGTGACGATGTTTCAATGAGACCAGAGGGAACGGCAGGTGTTGTTAGAGCTTATGTTGAAAACGGAATGAGTAAGTGGCCTCAGCCCGTAAAACTGTTTTACGAAGGACCAATGTTTAGATATGAGAAGCCTCAGGCAGGACGATATAGACAATTCTATCAGTTTGGTTTTGAAATTATAGGAGACAATTGTCCAGCAATTGATGCACAAGTAATATATTTAGCATGGAAAATATTACAAAAATCTGAAATCAATGATACGATAATCCAACTGAACAGTATTGGATGTAGTGAATGTCGATTAGCATATAAAAAAATGCTAGTAGATTATTATGAAATGAAAATCAATAAATTATGTCATGATTGCAAAAGAAGACTAGACGAAAATCCACTTCGACTTTTGGATTGCAAAGAGGAAAAATGTACGCAGGTTTCATTTTCAGCACCACAGATTATTGATCATCTCTGTGAGCCTTGCCACGATCACTTTAAGAATGTTCTTGAATTTTTAGATGAATTAGAAATACCATATGTATTGAATTCAAACCTTGTTCGTGGTCTTGATTATTATACGCAGACTGTTTTTGAAATTTGGGAATGTGATAGTGAAGGAAACCAAAATTCTCTTGGAGGTGGAGGAAGATACGATAATATGATTAAATTAATGGGTGGCGAAGATGCACCAGCAATCGGATTTTCCTTTGGCATAGAAAGAGTTGTGGAAAGTATTCAAAGAAAAGGAATTAAGATCAATAAAAGAATTAAAAAAGATGTATTTTTAGTGCAACTTGGAAATCTGGCTCGGAAAAAAATTCTTAGAATATTTGATAAGTTGATTGACTGTGATATTGCAGTTGGTGAGTCACTTGGCAGAGGAAGTATAAAATCTCAACTTCGATTAGCAAATAAAACTAATTCTAAGCTGGCCTTAATTGTCGGGCAAAAAGAGGCACTTGATGATACTGTGATTATCCGAGATATGGAGAGTGGAATGCAGGAAGTGGTTACGCTACAAGATATTGTTGAAGAGGTACAAAAAAGATTAAGAAATTAATTTCAGTATTATGGAATGTATATTTTGTCAAATTGTAAAAAAAAATATTCCTGCTGAAATTTTTTACGAGGATGATAAAATAATTGCATTTTCTGATATTAGACCAATTGCACTAATTCACATATTGATTATTCCTAAAACTCATATTAAATCAGTTACAGATATTTCTGAAGATGATACTCTGCTGATGGGTAAATTGATTTTTACTGCCAAGATAATAGCAGAAAGAAATGACATAGCAAAAAAAGGATATAAGCTTCTTTTTCGAGTTGGAAAAGAAGGTGGACAGGAAGTACAACATATCCATTTACATTTATTGGGTGGTAAAGCACCTAAATAAAAAATAAAAGCAATCTTTGGTACAGGGTCTTGCAAAAATGTAGTTATATGTTATACTGGGTCCAGTTAGTTTTATAATTAATATATTAAATAGAAAGCGAGAGTGAAAAATAATGATTGAAATTAAAAAAAAAGACAATGAAAGTATAGGCAGTTTTTTAAGACGTTTTTCAAAAAAAGTACAACAAAGTGGCGTGCTTTTTCAAGCGAGAAATTCAAGGTTTCAAGAAAAAAATCAGAGCAAAACTGAGAGAAGAAAAAGTGCTTTGCGAAGAAAAGAGATGGTCAAAGAAAGAGAAAAACTTCGAAAACTCGGACTGCTTGAAGATGATTATCGATCATAAGAGTCTCTTCTAAACAGAGTTTTCTTAATTTTCTTGCTTTGCTATATTGTGTATAAATTATGCAAGAAATCTGGCATTTAACTCTTAGAATACATTATAAAAAGCGTAATTTTATAAGTCTATCAGAGCTTTCTTTTATAGATAAAATTGCCTGATTATTTAATTAAAATATGAATACAGAAATAACTATAAAAAACGATTTAAAAATTGCGATTAAAAAAGGAAACAAGGATGTCCGCGATGTTTTGAGAATGCTTGTTTCTGATATAAAAAATGCTGAAATTGAGCAGAGGAAGAAATCTACCGATGAAGAAATCATTTTGATTATTAAAAAAAATGTCAAAAGAAGAAAAGATTCAATCGATCAATATTTAAAGGGTGGTAGAAAAGATTTAGCTGATAAGGAGAATAACGAACTTGCTATTTTGCAGAAATATATGCCGAAACAGATGACTGAAGACGAGACTAGAAATATAATCAAAGAAATAATAGAAAATTTTGGAGATGCTAACGCTTCAGATTTTGGAAAAATTATTGGGTTAGCGATGAGAGAAACGAAAGGAATGGCTGATGGTAATTTAGTTAGTAAACTTGTGAAAGAATTGTTGAATAAATAGATTTATTTTGTTCTCTTTATTATTATATTAATTAGCGTGTATTGTGCAATACATTCTTATGCTAAATTTATTTAATTTATAAGCGTCCATATTGTATTTCTTTTTTAGCTCTATTCAGTTTTGTTTTTTGTAGTTATTTTATTTAGATTTCTAATGAGAGATTAAGTTTGACTATTGCTCTGATATTTATTTCTGGAACAGCCTTTTTTAGTAGCTATGATTTCTACTTTTTTTTAATTAATTGGTCAAAATATCATAACATTAAGAAATAAAATTTCTCTTTCATTTTTGCGGAATTGTTGATGAGAAGTATAGATTATATTTATTAATGTGTTTAAAGAATGTTCCAATCTCTAGAGGAATAACAATGGTCGAAGGTGGTACTATTGTGGTTGCTATTTTTCTAAGAGTAATTTTTTACGAGAGTCTTTAAATATTGAAAAACTTATTGAAATATTATTGTTCGTGACAGGTTAAATGGTTTTGTCGTGCGGTTGAATTTGTTTTATTTAAAATATTTAATATGTCATTACAAATTAAAAACTTTACAAAAAATAGAATTGAAAAAAAATTTTTAGATAAAGTTGCTCAAGAAACTTTAAAAACACTTAAACTAAAAAAAACTGTTGAAATTAGTTTAGTAATTTCGGGAGAAAAAAGGATACGAACTTTAAATAAAAAATACCGCAAGATAGACAAAGTAACAGATGTCTTGTCATTCGGGAATGAAGACACTGATAACAGTGTGAAATTCGTGTTTCCTTCTAATAATGTCATTTCTTTTGGAGAAATTTTTATTTGCTATCCAAAAATCCAAAAACAAGCTAGAGAAAAAAAGCATTCAACTAAAAAAGAGTTTTCAATTTTGTTGATTCATGGTATATTACATCTAGCTGGATTTGATCATTTGGAGAGCTATGAGAATTCAGTGATGAAAGAAATCGAAATTGATGTTTTAAAGAAATTATAAATCATATATAATGATGTCATTTAGTTTTAAAAAATTGACAAAAAGTATTTCTCATGCAATTAGAGGATTAAAATTTGTTTCCAGAGAGCAAAATTTTCGAATTCAAATATTTTCAACTTTCTGTATAATTATACTTATATTAATATTCAGACTTAAAGTTTGGGAAACGGTCGCCTTGTTAATGATGGTTACCTTGGTGCTTGTTCTAGAGATTATAAATTCAATTTTTGAGCGTATTGTGGATATACTCAAACCAAGAGTTCATCCGTATGCCAAAACAATCAAGGATATGATGGCTGCAGCTGTATTAATAGCTTCATTTGGGGCTTTTTTAGTTGGTTTCCTAATTCTATGGCCACATATATTAATATATTTCATGTAGGAAATTTAATACATTTCTTATATTTTAAAAATAGTGTTATAATAATGTATATTGATTTTCTTCTATAATTGAAAATAAAAAACAAATAATAATTTTGATTTAATAAAAACTTATGTCACGAAATAATATATTAGTTGGTATTGACATTGGAAGCAGTTTTGTGAGAACTGTAATTTCTCAAAAACAAGGGAATGAATCAAAACCGTTAATTTTAGGTGTTGGGATTGCTCCATCTTTTGGACTTAACAATGGAGTTATAGTTGATATTGATGAAACAATTTCGGCCATAAATAAATCAAAGGAGCTCGCGGAACAAACCTCCGGTGTTCCAGTTGAGCATGCTTTTATAAGTATTAATGGAAGTCACTTATGCACCCAGCCATCAAAAGGCGTTGTTGCTGTTTCAAGGGCTGATGGCGAAATTAGCGAAGAGGATGTTACTAGGGTTATAAACGCATCACAAGCGATTTCAATGCCTAATAATAAAGAGATTATCGCAGTAATACCCTGTAATTATACAATAGATGGTCAGGATCAAATTAAGGATCCTATCGGTATGAATGGGGTAAGGCTTGAGGTTAGTTCTCTTGTAATTGAAGGCATGGCTCCTTTCATTAAGAATCTTTCAAAGTGTGTACAAAGAGCGGGGATTGATATCGATGATTTAATTTTTGCACCACTTGCAGCAGCAAAGGCAGTTCTGACAAAAAGACAAAAAGAACTTGGTGTTGTGATAATTGATATTGGTAAAGGAACTACGGGAATATCTGTATACGAAGATGGGAATATATTACACTCAACAGTTATACCTATTGGATCTGGTCATATTACCAATGATATTGCTATTGGACTGCGAACATCAATTGATGTGGCTGAAAAAATTAAACTCGAATATGGAACTGTAAGTTCCAAGGAAATTGCCAAAAAAGATAAGATTGACATTTCAAAGATTGATTCAAGTGAAGAAGGAATTTTTACTAGAAAATATTTAGCAGAAATTATTGAAGCTAGGGTTGAGGAAATATTTTTTCTGGTTAATAAAGAGCTTAAGAAAATCGACAAAAGTGGAATGCTTCCAGCTGGTGTAGTTCTAACTGGCGGTGGTGCAAAAATGCAGGGTATGGTTTCCATGGCTAAAGAAAAATTGCGTCTACCAGCACAAATTGGAATTCCATCTGAACTAAATGGTATAATTGACAAAGTGGATGATCCATCGTTTGCGACCGTGATTGGACTTTTGTTGTGGGAAACTGATGAAAATGGATTTTTTTCTCAAGATAGTGGCGGTATAAAATTACCACAAATCAAGGATATTTTACAGAAAATAAGAAGTGTATTCAAAACTTTTCTACCATAAAATCTTGATAGATAAAATTTAAAAAATAATTTTGTATAACGTTTAAAAAATTCAAAAATTAAACAAAATTAAACAAAAGAATACGAAGGACACAAAGAGAAGCACGGAAAATGTTTTAAATCATATTAAAGATAAATTTCTAAAACTAAGAGGAGTTGTTGCGGATAATTTAATTTTCAGTGTAATTAATTGGTTTTTGGGGTTGACATGGATTTTTTTTGAATTCATATATGGCGGTATTAAATATTTTTTAGAAAGAAGAGATAAAAAGGAAGAAATAAAATATGGAAAAATGATTTCATATGACTTAGTAGTATTGATTGTTTTGTTAATTGTTTATGCTATTACAAATCCCTACATATAATTATTAGAGATAGACATCTTAATAAAGCTTGTAAACATGTCTTGCCTAAATTTTCTAAAAAAGGTAAAATATAAACAGTCAAAGTAAAATAATTTAAGTTATTAATTATATGAAAGAAATTAAACCAGAATTTGAAACATTCGCCAGAATAAAAGTTGTTGGTGTTGGTGGAAGCGGTAACCATGCAATAAGTAGAATGGTTGAAGCGGGTTTGAGTGGAGTAGAATTTATTGCGATTAATACTGACTCTCAAGATCTTCATCATTGCAAAGCAGGTGAAAAAATTCATATTGGTAAAAATCTGACTAGAGGCTTGGGTGCGGGTATGAATCCAGATGTTGGACGACAAGCTGCTGAAGAGAATAAAGATGAAATCCAAGATGTGTTAAAAAATACAGACATGGTTTTTATAACTTGCGGGCTTGGTGGCGGAACTGGAACAGGTGCTGCACCAATTATCGCAGAGGCCGCACGAGAAGCAGGAGCACTTACGGTTGCAGTTGTAACAAAACCATTTATTTTCGAGGGAATACAAAGAAGGAGAATCGCAGATGAAGGATTAGAAAATTTAATGAATCAAGTTGACACAATTATTACTATACCAAACGATAAAATTTTGCAAGTGATTGATAAGAAAACACTTCTACTTGAATCATTCAAGATTGCAGATGATATTTTGCGACAGGGCGTTCAAGGAATATCTGATTTAATTACTATTCCAGGTATTGTTAATGTAGATTTTGCAGATGTAAAAGCTATTATGCAGGGTGCTGGATCTTCATTAATGGGTATCGGAATTGCATCTGGTGAGAATCGAGCGATTGAAGCCGCTAAACAAGCAATTAATAGTCCGCTATTGGAGATGTCAATTGATGGAGCAAGAGGAGTTTTGTTCAATGTTAGTGGTGGACCTGATTTAACCATGATGGAAGTAAATGAGGCGGCAAATGTCATTACTGAATTTATTGATGATGATGCTAAAGTTATTTTTGGAGCAATTACAGATGAAAATTTAAAACAGGGGGAAATAAAGATAACTGTCATTGCAACGGGATTTTCAGAAAAAAATAATACAAGCAAAAGAATCGGTGTTAATGCTAATTCATTCAAAACATCATCAAAAGTTGCAAATTTAAGTTCGGTAATTAATAATGAAATATTTAAGAAAAAAGATGATTTTAATTATGAAGAAGAAAATAAAAATGAAGATAATAACAACAACACAGACGAAGCTGATAATTTAAATATTTCTAGAGATGATTTTGAGGAGAAAAAAGAAGAGAGAATATTCACATCAAATATTAATCCAGTCAAATCTGATGATGAATATGATGTGCCGGCATTTATAAGAAAAAAAATGAGCAAAGATGAATAAATAAAAATAAAAATATTTTATTCGTTAAGAGATGTTTTAAAAACAAAACCAGTCTTTATCGGAAAGTATAGATCAACACGGTAGTTAATTGTTGTTAAGGGCGTTTTTTTATTGGAGCTTTTTTAAATTAAAGTATATTATAAATAAATTAATCAAAAATTATGGATTCAAAAAAAATAAAAGTTAAGGAAATTAGAAAGCGTGACGGCAGAGTTGTTAAATTTGAAAAAAAGAAACTCATTAATGCGATTTCTAAAGCTTTTATTGCCACAGAAGAAGGTTCCAAAAGGAATGCAGTTAATCTTGCGAAAAAAGTTGAATGTGAAATTAACAAAAGGTTTACCGTTAGAAATGGTGGAGGAAAGCTGAAAGTTGAAATTCCGACTGTGGAGGAAGTGCAGGACATCGTGGAAACATTCCTCATTAGGGAAAATTATATCGAAACAGCAAAGTCTTATATAATTTATCGCGAGCAACATAGGTTAATAAGAGAAAGTCAGGATGTAATGAAAAAATCAATCGATTTGGTTGATGATTATTTAAAGGAAATTGACTGGAGAGTGAAAGAGAATAGCAATATGGCTTTTTCTTTACAAGGCTTGAATAATCATATCTCGACAATTATTACTGCAAAGTATTGGGTTGAAAAAATTTATCCGCCAAAAATTAGAGAAGCTCATGAAAGCGGTGATTTTCATATACATGACTTGGGACTACTGGCAGTTTATTGCTGTGGATGGGATTTAAAAGAGTTGATAACCCACGGTTTTGGTGGTGTTAGTGGAAAAATTGAAAGTAAAGCTCCAAAGCATTTCCGTTCTGCCTTAGGTCAAGTTGTAAATTTTTTCTATACACTTCAAGGAGAGGCAGCTGGAGCGGAAGCTTTTTCTAGTTTTGACACTCTTTTGGCTCCCTTTATTAAATATGATCAATTGACCTATCGAGATGTAAAACAAGCAATACAGGAATTTGTTTTTAATATGAATGTTCCTACGAGAGTTGGATTTCAAACTCCATTTACAAATATCACGATGGATTTGGTAGTTCCTTCTACACTTGCGAACGAATTCGTAATTATTGGAGGTGTTGCACAAAAAGAACAGTACAAAGATTTTACAGATGAAATGAGTCTTTTGAATAGAGCTTTCGCAGAAGTAATGCTTGAAGGTGATGCTAGTGGTCGTGTATTTACTTTTCCAATTCCCACTTATAATATTACAAAGGACTTCAATTGGGATGATCCAAATCTAGATCCAATTTGGGAAATGACGGCAAAATATGGAATTCCTTATTTTGCAAATTATATCGGTTCTGATATGAAACCAGAAGATGCCAGATCAATGTGTTGTAGATTGCGTCTTGATAATCGTGAGCTTTACAAACGAGGAGGTGGACTTTTTGGGGCACATCCACTGACAGGTTCGATTGGAGTAGTAACGATTAATCTTCCTCGAATCGGTTATCTCTCAAAAGATAAGAAGGAATTTTATGCACGATTAGGGAAGAATATGGATTTAGCAAAAGAAAGTCTTGAAATTAAACGTAAGAATCTGGAAGTTTTTACGGAAAAGGGATTGTATCCGTATTCAAAATATTTTCTTTCAAATATAAAACTTCAAAGAGGGGAATATTGGGGAAATCATTTTTCCACAATTGGAATTATTGGTATGAATGAGGCTTTGCTAAATTTTAAAGGAACAAGAACGAATGTCGCCACAAAAAAAGGAAATAAATTTGCTCAAGATATTCTGGAGTTTATGCGTGAGAGAATGATTAAATATCAAGAAGAAACAGGCGGATTATTCAATCTAGAAGCAACTCCAGGAGAGGGAACATCCTATAGTTTGGCTCGAAAAGATACTAAAAAATATCCCGATATTATCACTGCAACCACGGAAGTATAAAGTTATTATCAATACGATTATGTTATTGAAAAATAAAATTGTTATAAATAAAATCTCAAATGTTTTTTATGTTTGTGATTTTTTTGTTGCTTAATTTTTTTGAAAAACTAATTTTTGCCAGAAAGAGGAAATAATCTGTATTATTTGTAATCAAATTAATTAATTGATTTACTTTTATGTTAATTGGAGGATTTCAAAAATTTACAATGCTTGATTATCCAGAAAAAATTGCGGCAACTGTTTTTACCTCGGGTTGTAATTTTCGTTGTCCCTTTTGTCATAATTCGGAAATTGTAAATCCAAAATTAATAAATTATGATAATCAAATCAGTGAAGAGGATGTGCTTGATTTTTTGGTTTCGAGAAAAGGGGATTTAGACGGAATTTGTGTAACTGGTGGAGAACCAACATTGCAATCTGGCTTGATTAAATTTCTGACAAATGTAAAAGAAATGGGATTTTTAATAAAACTCGATACCAACGCATCACACTCAAATGTTGTTGGAAATTTATTAAATAAAGACTTGGTTGACTATTGGGCCATTGACATAAAGACAACTCCGCAAAAATATAAGATTATGACTAAAGGAAATGATGTTATAGAAGAAATCGAAAACTGTATAGACTTAATTACCAAAAGTAGAAGTGAATTAGAGCTTCGAACTACAGTTGTTCCTGGATATGTTAATCTCAATGATTTTGACGAAATTATGGAATGGATAAACGGAATTAATAAAAAAACATTTTCAAAATTATATCGGTATTCAGTTCAGAATTTTAAACCGGAAAAAACTCTTCATCGGGACTTTGAAAAAGTTATACCTCATCAAAACGAATATTTAGAGGAGATAGCAAAAAAAATACGCACTAGCTGTAAAAATGTTGTTATCTCGTAGTTATTTGGAACAATAAATGGATTTATAGAATTTTATGAAAGTTAATTGCAAAGTCATAACAAGGTCTTCTAGAAATGAAGTAGTTGGTTTAGATAGTTTATTTAAGCTGGATTTAAATTTTAAAAAAAATAAGGGTGAAGATGATTTACCATTTTTAAAAATATATCTAACTGCAGTTCCAGTAGATGGAAAAGCGAATAAAGAATTGGTAAAATTATTGGCAAAAGAACTAAAAATTGCAAAGAGTAAAATTACGATAATAAAAGGAGAAAAAAAGAGTGAAAAAATAATTGAGATTTATGACTAAATCAAAATATTTTTTGTTAAGTTGCCTTTCTTTTATTATGGGAATTGCGGTCGGGTCTTTTTATGCGGTTGAGGTTTGGATTTTGTTTTTGATAGTGGGATTTTGTATTGCACTTATTTTTTTGCTTAAAAACAAGAAAATATCCTCCAATACGAATTATGAGAGGGGCTTAAAAAATACCGCCTGCGATAAAAATAACCTGAAAGATATAAAAAATATTTTTTCTGATGAGATGGGTCAGGGGACCAAAATCATTAATTTAGCTTCATTTCGTAATCTATTTCCTCTTGCCTTGTTTGTATTTATTATTTTCTTTTCCTTAGGTTTGATCAGAATTGAAATAAATAAGCTGACGAATAATGATATTTCATTTATCGAAAATCTCAACGGAGAGGAAATTTTATTGCAGGGAAAAATATCGGAAGCACCATCCATCAGGAATGGTAAACAGAAGATTGTGTTAAGCAATATTAAAAACGAGCAGATTGAAAATAGTTTGTCTAGGTTGGGAAATGTAATAGTTTATCTTGAGAGATATCCGGAATATAACAGGGGAGATGAAATTAGCCTTAAAGGAAAATTAAATGTTCCCGAAGATTTTGATGGTTTTGAATATCAAGATTATTTATTTGCTCAGGGAATATATTTTGTTGTATATTATCCAAAAGTCGAGCTTATAGAAAATGCGGACAAAGATATACAATTACAAATTGCTATTTATAGGAAAAGGGCGAGTGAGGTTGCCCGAAAAATATATTCACAACCTCAAGCGGGAATTATTAACGCAATGGTCTTGGGTGAAAAATCTGATTTAAGCGACGAAACTCTAGAGGGCTTTAATCGAACTGGCACGAGGCATATAATCGCTATCTCGGGGCTACATATGACGATTATAGGGGTGTTGATTATGTTTCTCTTGCTTGCCTTTGGGTTGAATCGAAATTTTGCCTTTTATCTTGCAGTTCTGGGTATTTTTTTCTATGTGACATTAGTTGGTTTTCCTCCCTCAGCTGTGCGGGCATCTGTAATGAGTGTGATGATTTTATTGGCAGTTAAGGTCGGTCGGATCTCAAGTGCTGGAATTGCGGTAATTTTTGCAGGTTCTTTAATGCTTCTATTTAATCCAAATTTATTGCGGTATGATACAGGTTTCCAACTTTCTTTTTTAGCAGTGCTTGGTATAATATATATATTCCCAAAACTAGATTCGCTTTTCAAAAAATATCCTGATTTTTTGAAAATAAAAAGTATGTTTTTAATTACTATTTCAGCACAAATTGCCACTTTGCCCATTATAATGAAAAGCTTTGGACAGTTTTTTGTTCTTTCTGTTTTTGCCAATATTTTGGTTTTACCTTTTGTGCCAGTGGTGATGATTGGAGGTATAATTTCTATTATGGCGGGATTTGTAAATCTTGTAATTGGACAAATTTTGGTAGTTCCCGTTTGGCTAATTCTATCTCTCCAGCTTGCTATCATTAATTTTTTTGCAGGAGTTGAGTTTGGCTTTTTTAGTTTTGAAAAAATTAGTATTTGGTTCGGGATAGTTTATTATGGAATTCTGATATTATTGCTAAATATAAAAAAGTAAGAAAGTATTTCTTCATTAGTTTATGGGTGTAATTATTTTTTATTACAACTGTTCTTGTGATTAAAAAGTTCAACATACTTATTCTGATAAAAATGTCAATCATTTCAAAAAAATATATATTTATAATCTTTTTAATGTTGATTACATCGAATGTTTTTTTGTTGTTTTTAGATGATAATCAGAGTAAAATTGATGATGTAAAAATTATATTTTTAGATGTAGGGCAAGGCGATGCCACAATTGTTGATGCAGGAGGTAGTGTGCAGATTTTAATTGACGGGGGAGACGGGGAAAAAATTTTAGAAAAGCTTGGCCAGTATATGCCCCTGCTGGATCGGAAGATAGAATTGTTAATTTTGACGCATCCAGACAAGGATCATATGGGTGGTTTAGTTGAGGTTTTGAAATATTATGAAGTTCGGCAGATTTTAGAAACAGGAATTGCGTGCGAAACGGCGATTTGTCAGCAGTGGGATAAGCTCGTGGAGGAAAAAAATATTCCCATCAAATACGCCGAGTTCGGACAGAGAATTAATGTAAATGGTATAGACATTAAAATCCTTTATCCATTCGATAATCTTAAAGATGTGAAAATGAAAGATGATAATGATGCTTCAATTATTCTTCGGATTGATATGGAAGATAATTCATATTTATTAACGGGCGATGCGGGGTTTGTGCTTGAGGAGAAATTATTAGAAAAAAATATTAATATCGAAGCAACTATTCTCAAAATTGCCCATCACGGCAGCAAAAATGCCACTTCAAATGAATTTTTAAGAAAGGTTAATCCTCAGACAGCTATTATACCCGTGGGGAAAAATAGCTATGGTCATCCCACAGAAGAATTATTGAATCGTCTTAAGAATTTGAATATTGAATTTTTTCGCACGGATGAGGCTGGTGATTTAGTGTTTGAGTGATTTTAAGCTTTTATTCCAATCAGGGTAGTAGAGTCGTCGACAAATCGCTTTATGGGAAATGATATTGGATAAGATTTAGAGTGATTAAGAGGGTGGCTCTCGACTCCTCTCGTCGCTCGAAATGACAAATATAAACATTTTGATATTATTTTAAGTATAATTCTATCACTTCTTTGGTTATCCACCACAGTTATTAGTGTAGAGCCACAATTTATTGTAAAATAAGAAAAATTGTGATATAAAGAGATTATGAAATAATCGAAAGTAATAATTAGAGTAATAAATTGAATAAAGAGGCGAATGGAGTTTTTGATTATGAGAAAAACAATTTAGATGATATAATATAGCTTATAGGTAAGTAGTATAATAATTAAATAATAAGTAAAAAAAAATGGAAAATCACCCAAAGAAAGAGAAAACATTGGTAATCATAAAACCAGACGGAATTCAAAGGACATTGATTGGCGAGATAATCAAGAAATATGAAAGAACGGGTTTGAAGTTGAAAGCCTTGAAAATGATTCAAGCAACTGAGGAAAAAGTTGAACAGCACTATTTGATTGATCCAGAGTGGGTTGAGAAGGTGGGAAAAAAGTCAATTTCTTCTTATGAAAGAAGAGGAGTTGAACCGCCTTCAAGAGACAAAAAAGCAGTGGGACAAAAAGTATTGGATGGCTTGAAAAAATATATGACTTCTGGTCCTGTAATCGCCATGGTTTGGGAGGGAAATCAAGCTGTTGGTTTGGTGCGAAAAATTACGGGTGGAACAGAGCCACTTTCATCGGATGTAGGTACAATTCGAGGAGATTATACATTAGATTCATATCAAATAGCAGATGTTGATCAACGACCAATTCGAAATTTGATTCACTCTTCTGGTTCTCTTGATGATGCGAAAGCGGAAATTGCTCATTGGTTTTCGGCAGAAGAAATTTTTGATTATCGCTTAATCGCTGAAGAAATTTTGTATGATGTCAATTTAGATGGAATTACGGAGTAATTTCAAAGGAAAGAAATATTTTGAATTATTGTGAAGTCTTTTTTCTTGCCGTGTGAGACACAAAAGCGTTGCGTCTTTGGCTGTGAGAATTAATTTGAAATGGCTAAGTTTTTATGTGTCAATAAGGATCTTCTACGCATATGTAGTTCATTGAGAATTGCTTGTAAAATATTACAATTCAAAGTGATATTTTGTGTAACTGATAATCTAAATAAATGTATCTAAGAAAAATTGAGACAACTGGGTTCAAGTCATTTGCGAATAAGACTATTTTGGATTTTCCTCAAGGTGTGACGGCAATTGTCGGACCAAATGGTTCTGGAAAATCAAATGTAGCTGATGCTGTCAGATGGGTTCTTGGTGAGCAAAGCATGAAAAGTTTGCGAGGAAAGAAAAGTGAAGATATAATTTTCACGGGAACAGACAAGAAAGCAAAGATGAGTGCTGCAGTTGTTTCTCTTTATCTTGATAATAAAGATAAAAAAATCCCCATAGATTACGAAGAGGTTATCGTGACGAGGAAGTTTTTTAGAAGTGGAGAGAGTGAATATTTGATTAATAAATCGAAAGTGAGATTATCTGATGTAGTTGATTTATTAACAAGTGCAGGAGTGAGTCAGAGGGGTTATTGTGTTATAACTCAAGGTATGGCCGATTCAATCTTGTCAGCCACTCCAGCTGAGAGAATGGTAATTTTTGAAGAAGCGACTGGAGTTCGAATGTTTCAGATTAAAAAACAACAAACAATAAAAAAACTTGAGGCTACAAAAAGAAATCTCCAAAGAATAACAGACCTCTTAAATGAAATCGAACCTCGTTTGAGTTCTCTGAAGCGTTTAGCAAGCAGAGCTCAAAAAAGAGGGTTGATTGAAGCTAGCTTGAAGACAGAGCAAGAACTATTGTACTCTAATATGTGGCGGAATTTATTAAAAAAAAATATTAAAAATACCGTTGATAAAATAAATATTGATAAATTAGTGGATAATGCTGCAAATGATATTTTAATTATCAAAGACAACCTTTCAAAAAATGATAATAAAAATGAAGAATATCAACCTACTTTAAGCGGGTATCAAAAGGAAACTTCCGATATTCAAGTTGTTATTAATGAATTACAAAAAAATCTTTCTGTTCTTGAAGGTCGAATTCAGATTGAAAATGAAAAAAAAGACACGACAGAAAACCCCGAATTTGTTCCAATTAACCTTGGTTATGTCAAAGGAAAGCTGACTAACATTTTGAATAGATATAAAAAATTATTGGCTAATATCAATAGTTTAAATGATTTGAACAATATTGAGCGCCTAAAAGAAAGTGGGAAATTAATTAAAATTGATGTTGAGCATTTGTTTTCAGAAGTTAGTGAAGGAAAAATTAATTTGAATGAAAAAAAACAAGTATTTAATGATGAAGAGTTAAAGAAATATATTTCTGAAAAAGAGAAATTGAATATTCAACTTTCACAAAAATCGAAAAAATACCAAGAAATTAATGGAAAAATTGTTCTTCTAAATCAAGAAGAACAAGATCGAAGAAGATTGTTTTTTGAATTTGAAAGAAAGCTTCAAGCAAAACAGGAAGAATTGAACCGATTAAAAGACAATTTGAATACTATTAATATTGAACTTGCTAAGTTTGAAGTTCGAAAAGAGGATTTGATAAGTGAGATAAGGGAAGAGTTTAATTCAAGTGAGTTCTTGGATAGTTTACAGGAAGCTAAAACTGAAACTATAACTGAAAATAATTATTTTAATCAGGAGGAGTCGAGATCAAGAGTCCGAAAATTAAAATTTCAGCTTGAGCAAATCGGAGGAATAGATCCTTTAATTGTGGAAGAGTTTGATGAAACTCAAAAAAGATTCGATTTTTTAAATGTGCAGTATGAGGATTTGATCAAGGCATCAAGCTCGCTAAGAGATGTTATTACTGAGCTTGACAAGAAGATTGAAAAGATTTTTAAAGAATCTTTTAGAAGAATTAATACGGAATTAAATAAATATTTCAAAATGATTTTTGCTGGTGGTAAGGCAGGATTGTCTATCAAATATACTGACAAGGCAGATGAAGATAGGCAGGAAAATCAGGAAGCTAGTGAAGATAGTATCACAAAAGAATTCGCGAAAAAGATTGCAGGAATTGAAATTAATGCCGAGCCACCTGGAAAAAAGATTAGCAGCTTAAATATGCTTTCTGGTGGTGAGAGAGCTTTGACATCTATTGCTATACTATTTGCCATAATATCTAACAATCCACCTCCTTTTTCAGTCTTAGATGAAATTGATGCAGCTCTAGACGAGGCAAACTCATCTAAACTGTCTAAAATTATTGGTGAAATTTCTCAAAAAACTCAATTTATTATCATTACCCATAATCGTGAAATGATGAAGCAGGCAGGAGTTCTCTATGGGGTCACAATGCAAAATGATGGTGTATCAAAAATTATTTCCTTGCAACTAGATGAAATTAATAAGTAATACGAATTTTGGCCCTTTGTCAAAATGTGTGGTGGTTGAGTGTAGTAATGTATATCTTTTATTCTGACCGCATAATAGTGAAGTGGATGAATCGTTCTCGACTGGCCTAAATGTTTGAGAGTGTCTTACATTTTGTATTTGAAGATGCCCTGCATCTTGCAGGGCATCTTTGTTACGCAAAAGCAAGAAATCAAGCAGATGTCTCCCAAGATGAGGGGCATCCTCGTTAAATCACTCTTATTTGGAATTAATATTTGATAATATTTAGCGCGACTAAGAGGGATCTCTCGACTCCTCTCGTCGCTTGGATGATAGCTTAAAACAGTTTTTTTTTAATATCATTTTAATAGGAGTGGTGTGAATTGTTAATTCTTCCATATAATTCTATCACTTCTTTGGTTATCCACCACAGTTATTAGTGTAGAGCCACAATTTATTGACATTTATTGTTATATGGATTAATATGAATAAGTAGATTTAATAATTAATCAAATTGATCAATATGTTAAGAATTAGATTAAGTAGAGTAGGAAAGAAAAACACAGCTCAATTCAGAATAACATTAGCTGATGTTAGAAGATCTCCAACTGGAAAGTTTATTGAAATTTTGGGTCATTATAATCCTCACACGAAGGAAAAAGTATTTAAAAAAGATAGGGTTGAATATTGGATTTCCAAAGGAGCTCAACCTTCCACGACGGTGAATAATCTTTTGGTGGATGCTGGCATAATCAAGGGAGATAAAATAAAAGCGTGGAGTTCAAAGAAAAAAGAAGGCGATGTTAAAACTGAAGCTTCGTCTGAGAAAAAGACCGATGAAGTAAAAGAGTCTAACACAGGGGAAACAAAATAAACACAATAAGTAGAATAATTGTGTTGACAAAATAATGTGCTGTTATATAATATAGATATAGTTTTGTTTATTTTACTAAAGTGAAATCAAATAATTATGGTCGACCTGGTGAGAATGATTAAAAAAGAAAGAATTCAATAATAAGTTAACTTATTCAAACAAATATATTTGCTTGAAGATAAAAGGAAAACAGTAATGAATAATACAAAAGATAAAGATTTCGTAGAATACATTGTCAAGTCAATCGTTGACAATCCAGAAGATGTAAAAATCGAAAGAACGGTTGATGAAATGGGAGTTTTGATCTCACTTAATATTAATCCAGAAGATATGGGACAAGTGATTGGTCGTCAAGGTTCAACTGCAAAATCAATCAGAACCCTTTTAAGAGTAATTGGTGCTAAAAATAATGCACGAGTCAATTTCAAAATCGTGGAGCCAGAAGGATCAGTAAGACCCCAAAGACCAGTTACTGATAGACCAGTGTCAAATATATCAGCTACTACTACTGAAAATGTTGAAGATGCTGTAAACGATTTAAATTTGTAATCATCTTTTAGATTTACAATATAAAAAAACCGTGCTATTTTTAGATAGTATGGTTTTTTTGAATAAATTATTTATACATTACCTAGCAATATATGCAGTTTGATATAATTACAATTTTTCCAGAGATGTTTAGCTCATATTTTAATGAAAGTATTTTAGGACGAGCTCAAAAGAAAAATTTAGTAAAAATAAAAATTTACAATTTACGAAAATATACCAACGATAAACACAAGACTACAGATGACACACCTTATGGAGGCGGTGCGGGAATGGTTTTGAAATTAGAGCCCATATATAATGCTTTAAGAGATATTAGTGTAATTAATGTAGACGGTAAGCGTAAGAAGACTCATTCAAAAACAAGAATATTTCTAATGTCTGCAAAAGGAGCTATTTATAATCAAAAAACAGCTAGTTGTTTAGCTGATCTGGACAGGATTGTGTTAATCTGTGGACGATATGAAGGGGTTGATGAAAGAGTTAAAGAAAATCTAATTGATGGTGAAATATCAATAGGTAAATATATTTTAATGGGGGGCGAACTTGCTTCAATGATTATTGTTGATTCTGTGTCAAGATTAGTCGAGGGGGTTTTGGGAAATGAAAAATCCTTAGAGAGTGAATCATACTCAAACGGCCTAGTTGAGCACCCACATTATACAAAACCAGAATCATTCTTGGTGAAAAAGGGTCTTAGCTGGAAAGTGCCCGATGTTTTGTTGAGCGGCAATCATCGTAAAATTGAAGAATGGAGAAAAAAACACAGCAAGATAATAGAAGATTAATTTTCTTATGCTTTTTTTATAGTGTATCTAATAGACTTTCGCCTGCCATCTCGTCAGGCTTTTGTAAATCTAAAACATCAATAACAGTCGGCGAGATATCACTTAACATTCCTCCACTTTTTTTAAAGAAGGATTGAATATTTTCTTTTTCAAGTTTATTAGAATTTGTTATCAAAAGAAAGGGGACTGGATTTGTTGAGTGTTCAGTTACCTTTTCGCCTGTTCTAACATTATACATTTCTTCAGCGTTGCCGTGATCTGCCGTAATCATAAGAGTGACATTGTAATTCATAGCCGAATTATATATTCTAGCAAGGCATTTGTCGATGAATTCTATTGCCTCAATAGTTGCCATATAGTTTCCAGTGTGACCAATTAGGTCTGCATTCGCAAAATTAACTAGAATAAAATCATATTTATTAAGTTCGATTGCTTTTATGACTTGGTCTGTAATTAAATCAGCACTCATTTCTGGAACTTCATCATATTTTGCAACCGATGGAGAAGGGACGAGCGTTCTGGATTCACCTTCAAACGGTTCTTCTTTTCCACCATTAAAAAAATATGTCACATGAGCATATTTTTCAGTTTCAGCAATTCTCAGTTGCGTGAGCCCTGAATCAGAAATAACTTTGCCAAGCGGATAGGCAACATTCTCTGAGAAAAATATAACATTAGCATCAAGATCTTTTTCGTATTCAATCATCGTAGAAAAATTTATGTTTTGCAATTTATTGCCTCTGTCAAAATCATGAAAATCTTCTTGAACGAATGCTTTCGTTATTTGTCTTGCTCTATCCTCTCTAATATTAAAAAATATTATTGAATCATTCGCCTTAATAAGATTATAATTATTATTTTCGTCCAAAATTAGTGTAGGCTTAATGAATTCGTCAGTCATGTCGTTGTTGTAGTATTTTTCAAGTGCAAGCTTAGCATCGCTTTCTTTCTCGCCTACTGCATTTACCAGACAATAGTAGGATAATGCAATTCTATCCCAGTTTTGATTGCGATCCATTGCATAATATCTTCCCATAATACTAGCAATTTTTCCTGGCCAATTTTCTTCCTTTATATTTTTTATAAGGTCAGCTACATATTTAACTGCTGATTTTGGCTCAGCGTCTCTTCCGTCCGTAAAAATGTGAATGAAGACGCGATTTTTTTCAACCCCCTCAATTTTAAGAAATTCTAAGATAGCGTATAGGTGGTCTATGTGAGAATGAACACCACCATCGCTGACAAGACCCATAATATGGATGTTTGAATTGTTTTGTTTGGCATGCTTCACTGAATTAAGCAGCACAATATTCTCATAGAAACTTTTATCTTGAATTGATAAAGAAACTTTGGGAAGATTTTGGTATAAGATTTTTCCTGCACCCATAATCATATGACCGACTTCAGAATTACCCATTTCGCCCCAAGGAAGCCCCGCCGCTATTCCTGATGCTTGAAGTAGCGTGCTAGGATAGAATTTTGCAAACTCATCCATAACTGGCGTTGAAGCATTTGCAATTGCATTGCCACTTGTTTCTGCACTAACTCCCCATCCATCGAGAATTATTAAAATTGCTTTCTTTTTCATTTTAGATATTTAATTAATTGACTTGTTTTATTATATCATTTATTGTTAAGAGAGCCAATAAGCATTTCACTTTTATTCACACTAAATTGAGTCTTTATGATGAAAAAATATATAAATATTTTAAAAAAATATTCTGATTCAAAAAATAATTTTAATGTAGTTTTAAATCATAGCTTGGTAGTTTTAGCAAAGTCCTTTGAAATCATCGCACGAAAAAATCTGTCTAGTAATATTAATGCAGATTTAATCGTTTCTGGTTGCTTGCTGCATGATATAGGTACCTTTGAATTTATGAAAAGTATTCACAAGCTTCAAATTGATTATCTTCGGCATGGAATTATAGGTGGAGAAATATTAAGAAGCGAAGGTTTAAACAAAGAGGCATTGATAGCTGAAAGACATATTGGTTCTGGCTTGTCAAAAGAATATATTATCAAAAAAAACCTCCCTCTCCCCAAAAGAGATTTTCTACCTATTACTTTGGAGCAAAAATTAATTTGTTATGCTGATAAATTTCATAGCAAAAGCGGAAAAATTGACACCCTAGCTAGCATTGAAAAAGAGATGAAAGGTTTTGGAAAAGAATCTTTCCAAAGATTTTTAGAATTAAAAATATTATTTAAGTAAAAATAAATCTAATATACTTTGTTTATATGCAACACAACTACATTTTAAAGGAATTGTAGTTTTATTATCTTTAAATGAGATAAAAACGATTTCTTGGTAAATGTATTCTAGTTTTATATTGATTGGTGTGGTAAAAAACTAAATAAATAGAATTATATTGAAAAACAAGTAATTCATACAACATCTGTAAAAAAATATAAAAAACTTTTTTAAGATATTATTCCAGGTGGAGGTAGGATTTAAAGGGTCTCTGTCAAACCCGCTAAAACTAATCAAGCATCAAAACTCAATCAAGAGCGATTAAATTTCATAGAGTGTCAAGTTCAGCGAGAGCGGGATTTTACTGCAATTTCAAAACACACTTCTTTTTCGTAAAACTTCACTTCGTTTCGCTTTACGCTCTCAAACCGTAATTTTTCCATTAGCTATGTGTCTTCTGAATGGATCCTTTTATGATTAATATAAGACATAAACATTTCAATATCCATAAATAATATTTATTAATCTTAAAAACAAAGAAAACTGGACCAAGCCAGTTTTTGCAATAGTTTGTGTTAATCTAAAATATTATCTTCCCTCATGAATTTTAACGCTTCAATGACCGAATGAGACGCTCTTGTAATTCCCATACTTCTCATGTCTGTATCAGTTCCGACGAGGTATAAATTTTTTATTGTTGATCTCGGAGAAGGAAACTTGACCCCCGTTGTTACGGCAGCTTTTTCTGGAACTGTGATTTGGACATGCTCAAAGTCAATGTTTTCAAATAGATTTGGTATCGCAGTAAAAATAGTTTTTTTGAAATTATTAATTTTTTCTTCTGATTTTTCATTTTCAATTATAGTTGAAAATCCAACTAATTGCTTATTCTTTGGTGCAAGATGAGAATCTAGATTTGAAACTGGGATTGCCCAGTAAGGTGTTTCAGTATTAAAATATATTTCTGAGCCAATGTACGATAGTTCAAGTAATTTTTTTTTCAAACCAAACCAAATTGTCAGGCTTTTGGTTTGTTTTAATTTTTCCAGCTCACAAGTATAAACCTTACTCAGATTATCGATTAGATTGGGTAAATTTGTCATAAATCCGGAATAAATTACGATATCTGAATTATAAATATTTTTGTCTGTTTGAACACCTTTAGTTATATTCTTTTCGGTAATTATCTTAACGACCTTTTCGTTGAGCTTGAAGATTGTACTATTCTTTGGAATTGAGTTTAGAGCACAATCGGTTATACTCTGAATTCCTCCAAGCGGGTAGCCATGGGATGAATAATTATTTTTCTTAAATTTGATTAGTGATTTTAATTGGTTTTTTTTGTGACTTGAATTTTCATCAACATATCCTGACCCGCCTAGTATTCTCCAAGTTGGAGTTTCTTTCATTGATTTGCCACTCAAAAAATATGAAACTGTATTTATTAATTTCCATGTTTGGGACGATGGTTTGTATTTTTTCATAAATTCATAAATACTTTTGTCTAATAATTCTCTGTTAAGAGAAAAATTGGCCACAGCATCTATCATCGCACTTGACATAATTAGTCTTTCTTTTTTAGGAAGTATATCAAATTTTGCAAGTTGTAGCAGGGTAAGTGGAAATTCCTGTAATTTCCCATTATCACGAACATAATATGATCCTATCGGGAAAAACCTGGGAACGACACGGAAGTAATCATTTATTAGTTTTTTTAAAGGTCCATTTATTAAATCTGTGATGGCATGGGGTCCTGTGTCAACTTGATATCCTTCAATCTCGTACGTTCGGCAATTGCCACCAAGAACTGAATTTTTCTCAATCACAAGCACCGTTTTTCCTTCTCTTGCAAGTGCTAGTGTGCTGAGAATTCCACTAATTCCTGCACCGACAACTATTGCATCAAATTTCTTATTTACCATAGCTAATTTACTTTTATCAATTATACATATATAATATGATAAAATCGATTTAAAATCAAATTTATGATTTTGATGATTAATTTTTTATAATAATTAATTTATGTTTAAAAAAAAATTATATTTAATAGTTTTCACAACTGGAGCGGTAATTATGGTAATGGAGTTAATTGGATCTCGAATATTGGCTCCAATTCTTGGTACGTCAATATTCATTTGGACAAGTCTTATAGGCATTGTTCTTGGTTCAATGAGTTTGGGTTATTATCTCGGTGGCAAAGCTGCTGATAAAAATCCTAGTATTCAAAATTTTTCTTTAATTATATTTATCTCGGGATTATTGATGTTTGTAATTATTATAATTAAAAATCCCGTTCTTGAATTTAGCTTATTTTTTGGTATTAAATATGGAGCTATTGTGGCAGCAACTTTATTATTTGCACTACCTTCAATAATGTTGGGAATGGTTTCTCCGTATGCTGCTAGAATGGCAATGATAAAAATTGAAAGTTCAGGAAGTACGATTGGTAATTTGTATGCAATTTCAACCTTTGGAAGTATCTTCGGTACTTTTTTGGCAGGTTTTTATTTGATTCCAACTTTTGGAAGTATTAATATATTATATGGCTTGTCTTTGATTTTGTTTTTAGTTTCAGCTTATAGTTTTTATGAAAAAGCAATATTTATAAGAATGTTTGTCTTCTTTTTTCTTTTTTTCTGTGTAGCATTTATCTCAAATGCAACAGAGACAAACATTTATATTGCTGATGAGGATAGTGAATATAGCAATATTACTGTATATGACAGAGCGGACCAAAATGGAAAGACAATGAGAATAATGTCAGTTGAGAGTTTTTTTGATTCTGCGATGTATCTTGAATCTGATGACCTGGTCTTTGAGTACACGAAATATTTTCAGTTAGATAAATTTTTTAAAAAAGATATAAATCGGGTTGCCATGTTTGGTGGAGCGGCTTATTCGGTGCCGAAAGACTTCATCAGGAGAAATGAAAACGGAATAATTGATGTCGTCGAAATTGATTCGAAAACAACTGAGCTTGCTAAAAAATATTTTCGCTTAAGTCTTGAAAGTGGCAGAATTAATGTTTTTCATGAAGATGCGCGAATATTCATCAATAGAAATAGTAAGGATAATAAAAATAAATACGATGTGATCTATAACGATGCATTTAGCTCGACTTGCTCAGCCCCATTTCAATTGACAACTAGAGAAGCTTTAGAAAATATATCTAGTACGCTTAAACCAGGAGGCATTTATATGGTTAATGTTATATCTTCATTGAGTGGTGAAAAGTCGATATTTTTTCGATCAGAATATAAAACAATCCAGGAAATTTTTGAAAATGTGTATGTATTTCCGGTGAGTTCCGTTAGCGAAAGTGAATCTGAGAATGTGCAAAATATTATCGTAATAGCGGTGAAAGGTGATATTGATATTCGGGAAGTTCTTAAAAAGGGCGAGAGCAAGCAAGAAAAAGAGATGTTAAATCACTTATGGAATAATCCAATTGAGACAGAAAAACTTAATATTTTTACCGATGATTATGCTCCGGTAAACTATCTTGCGTCAAAGATATGCTTATTTTAAATAATAAGATTTTAAATTTCTATTTAGATATTTTATGACAAAAAAAAATAATCAAAATGAACTAATCGCCCCTGCTGGAAGTTTCGAAAAATTAGACTGTGCAATTAAATATGGAGCGGATGCTGTTTATGCTGGTATTCCAGATTTGTCTTTGCGTGCGAGAATTAATAAATTTGATCAAACTCAAATGCTTGAGGCGATTGATTATGTACATCAGAAAAATAAGAAAATTTATATCACGACCAATATTTTTGCACATAACTATCACTTTGATATTTTGCAAAAACATTTAATGTTTTTCAAAAAAAATCCACCAGATGCGTTTATTGCTTCTGATGTGGGAGTTATACAGATGATAAAAAAGATTTTACCAAATGTTGCGATTCATCTTTCTACACAAGCTAATACTACTAACTGGCAAACGGCGAAATTTTGGTTTGAGCAGGGAGTGAAGAGAATCGTACTGGCACGAGAACTGACTTTGGAGGAAATTCAAGAAATTCATCGGAAAGTCCCAAAATTGGAATTGGAATATTTTGTACATGGGGCGATGTGTATGGCCTATTCTGGTAGATGTTTGCTTAGTTCTTGGGTTATTGGAAGGAGTTCAAATCTTGGAGATTGTGCCCAAAATTGTCGGTGGGAGTATAAGCTAGTGGAGAAAAAAAGGAATAATGAGTATATACCCGTTGATCAAGATTCTCATGGTTCATATCTTTTGAATTCAAAGGATTTATGTTTAATTGAACATCTTGATGAGTTGAAAGAAGCCGGCATTACATCGTTTAAGATTGAAGGTAGAGCAAAAAGCATTTATTATCTTTCTCAGGTTGTAAAATCCTATCGCATCGCCCTTAACATCAAACCAGATAATAAAGCAATAGTGTCTTGGCATGCGACAGCATCAAAAGACACTATGGATAAAAAGAAGAAGAGTGTGCTGAAAAAATTGAAAGGAGATTTAAATAAGCTGGTAAACAGGACATATACAACGGGTTTTCTTTTTGGTAAATGTCGAGAAAAAGGACAAGAGACAAAGTTTTCACACACAGAAGAGGAATATATGTTTGTGGGAGAAGTTATGGAATATTTCAAAGAGAAAAAATTAATAAAAATAAGAGTTCACAACTCTCTTTTATGTGGTGACAAAGTTGAATTTATTCAGCCAATTGGTGATAATATTTTTTGTAAAATCAAAAATATTTTTGATGATAAAAACCTAGAAAAATTAAAATCCGCTCATGGCGGACAAAATCGAATGGTTTATCTTGAAATTACTAAGATACCGGAAATTTCGAGTGTGATGAGAAAGAAGATAAAAAAAGGGGATAAGGGCTAGGCTTTATCCTTTATCCATCGATTGGATTTTTTTTGCGATTCTTTGATCGCATAACCTCGATTTTATGCTCCATGTTCCTGATGAGTTTCACAGACCATATAGGCCTGACAATATGAATAACTCATTGTATTACCGATTGATGTTTGAATAGTTAAGAGCAAGGCTCCTATCACCACTAACAATATTGATGTCCATCTTCTTTTTTTGTCTTTTGTTGTTTTAATTTTATCACCTTCTTTTACCTCCTACTCTTTTTAGTGGAAATCGTATATAAAATAACTCATTTATATATATGTCAATAGAAAAAGACGTTTATTTTCAAAAGAATAGTTCTTCTAAAAAATGTCAAAATCGCAAAAAGCTTCACTGTAAAATGGAAACAATAAAGGTACCTTGATAAACATAAAAATATTTGCTAAAATAAAAATTAAAAATAATCAATTAATAAGAGATAATATGGAATACAAAAAACTTACTTTTGTAGTGGTTATTATGACATTGGTAGTTGGAGCTTTGCTTTTGGGTAGAGGAAACAAAAAAGGCGAATCTTTTGAACCTGCTTTTGTCGAATATGATAATATAATACAAGAGGGTCAGATAGATAAGATGAATGAAATTGAAGTAACTTTGGAAGACAATCAATTAAATGAAGAAACTATGGAATTAACAATCGAAGTTTTACAAGAGGGAACTGGTAAAGTTGTGACCAAAAAGGGTGATACAATTAATGTTCATTACACAGGAACATTAGTAGATGGAACAAAGTTTGATTCAAGCGTTGATCGAAATGAGCCATTTTCTTTCACGATTGGCACAGGTCATGTTATCCAGGGCTGGGAACTAGGAACGCTTGATATGAAAGTGGGAGAAAAAAGAAAACTGACAATTCCAGCAGAATTAGGTTATGGTGCAAACGGAGCAGGGGGAGTTATCCCACCAAATGCTACTTTAATCTTTGAGATTGAGTTACTAAGTATTCAATAGAAAAAATTTTATCAAAGCGATAAGATTTTTTTATGGCAAGAAGTATAATCGTTCCAATTCTTTACATTTTGCTTAATTTCTGATACTATGTTTTGGTAATCGATAAATATAATAATTATGTCTAAAGGTGATGTTATTTTAAGATTTGATGAAGTCTCATTTGAATATTTACACAAAAAACCTATCTACAATGAGGCTAGTTTTGCAGTGCGCGATGGGTCAAAAATAACTTTAATGGGGCAAAATGGTGCGGGGAAAAGTACGATGTTTGAATTGCTTACTGGAAAGCTGAAGCCACAAAAAGGGCAAATTTCTATCACAGGGGATGTTACAATTGGAATTGCTAAACAGGTAATTGAAAAGGATGATTTGAAACTTTCAGTTCAAAAATATTTTGAAAGATCTTATGATGAAGTACCTCATAATGCTCCCGGTGAAATGAAAAAAGTTCTCGATGCAGTAAATTTGAATGTGCCAATTGAAAAAATTGTAGAAGACCTTTCGGGTGGCCAGCAAGCACGATTGCTTCTTGCTTTTGCATTGATTCAAAAACCTAGTATTCTTTTGCTAGATGAGCCGACAAATAATCTTGACGAAGATGGGATTACCCATTTGATAAATTTTATCATGATGTATGAAAAAACGGTAATTGTTATTTCACATGATGCTGATTTTTTGAATTGTTTTACGGATGGAGTTATCTATCTTGATGTTTTCACACACAAGACGGAGCAATATGTAGGAGATTATTATTCGGTAATGTCTGAAATTGAAAATCGAATTGAAAGAGAGAAGAAAAAAAATGCACAATTGGAACGAAACATTCAAGATCGAAAAGAGAAAGTGAATTTCTTTGCACACAAAGGTGGAAAGATGAGAAAACTGGCCAAGAAAATGAAAGAAGAACTAGAAGAAGATGAAGAAAATAAAATTGATGTTAGGAAAGAAGATAAGACAATTAGAGATTTCACGATTCCGACTCAAGATATTGTGGGAAAAATTGTGGAGATTAGCTCTGTGAAAGCTTTGATAAATGGTGAAAAAGTGACAAAGGAAAGAGAATTGACACTCAGAAAAGATACGCATGTTTTGGTTAGTGGTCCAAACGGTGTCGGAAAAAGTACTTTTTTGAAGAGTTTGATTTCTGGCAATTCACCGGAGCACAAAATTTTAGAAGGAGTTCGTGTGGGGTACTATAGTCAGGATTTTTCATCCTTAGATTATGATCAAACTGTGATAGATTCTTTGTCTGAGGCGATGATTGGCGAAAATGATATTCAGCAAATGAGATCGATTGCGGCTGGTTTTTTGATTACCGGTGAATTAATGGGACACAAGGTTTCTGATTTATCAGAAGGACAAAAAGGATTATTGAGTTTTGCTCGCTTAGTATTGATGAAACCTGGGCTTTTGATTCTTGATGAGCCGACCAATCACATTAATTTTCGTCATATTCCTGTGATTGCCAAAGCTCTCAGTAAATATGAAGGAACAATGATTATTGTCAGTCACATGGAGGAATTTATTGAACAAATCCGTATTGATGAAGTTTTAGATTTAGGTGGGTTATAAAATTGATTAAAATATTTAATTTAATAAAAGAAGCACTGCTGAAATGTTTCCTTTGTTTTATTCTAAAGCAACGATAAATTCAAGAATTTAGTGCAACGCTTTGTTGATTTTGCAAAAAAGAATTAAATTTTTCATTCGGATTGGAATAACATATTTTTTTTCTCGGCTGATTATCACTTTTTTCTGCTCCTGTTTCTTCTTAATCGGGTTTCAATTATTTGTCGCTCGTAATAGCTTAAATCGCTCCTTGGATTGATATTTTTATTTGAGATATTCTTTAGGTTAATTTTTACCAAATTATACACCCAAAGTGTTGTTTGGCAACTTGAATTCTGAATTCTAGTATTGAGGTTCTAGCACAGAGGGGTGTGATAATTTCTATTATTGACATAAATTTATAATATGCTACAATTAAATTGTATTTGGAAGTTACGATTGCCTGCCACAGAAATGGACAGGTTTTTTTGAACATTACTTTAATTAAATTAATAAAAAAAATGGAACAAAAACAATTTATATCAGCAATGAATCAAATTTGTGAAGAAAAGGGAATCTCTAAGGAGGCAGCAATTGAGATTGTAGAAGCATCTTTAGCTGCAGCTTATAAAAAAGAATATGGTAAAAAGGGGCAAATCATCAAAGTAAAATTGGATGAAGTGACCGGCGATATTAAAGTATATCAAATTAAGGTTGTGGCGGAAGAAAATGATCTTGTTAATGATGAGGAAAACAATATAACAGAAGAAGATGGCGAAATTAAAAAGAAGTTTAATCTAGACAAAAATATTACAATTTCCGAAGCGAAAGAATTTAAAAAAGAGCCTGAAATTGATGATGAAATTGAAATTGAACTTCCCTCAAAAACTGATTTTGGACGGATTGCTGCTCAAACTGCAAAACAAGTCATGATTCAGAAAATAAGAGAGGCTGAAAAAGAAGCAATATTTGACGAATTTAAGGATAAAGTTGGGGAAGTTGTGAGCGGTACGGTGCAAAGAATAGAAGGTCGTAATATCTTTATTGATATTGGAAAGGCTGTCGGTATATTATATCCAGCTGAGCAAATTACTAGCGAAAGATATCAAGTTGGTCAAAGAATAAAAGTATATATTCTTAAATTAGATAAAGAAACTAAGGAAGCTAGTTTGATTCTGTCTCGAACAAATTCAGAAATTATAAAAAAGTTATTTGAACTTGAAGTACCAGAAATATTTTCAAATACTGTGGAAATTAAAGCAATTGCCAGAGAGGCTGGTTCAAGAACAAAAGTTGCCGTGTATTCAAATGAAGAGGGAATTGATCCTGTTGGATCATGTGTTGGACAGCGTGGTTCAAGAATTCAAACAATAATTAATGAGCTTGGTGGGGAAAAGATAGATATTGTTGAATGGAATAAAGACATTGACAAATATATCCAGCATGCCTTGTCTCCAGCAAAAATTTCACACCTGACGATAGATAAGAAGAACAGCTCTGCAGTTGCTCATGTTGAAGAAGACCAACTTTCACTTGCAATTGGGAAGCAAGGTCAAAATGTTCGATTGGCAGCAAAATTAACTAATTGGAAGATTGATATCAAAGAAGAAGCAAAAAAGAAAATTGCCGATGACGCGGCAGACGATAAATCTCAAGACGAAGAATTAAAAGCTGACATTATTCAGGAAAAAAAGAATAAAGAAACATTGTCAAAGGAAAGTGCTGATGATAAATCTCAAGATGATACCAAAGGAAAGAAAGCTATAAAAAAATAGTAAAAAATCTGAGAAAAAATAAACATTAGTAAATATTATTATTGCTAAAATAAAAAAAATAACACTTAACCTTATTAAAAAATGAACTATAAAATTATTGCGATTGGACATAAAAATCCTGACACTGATTCTGTATTATCCGCTATTCTAATCTCGCGATTTGCAAAAAAAATATTTGGTTTTGAAATTGATGCTGTTGTGGCGGGTAAGATAAATAATGAAACAAATTATATTCTCGAAAAGTTGAAGTTGAAAAAACCAAGAATTTTGAAAATCATCAAAAAAGAAGCCGTTATTCTTGTTGATACGACGGAGCCCAAGCAAATTATTGATGGACTGATGGAGAATAATTTGTTGGCAATAATTGATCATCATAATTTTGGTGGACTTAAATCATCAAAGCCAATTTTTGCGCGCGTGGAAGCCCTTGGATGCACTGGCTCTGTAATATATAAGATTTTGCAGGAAAGGAACATCAAGGTTGATAAGATTTCCGCCACATTAATAATTACCTGTATTATTTCGGATACTTTGAATTTTAATTCTCCGACAACAACTGCAGATGACAAAAAGATATTTCGTGAGTTGAACAAAATTGTAAAATTGGATGTGAAAAATTTTGTCAATGAAATCTTTACTGCGAAATCAAATTTGAAAGGAATTTCAGTTGATGATATAATCAGTAAGGACTATAAGCAATTTGATATGGGGAGGATTAAAGTTGGAATTGGGGTTTGGGAAACAACATCTCCTGAGACGGTTAATGTTCAAAAGGATAAAATTATTCAAGCTTTGCTGGAGAAAAAAAGTGAGGAAAAAATGGATTATCTTTTTTTTGCTGTCGTAGATATTATCAAAAATAATTCTGATTTATATATTGTTGGACAAGAAGAAGCAGAATTGGCAAAAAGTGTTTTTTCAGGAAATAAAAAAGAAGGTTTAATATTCCTCAGAGGAGTAGTTTCGAGAAAAAAACAATTAGTCCCACCATTGATGGACAAGTTAAGTAGAGAATAAAGGAACTTAAAAAGTAAAAGGGGAAATTTATAAATTTAAAATTAACAATAAAAATAATGCAGATTGAAATTAAGGATTTACCTAAATCACAAAAAGAAATTAATGTTATTATCTCGGTTGAAGAGATGAAAGTTTATATGAAGAAAGCTTTGGATAAAATGTCCAAAAATGTAAAAGTGGACGGATTTCGTGCTGGCAAAGTGCCAGCAGATGTTGCAGAAAAACAAATTGGTCAAGAAGCAATTTTTGAAGAGGCAATCCATAGTGCAGTCGAAAAATCATATTTTGATATAATCAAGGAGAACAAGCTTGGTCCAATCGGGCAACCGCAGGTAGATTTTACAAAATCGGCAGTTGGAAATCCACTAGAATTTAAGATTTTGCTAAATATAATGCCCCAGGTTAAATTGGGAGATTATTCAAAAATAAAAGGAAAAGCTGAAAAAGTGTCTATTGATGAAAAAAGGATTGATTTGGAATTAGAAACCATTCAAAAAAAGAGAGCAATTTTTTTAACAAAAGAAGAGGAAGCGAAAAAAGGTGATCGAGTTGAAATTGATTTTGAAACTAGAGTTGCGGGTGTGAAGATTGAGGGTGGAGAAAGTAAAAATCATCCACTAGTCATAGGTCAGGGACAATTTATTCCAGGGTTTGAAGATAAGCTCATTGGAATGAAAAAAGATGAAATTAAAGAATTTAGTTTGAAATTTCCAGAAGAATATAGTAAAAAAGAATTAGCCGGGAAAAGTGCTGATTTTAAGGTTGAGATAAAAATTGTTCAAAAAGTGGAACTGCCTAAATTGGATGATGATTTCGCCAAAAGTCTTGGTAAGTTTGAAAATATCGATCAGGTAAAAAAGAGTGTCCGAGAGGGATTAACTGCTGAAGAAGAGAATAAGGCCAGTGAAAAATTGAAAGCAAAATTGATTGAACAAGTTTGCGAAAAGTCAGAAGTGGAAATTCCTGAAATTCTTGTGAGCTCAGAAATAGAAAATATGTTGAATGAATTTCGAAACAATGTTTCTCAGACAGGAGTTAAGTTTGAAGATTATCTGCAAAGTGTAAATACGAACGAAGAAAAATTGCGTAATGAGTGGAAAGAGCTTGCTGAAAAAAGAGTGAAGACTGGACTTTGTATGAGAGAAATTTCATTAAAGGAGGAAATTAAAATCAGCGATGAGGAAATTGAGCAAAGAGTTAATGACACTTTGAAGCATTATCCGAACGAAGATGAAGTTCGTAAAACAATTGATATTGAAAAATTCAAGAACCATGTTACCAGTATTATTATAAACGAAAAAGTTTTCGATGTTTTGGTTAAAATTGCAGAAAAGAACGAAAAATTATTATAACTGTTTAATGCTTTAAAAAATATAAAGTTAGAACGAAATAGGCTCTAAACCATCAGAAACTATGTTAAAATAGGAGTATAATATTAAATGAAGCTAACTTATATGTCATATTTATAATTTCATAATTTAAAACATATGAACCTGATACCAACCGTAATTGAAAAATCATCAGATGGCGAAAGAGCCTATGATATTTATTCAAGACTTTTAAAAGATCGGATTATCTTTCTTGGTGGTCCAATTAATGATGCCGTAGCCAATACGGTGATTGCACAGCTTTTGTTTTTGGAAAAACAAGATGAAAAAGCGGATGTGATGATTTATATTAATTCCCCGGGTGGAGTTGTAACATCAGCACTCGCGATTTATGACACGATGAATTATGTAAAGTGTGATGTTTCCACAGTTTGTATTGGTATGGCCGCCTCGGCTGCGTCGCTTCTTCTTTCTTCTGGAACAAAAGGAAAGAGATTAACTCTGCCAAATTCAGAAATCATGATTCATCAAGTAATGGGTGGCACCGAAGGACAAGCAAGTGACATTGAAATTTCAGCTCGTCATATTTTGAAAATCAAGGAAAAGCTAAATAGAATATTAGTAAAAAATACTGGTCAATCTCTCGATAAAATCGAAAAAGATTCTGACCGTGATTATTATATGAATGCTGAAGAAGCTAAGAAATATGGAATCGTCGATAAGATTGTGAAGTAAAATTGAAAATTAAAGATGTCACTACAAATTTGTTTCAGAATCTTTTAGCTGTTGTTTTGAATGAAATCTATAAATTACAATTTTTGAATTATTATTCCGCCCGCTTTGAAATGGAGCGGAAGAATTGTTTAAATAAGCAAATGTTAGAATTCATAATATCTAATTAAATTATTTATCAGTATAATCCAATAATTTTTTTTAGTTCTTCACCGCAGTTATTAGTGTAGAGCCCACCTAATTTGACACAAATCATTTATTGCTATAGTATATAAATAAGGTTATTAATAAAAATCACAAAAATTAAATACAGAAATCAGAAGTATTTTGTTAAGTTTTCAAAAGGCTTGACACGTGTTTTGTTTGTGCTATTATGACTTAGTAATTAAATTGTTCATTAACAATTAAATATAAATCACACACAATTATATAAACTTTGTGCAGTTGTCCTGCGAGTCTATAAACTTATCCGGTTATAGACAATTCCAAGATAAAACTTTTATGCATAATTACATTGACATTTTTATGTCCATTGATTATGCTTTATTATATTTTGAGATAAATTATTCTTCAATGAATAGATTATCATTTAATGAGAGTTTGATCCTGGCTCAGGATGAACGCTAGCGGCGTGGATAAGGCATGCAAGTCGAGCGACCCAGTTTACTGGGGAGCGGCAAACGGGTGAGTAACACGTAGGAATCTACCTTAAAGTCTGGAATAACATTGAGAAATTAATGCTAATACTAGATGGTCCCGCAAGGGTAAAGATTTATCGCTTTAAGAAGAGCCTGCGTACTATCAGCTTGTTGGTAAGGTAAAAGCTTACCAAGGCTATGACGGTTAGGAGGCCCGAGAGGGTGTTCTCCCACATTGGCACTTAGACACTGGCCAAACTCCTACGGGAGGCTGCAGTCGAGAATCTTCGTCAATGCGCGAAAGCGTGAACGAGCGACGCCGCGTGAATGATGACGCCCTTCGGGGTGTAAAATTCTTTTGTTAGGGAGAAATTTTGATATTACCTAACGAATAAGAGGTTGCTAACTCTGTGCCAGCAGCAGCGGTAATACAGAGACCTCAAGCGTTATCCGGATTTATTGGGCGTAAAGCGTCTGTAGGCGGAATAAATAGTCAGATGTTAAATTTCAGGGCTCAACCTTGAAACCGCATCTGAAACGTTTACTCTAGAGGATGGTAGAGGCAAGTAGAACTTACGGTGTAGCAGTAAAATGCGTTGATATCATAAGGAATACCAAAGGCGAAGGCATCTTGCTGGACCATTTCTGACGCTGAGAGACGAAAGCGTGGGTAGCGAATGGGATTAGATACCCCAGTAGTCCACGCCGTAAACGATGGATATTAGACATTAGGAGTGTCGACCCTTTTAGTGTCGAAGCTAACGCATTAAATATCCCGCCTGGGAAGTACGGCCGCAAGGCTAAAACTCAAAGGAATAGACGGGGACCTGCACAAGCGGTGGAGCATGTGGTTTAATTCGATGATAAGCGAGGAACCTTACCAAGGCTTGAAATCTCTAGAATCCCCGAGAAACCGGGGAGTGCCGCAAGGAACTAGATGACAGGTGCTGCATGGTTGCCGTCAGCTCGTGCCGTGAGGTGTTCGGTTAAGTCCAGTAACGAGCGCAACCCCTTTCAAATGTTGAATTTTTCATTTGAGACTGCCCGGGTTAACCGGGAGGAAGGCGGGGACGACGTCAAATCAGCATGGCCCTTGACGCCTTGGGCTACACACATGCTACAATGGGAAGATATAATGGGTTGCCAAGCCGAAAGGCGGAGCTAATCCCACCAAAACTTCTCTCAGTTCGGATTGAGGGCTGCAACTCGCCCTCATGAAGTTGGAATCGCTAGTAATCGTGAATCAGCAATGTCACGGTGAATACGTTCTCAGGTCTTGTACTCACCGCCCGTCACACCAATAGAGTCGGTAATGCCCGAAGTTCCTCTCTTAAGAGGACCCACGGCAGGATCGATAATAAGGGTGAAGTCGTAACAAGGCATCCGTAGCGGAAGCTGTGGATGGATCACCTCCTTTCTAGGGAGAAAGTTATTTCTTTAGTCTAAAGAAATACACTCACCGAGATCGTCTGTAGAATGATTTTAATATCATCTACATGTTTGGCTGTTGGTAATACAGGCTTATCTATTTTCGAGTAGATAGGAACAAAATTGCCTTCAGGACAATTGCACAAAGTTTGTAATAAAAGTGAAAACAAAAATCGCATCTATACAATAGTATTGCATAAGATGCGATTTTTGTTATAATAGAGAAGTGAATTTCATTATTTTTAACTAATGTCTTAATTTTTAATATAAAAAATTCAGTTATTAGAAATTGATTTAAAATTAGAAATTAGCATCCGGGCGTATAGCTCAGCTGGTTAGAGCGTTACACTGATAATGTAAAGGTCCCTGGTTCGAGTCCAGGTACGCCCACTCGTTTTAGCTTTTATATATTTAAGATATAGTCGAATACAGTTGATTTTGATATAATAATCAAGCAGTATAAGATGTTCAAATATTATTATATAAAACGAAAAAAATTATGGGCCCATAGCTCAGTTGGCTAGAGCACCTGCTTTGCAAGCAGGGGGTCGCAGGTTCGAATCCTGTTGGGTCCACCAGTCCGAATTTGTTAAAGAAGTTGCCTCGGGGCTTCGCCCCTCGGCATTGGTTTTCTCCAAGAAATTCCAGGGGGTTTTGAATTCCGCCGAAATAATTCCCGCCAAAATTCTACGGTTCGAGCCGATGGAAACAAGAAAATCTCTCATCCTTGAGGGATTTTCTTGTTTATAGAGATTTACGGCTTGGTTGGCTTCAATAATTCAGTTTCGCATGAGTTCGAGCCAATGATTACCTTTTCGTTCAAAATCCGATAATTTTTCCTCAATTGTTTTCTTTTCCACCACTCATCAGGCAAAGAAACTTTTTGACAAAGGTTTTTTACTTGTTCGGTTAAAGCTTCTTCCCGCAAAAAAACAATTTTCAGTGCGAGCAACAGTTTTGCTTTTGTGGTTGCAATAATAATAAACAAATTTCAAACCACTTTTTTTAATATGTCTTTCGGCGGTTATGGCATAGCCACAAATCCCACAAGTAGCAAAACCTAAATATTGAAAATTTTTTGCCCCTCGCTTTTTGCGGGGTTTTCTATTCTGAACAAGCATAATCTGTATTTTGTTCAAAATGAGTTCTGACTTTTTCAAACAAACACCACCAAAATTTAATGTTCACAAATAAAATCTCAGAGATAACTTTCTAAGATTTTATTTCTAAAAAATATAATTTTAAAATCAATATAGAACTTGCGAAATAAAATTGCAGTATAATTAATATGTGTTATAATATTATCATAGACATAAAAACAATTTTAGATAATATTTTTTCATAAATTTCTTAAAAAATTAATAACATTTAATTAAAAAAATAAAAAGAAAGGGGGTGTTATAAATGCAATATAATTTATTTACAGATGTTTATTACGAGATTCCAAGTTCGATCTATAATTTTTATCAAGCATTTCTTATAGAGGGTTCTATCTTTTCGGCAGTCTTTGTTTTCTTCATTGGTTTGATGTTTGCAGTTGAACTTGAAAAATTAACAAAAATTCTTTTTGAAAAAATGAGTATTGATAAATCGCTGGAAAAAGCTGGGATAAAAAAATGTTTTAAAAGAATTAATATAAATTTTTCGATTTCGAAACTCGTAGGCTGGTTGGTTAAATGGTTTATTCTGATATTTACTTTAAAGTTTGTAGTAGATATAATGGATATCCCACAAGTATCGGAATTTCTAGCACAAATATTAAGTTATCTACCTAGTTTATTTCTAGCGATTATTAGCTTGACAATTGGTGTTATTATTTCTCAACTTGTGTACGAATCAACAGACGGTCTGGCAAAAGCTAGTGGAATTCGAATGTATCATTTGGTTGCATTTTTATTTAAGTGGACGATTATTATATTTACATTCTTAGTTGTACTGGAGCAAATTCAAATTGGTATGGAAATTATTAAGATTTTTGCAGGTGGTTTATCTTTAATGCTTGCCATTGCAGGAGGACTTGCATTTGGATTGGGTGGACAATACCATGCGAAAGAACTACTGGATGAATTGAAAGATAAGTTAAAATAGAAACTTGTTGTTCAATACTTGTCTAACAGCACTAAAAAGAAGATAGATCAATCTTATCTATCTTCTTTTATTTTAGCAATAAATAGGTATAATCTTCCTTGAAAAAATAATTTTTTTTCTATGTTTTAAGCATTATTAATTAAGACTTGACAGTATTATTAGTTGTGCTATTCTATGTAAGTAATGTTTAGTTTTAATTTTGCAAAATCATTAATTCATAATATAAAGTTATGAAAAAAATGGAATTGAATTTAAGTGATTAAATGGCGGTTAATTTTGTGATTATCACAAGATTAAAATCGCCTCTGAACAAGGCGGTTTTATTTTTTAAAATTATAGTTTTAATTCATTTTCTAATATTTAGAAGATGAACGGAAGATATAAGATTTGAATGATCATTGACAATTGAATATATATAAATAGGTAAAAAATATTATAAAATATTAAATTGCAAATTTTAATTGCTAGTTAATCTTACATTAAATTAATACATAAGAGCATATGGTGGATGCCTAGACATAAAAAGACGATGAAGGACGTAGCATGACTGCGAAAAGCCTCGGGGACCTGTCAAGCAAGGTTTGATCCGGGGATATCCGAATGGGGTAACCCGCATTGATTAATCTCAATGCATCCGTGTCTGAATACATAGGACATGCGAAGAGTACCAGGCGAAGTGAAACATCTCAGTAGCCTGAGGAAAAGAAAGAAATAAGTGTATTTTAATAATTTCGTTACTAACTTCGGTTATTAACGAGACATTAGAATGCCTCTATTCCCCAAGTAGTGGCGAGCGAACGGGGAGGAGCCCAAACCCACAATCATTTATGATTATGGGGGTTGTAAGATAATACGCGACGCAAGTCAAGGAGTTTACATATTGTATCTTGGTTAGTTAAATAAGCTGGAAAGCTTGACCATAGAGGGTGATAGTCCCGTAGACGAAAACTGATACAAACTTCTCGTATTACTCTTGAGTACCATAAGACCAGAGAAATCTTATGGGAAACCGGCAGTCCTACTAAAAATGGGCTGATAGATATTCGGTTTACTGGATATCTATCAGTCCATCTGCCAAGGCTAAATACTTTTTATGATCGATAGTGAACAAGTACCGTGAGGGAAAGGTGAAAAGCATCCCGATAAGGGAGATGAAATAGTTTCTGAAACCATATGCTTACAAAGAGTAGGAGCCCGCTTTCGAGTGGGTGACTGCGTGCTTTTTGTAGAACGAGCCAACGAGTTTGCTGTATGTTGCGTTTAAGTTAAGCTCGATAGAGCGAAGCTAAAGTGAAAGCGAGGATTAATAGTCCGTTAGTAGCATACACAAGACACGAAACCGGGTGAGCTAGCCATGGTCAGGGTGAAGCTGCGAGAATATCGTAGTGGAGGCCCGAACCCACCAGCCGTGCAATACTGGGGGATGAACTGTGGTTAGGGGTGAAATTCCAATCGAACTCGGTAATAGCTTGTTTTTCCCGAAATAGCTATTGGGCTAGCGCTACATTTACCTGCTAGAGGTAGAGCTCTGAATGGAATAGGGGGGAGTAATCCTACCCTTTCCAAATAAACTTCGAATTCTAGTCAGTCAATTGTGTAGCAGTCAGAACTCCGGTGCTAAGATCGGAGCTCAAAAGGGAAACAGCCCAGACCGTAGTCTAAGGTCCCTAAATTTAAGTTAAGTGGGAAAGGAAGTAATTTTTCTAAGACAGGTAGGAGGTTGGCTTAGAGGTAGCCATCCTTTAAAGAACGTGTAACAACGCACTTCTCGACTATGAAAGATTGCGCCGAAAATATAACGGGGCTAAAACTTAATACCGAAGACACGGGTGCCAATTGTAGCTTGCTATAATTGGTGCGGTAGGGAAACGTTCTATACGCGCTGAAGCTGTATCCGTGAGGAACAGTGGAGTGTATAGAAGCGAGAATGTTGGCATGAGTAATAAAAAATTATGTGAGATTCATAATCACCGAAAATCCAAGGTTTCCTGGGCAATGGATGTCATCCCAGGGTTAGTCGGTCCTAAGGCGAGGCTGAAAAGCGTAGTCGATGGTCAGCTGGTTAATATTCCAGCACTACTTTTATCTTAAAAGTATGGAGTGACGGAACATGATAGTCTGAGCGCATTATTGGATTTGTGTCAGTAATTGTTAGTCTTGTTTTCTAGGCAAATCCGGAAAACTTTAAGGGCGAGAATTATCGAGACTCCTTCCTTCGGGCGGGATAATTCAGACAAGTCAAGTTTCCTAGAAAAGCTTCTATCCTTGATAAAAGTATCCGTACCAAAACCAACACAGGTGGATAGGTCGAGTAGACCAAGGTGAACGGGAGAACCCTTGTTAAGGAATTCGGCAAAACAGCGGCCGTAACTTCGGGATAAGGCCTCCCAGTATGAGAACTTCGGTTCGAAGTGCTGGGTACAACAAAAGACTCTGAACGACTGTTTATCAAAAACACAGCTCTCTGCTAACTCGTAAGAGGACGTATAGGGGGTGACGCCTGTCCAGTGCCAGAACGTTAAGATTCGTGGTGAGAGCTTCGAATTCAAGCGCTGGTGAACGACAGCAATAACTATAATTGTTCTAAGGTAGCGAAATTCCTTGTCATCTAATTAGTGACGTGCATGAAAGGCGTAACGATTCAGGGACTGTCTCAACAAGGGACCCGGTGAAATTGCAATAGCGGTAAAGATGCCGTTTACCTGCAGCAAGACGAAAAGACCCCATGAAGCTTTACTATAGCTTGGTATTGGGTTATGTACTTAGATGTTCAGTATAGGTGGTAGGCTTTGAGGCTTTGACGCCAGTCAAAGATTAGCCGGAATATGAGATACCACTCTTTTAAGTTTGTAATTCTAACCTTGGACCATTAGCTGGTCTGGGGACAGTGCCTGGTGGGTAGTTTAACTGGGGCGGTTGCCTCCTAAATTGCATCGGAGGCGTTTATAAGGTTGGCTAGACCCGGATGGAAATCGGGTTGATAGTGCAAAGGCATAAGCCAGCTTTACTGCGAGACTGATGGGTCAAGCAGTTGCGAAAGCAGAACTTAGTGATCCGACTTTTGGTTGTAGTACCGAAGAAGCTCAACAGATAAAAGCTACTCTGGGGATAACAGGCTGGTTTCGCCTAAGCGTCCATAGCGACGGCGAAGTTCGGCACCTCGATGTCGGCTCATCACATCCTGGGGGTGAAGAAGCTCCCAAGGGTTCGGCTGTTCGCCGATTAAAGTGGTACGCGAGCTGGGTTCAAACCGTCGTGAGACAGGTTGGCCTCCTATCTGCTGCAGGCGTGGATACTTGAGAAGAGTTTTCTCTAGTACGAGAGGACCGAGAAGAACAGACCTCTGGTGTACCAGTTGTTCCGCCAGGAGCATCGCTGGGTAGCTATGTCTGGACAGGATAAGCGCTGAAAGCATATAAGCGCGAAGCCTCATTCAAGATAAGGTATCATTGAGACCCCTGATAGACTATCAGGTTGATAGGACATAGGTGTAAGCACAGTAATGTGTTCAGCCGAGTGTTACTAATAGGTCAATATTTCTTTAATGTAATTGCATTTTTAAATTAAAATGCAATAAAAGGATTAACTGGCATTTAATGTTTGTAAAACTATTTATATAATTCAATTGAATGTAAAAAATTTTATATTTGACATATTGAAAATTTTATATACACTATTATAATTTAGTATACAAATTCTCTGGTGATTTTAGCGGTGATGTTACACCTGATACCATTCCGAACTCAGAAGTTAAGCTCATTAGCGCTGATGGTACTTGCCCCGTACGGGGTTGGGAGAGTAGGTCATCGCCGGAGATTTTGTATACTAAATTTAAAAAAAAGACATTTTATATGTCTTTTTTTAGCGTTTTAAATGAATTATACTGCGCCGCAAGCAGACGGGGTATCTTCGAAATAATAACTTAAGTCGAAAATCACAAAAAGAGATTACGCCCCAGGGGGCGGTGAATTATACCTGAAAGGAATCAAAATGTGAGATGGTTAATCATAGAAGTGTAATAAAATATATGAAATCAACGACAAGGGTTTATAGTTTTGAAGTATAGAATGAAATGAAATGAAATGAAATGAAATTCTACTTGAAAGCGGGAATAAAGTAATATTTCAGTCAAATTCCGCACTTTCTACATTTGACACTTCCAGAAATTTAATCGTTCTTATCAACTGAAATGTTAAAAATTACTATACGCATATTAGGCAAGTGATTGGGTATCTGCGATATAACACACAAGAAGAATTAGATTGTTTAAACATCTTAACAAAAATGAATTAAGGTTGTACAAGAACTTTTTTCAACCCGTGATTAAATTAATTTCCAAAGAAAGAATCGGGGGACGCATCAAGAGAAAATACGATCGAAAAAACTTTTTACCGCCGCTTGATGGATTTAGATATAATATCAAAAAAAGAAAAACTAAGAATAATCATCAATCACTCAACCTAGCGGAGCTAAAAAGAATAAGTGATAAAAAATTAGATAATCTTTATAGAATTTAAAAAAATAAAAAAGGTCAAGAAAATATTAATCTAACCAACAAACTAATTCCTTCTATGGCGTCATTTCACCACATGCCTCAAAAAGAGGATTTTGGTTTCATAGTTAAATGATTTGATACTTATATCCGATTGAAAGGAATTCCTCGGCTCCTTTCTTCACTCGGAAGAACATCATTAAACAGTTTTTTGACCTCATTTTTCAGAGAAGTAGTGTGAATTGTTAATTTATAAATATTATTCTACCACTTCTTAAGTTATCCACCACAGTTATTAGTGCAGAGCCTCGATTTATTGACCATATTTTTTTAAAATAGTATAATAGATTTATAATATATAAAAAATAAAAAATGTCAAAAGGTCAAAGATTAATAAAACAGTCAATGATATTGGCGATTTTCATCACCAGCTTAATTATGCTATATAAGATATTATTTCCTCCAGTTATTGAAATTTGTTTCAATTCTTTGCTTGATTTAGGCGAAGAAAAAATTGATTGTGGTGGAATTTGCGCGAAGAAATGTCCACCTCCACTAATGCCTCCTGATGCCAGTGATATTAGTCTGAAATTTATTGATTATGTCCAAGACGGTGAAGGAAGCTATGATCTAGTTGCTAGAATTTCAAACAGTAATGTATCTTGGGGTTTATCTTCTTTAGGATACAGATTTCAAATATTTGATGAAAATGGTAATTTGACGAATTCTGAAGACAGAGAAACATATATTATGCCAAGTGGTTTTATTAAAGACGAGACTGGGAAATATGTGATATATGATAATTTTAAATATGAAGGGGAAATCAGCGATATTAAAATTCAACTATTTGATTATGTTTGGAATGAAATCAAGGACTCCCGAGAACTTCTAGATTATAATGTTGAGATTATTCAAATTAAAAATACTTACGGTGAATTTGTTGAAGAAGGACCAGAACAATATTATGTCTATGGAGAAACAAAAAATAATTCAAGATATAGTTTTTATAATGTAGATATAGCAGTTGTTGTTTTTGATGAGAATGATGATGTTATAGGTGCTGGTATTACGGAACAAGCAACAATGGCTTCTGGAGATGGTTGGGAATTCAGAATATTCTGGCTTAATGAATTTAAAAATGAAATTGATCATATTGATTATGAAGCACAAACCAATATTTTTAACGGATTTAATTTTATGAAGGAATATGGTACAGGGGAGTCATATTCAATTCCTAGGTAGTTCCTAATCAGTATTCTTTGAGCAATGAATTTAAACTTTGTTAATAAACTCGATAAAGCATTATTATTTTCTACGATTGCTCTAATTTTGATTGGATTGATTGTCATACTCAGTACTTCGTATAGTTCAGGCGGGGTTGATTTTATAAATTTTAATAAACAATTGTATTTCGCGCTCCTCGGGATAATTGTAATGATTTTTGTCAGTAATATCGATTATAGATCTCTAAAGAATTATACAGGCATATTTTATTTATTTGCCTGTTTTATTTTAATTATCGTTCTTTTTTATGGTTCATTTGTGCGCGGGACATCTAGTTGGTTTAGCTTTGGAATGTTTAATGTTCAACCTGCTGAATTTGTAAAAATAATCATAATTATTGTGATGGCTAAATATTTAGCTGCTCTAAAAAACATAATGGTTGATATAAAAAAAATGCTGGTATCAGCTATATATGTTTCATTACCTGTTTTGTTAATTTTATTACAACCAGATTTTGGAAGTGCAATTGTGGTCTTGGTAATTTGGTTTTCAATGCTCCTAATTTCTGGACTAAATAAATCTAGTTTATACATAATTCTGTGTTCGGCAATTATCATTTTTGTTTTAGGTTGGTCATTTTTTTTAGCAGACTATCAAAAAAACAGAATCACAACATTTATTAATCCTCAAATAGATTTGCAAGGAGCAGGATATAATGTCAATCAATCGATTATTGCTATCGGATCTGGACAATTTTGGGGCAAAGGACTTGGACATGGTTCTCAAAGTCAATTAAATTTCTTGCCTGAAAAGCATACAGATTTCATATTTGCAGTTATTGCTGAGGAACTGGGATTTATTGGTGTGGTGATAGTTTTAATTTTATTTGCCATTTTATTTTATAGAATATTTAAAATAATTGACGAAGTGCAGGATAACTTTGGCAAATTGCTTATTATTGGAATAGCAGTGTTACTTGGTTTTCATGTGCTTATTAATATTGGCATGAATTTAGGAATTATGCCTGTCACTGGAATTCCATTACCGTTTATCAGCTACGGAGGAAGCTCTCTTTTTGCCTTTTTAATGGGAATTGGAATTGTCCAAAGCGTGTATCTGAAGGGTCGTAATTATGAATTAATCAAAGAAGAACAATAGTCACTTTTTGTTTCCATTTGATATTATTTGTGCTAAAGTATAGTATTCTGCAGGGAATTTATGATTTAATGCAAATAATAAATTTTAAAAGTATAGTTTTTAAATTTATTGGAGCTACTCCAGGAATATGATCTATAAATCTCTATTAATTAGTGAGTTTGATAATTATAAAAATTAAACATTACAAATCCATGCCAGCAAAATTAATAATCTCAAATAGCCAAAACGATTCAAACATGTTTTATGCAACTGGATTTTTGGCATCAGATGATTTTATTTATTCAGAGAATGCAAAAAAGAAGATAATTTATATTGATGATTTTGAATTTGACAGAGCAAAATTAGAGGCGAAAGACTGTGAAGTTCGGAATTATTCAGAATATACTTCAGGAATTAATCGAAATACATTTGGCAATATCTTGATAAATATTTTGAAAGATAGTAAGATTAAAATTGTGCAAGTTCCTGGAAATTTGAAAATAAAATATGCCAAAATATTAATTGAAAACGGAATTGAAATTGATGTAAAGGAGCCATTTTTTTATGAACGAGAGATAAAAAAAGATAATGAAATTAAAAAAATTACTGCAGTTCAAAGAGTGAACGAGAAAGCTATGAAAAAAGCATTGAATATTATTAAAAAATCAAAAATTAGAAAGGACGGAAAATTACTTTATCAAAAAAATATTCTCACTTCTGAGTATCTGAAAAATATCATCAATATTGAATTCTTGAAAAATGATTGTTATTCTGAGTCTAATATAGTTTCTTGTGGGAAAGATAGTGCTCAGCCTCATAACCTCGGTAGTGGACCGTTATTAGCGAATCAATTAATTATAATTGATATATTTCCGAAATCAAAAACTCAGAGATATTTTGCGGATATGACTCGGACAGTTGTGAAAGGGAAGGCGACTGATGAAATGAAAAAAATGTACGAGGCGGTTTTGAAGGCACAGAAAATTGCTCTTAGAAAAATTAAAAAAGGTGCCAAACCAAATTTAATTCATCAGAAAGTTGAGAAATATTTTGTAAAAGCAGGATTTCAAACAGGTGAAAAAAATGGAAAAATGAATGGATTTTTTCATGGAACGGGGCATGGTGTGGGACTTAATATCCACGAACTGCCCAATATTGGGAATGGGAATAAAAAACCATTAAAAGTTGGCAATGTTGTAACTGTCGAACCAGGAATATATTATCCTGAAATTGGCGGCGTTCGAATTGAAGATTTAGTGGTGGTGACAAAAACAGGATGTCAGAATCTGACAAAATTTCCAAAGGTATTGGAGATTTAATAGATCTATAATTAATTTAAAATAATAAAGTATGGAATCAAAAAAGAAGAACACAGCAAAATCAGTACCAAAAAAGGAAAATTTAGTGGAAATCAAAAATTTATTGGAAAAACTTTCTAATGCTCATGGAATTTCAGGACATGAGAAAAAAGTAAGGGCTATTTTAGAAAAAGAGATAAGTCCTTATGTTGATGAAGTTTACACGGACAAGCTTGGTAATTTAATCGCTACCAAAAATGGAGATGGTCCGGTGGTTATGATTGCAGCTCATATGGATGAAATTGGATTTATGGTAAAATATATTGACGACAATGGTTTTATATATTTTTCAAAATCTGGTGGATGGTTCGATCAAACGCTCTTGAATCAAAGGGTTCTTATTCATACCAAAAATAAATCAATTATAGGCGTTGTGGGTTCAAAACCTCCTCATATTATGAAAGCAGAGGAATCAAAAAAAGTCATTTCAATTGGAGATATGTATCTCGATATTGGAGCAAATGACAAAAAAGATGCTGAAAAAATTGGAGTTCGAGTTGGTGATACGATAACTTTGGATCGAAAATTTGAATCATTAGCAGGGGATATGGTTACTGGAAAAGCGTTTGATAATCGCGCTGGAATTGTAATGATGATTGAAGCTGCAAGACTTATAAGTAAAAGTAAAGTAAAAGCAAAAGTTCATTTTGTCGGTACAGTTCAAGAAGAAGTAGGCCTCAAAGGAGCGAGAACTTCAGCATATAGCTTGAATCCAGATGTCGCTATTGCAACTGATGTGAATATACCCGGAGATCATCCTGGCGTGGAAAAGAAACAATCTTCGCTTTCGATTGGAGAAGGTCCGTCGATTACAGTAAGCGATGCTCAAGGGGTGGGTATTGTGGTTTCACAATCAGTTCTAGAATGGATGAAAGAAACGTCTGAAAATGCCAAAATTCCATATCAGCTAAGTGTTACTGAAGGAGGAATGACCGACGCGGCGATTATAAACATGACCAAAGAAGGGATACCTTCTGGCGGACTTTGCGTTGCTACTAGATATATACATTCTCCAGTCGAAGTTCTTGATTTGAAAGATCTCAAACAATGTGCTAACTTAATCGCTGAATGTATTAAATCTGCTCATAAATATTTTTAGTTGTTTGTTATTATGGATAAAAATTTTTAAATTAATATTAAATAAATGTTCAAGAAAAACAAACTCTCAAATGGCCTAAGAATTATTACTGTGCCAATGGAAGGAACAAAAACTGTGACAGTTCTTGTTCTTGTCGGAACAGGTTCTCGGTTTGAAACGGAAAAAATTAGTGGAATTTCACATTATTTAGAGCATTTATTCTTTAAAGGGACGAAGAAAAGACCTAATGCCCTAATGATTTCTGAAGAACTAGAAAGGATTGGAGCGGATTTTAATGCTTTTACTTCAAAAGAATATACTGGTTTTTATGTTAAGGTTCCAGTTTTTCATCTTGATGTCGCCTTGGATGTTATTTCTGATATGCTTTTTAATTCCCTTTTTTTGTCAAAAGAGATTGAAAGAGAAAGAGGTACTATTCAGGAAGAGATTAAAATGGTTAAAGATGATCCACCGAGATATGTGGCTGATTTATTTGAAACGCTCTTGTATGGAAAAACCCCAATGGGACGAGAAATTATCGGCACACCTGAAACTGTAAACTCAATAAATCGAAAAGAATTAATCAGCTATTTCAGAAATCATTATGTAGCAAGTAATGCAACTTTAGTTATTGCGGGCGCGATTGAAAGCAATTCAGCTGTTAAAATGGCAAGAAAATATTTTCAGAATTTTAAAGAAGGTAAAAGAGAAAAGGCGATAGAGATTTGTGAAAATCAAAGCAAATCAAAAATACTTATCTATCCCAAGCAAACTAATCAAGTTCACTTGAGTATCGGAGTTAGGGGATATGATACAAAACATCCAGATAAGCATGCACTAACTTTACTTTCAGTAATTCTCGGCGGAGGAATGAGTTCACGCCTTTTCATTTCTGTCAGAGAAAAACTAGGTTTGGCTTATTATATTTTTTCTAGTCCAGAATTTTATACTGATACTGGATATTTGACCACTCAGGCTGGGGTTGATATAAAAAATGTTCAAAAGGCAATTAATGTAATATTAACAGAATACAAGAAGATTGCCGTTAAAGGAGTTTCTAAAGAAGAATTGAAAAAGGTTAAAGATCAAATAAAGAGTAGGACAATTATGCGTCTTGAATCTTCTTCAGCGATGGCAAATTATTTTGCCGACCAAGAGCTTTTAACAGAAAATATACAAACACCAGAAGAAAAATTCGCTTTACTAGACAAAGTGAAAATTGAAGACATCCAACGCGTGGCAAAGGATATATTCATGAATAAAAAATTGAATTTGGTGCTTGTCGGACCTTTTAAAAGGAAAGAAGAGAGAGAGTTTGTAAAAATGTTGAAAATATAATAAGTAAATTTGTTAGATGAAATAGTTTTAATTTAATATTTCGAATTTTAATTAATAATAACACTATTGCGTTAAATTCTAGAAACTAAGAAATATATTTTATGCAAAAATTTGATATACCGCCTACAATCGATATTTCATTGGAAACAGAAGGAAATCATGAAATCGTTGATGATGCTATTTATGAAGGAATTAAAGCTGAATTAGAATTATGTCCAGAGATAAAGTCTGATAATTTGGAACAAATAACTGAAAAAATAATTGAAAAGTTGGGAATAAAAGAAGAAAAAGATATTATTATTTTAGATGCCATGTTAGGAGTACGGGCTAATATGCAAAGAAATTTCACAAGGCTTAAAATAGAGAAAGGAAAGGAAGGAAAGGATTTTAAGATTTTAAGAGAGCTTGCGATAGAAGATGCAATTTGGATGGATAAAATTACAAATATAATTAAATCTATAAAAAACGATAATAATTTACCTGAGAAAGATAAAATTATAGCAATAAATAATATTTGGAACGATTTAGAAAAACAATATAGTAATAATCAGGAATATTTTGAATTATTGAAAGAGAAAGGGGATAAATATGATTTATCATATAAGGCAAACAAACGAGGTATTTGTGGTCAATTGGCAGCAGAAAGTCTTATAGAAGGGTTAAATAATATTACTCAATTATCAAAAGTTGACAGTTTTAGGATTGAATCATCTACAGCAGAGGAAGATGTTGATGAAAAAATTGACTTTTTTATAATTGTAACCGTAGGAAATAATATATCTAAAATACCATGCCAGGTTAAAACCAGAAGATATGATTCTAGTACAGCTGATTTTGTATGTAAAAACTTAATTACTTATGTAAAAAAAAGTGAAAATCAGAAGTTCTTGGAGTCAGATGGAAATAAGATTCCTTCATTTTTTGAGGAAAAAGTTGTTTCTGAATTAGAAGAATTTAAAATTAAGGCTTTAGATAAATATGATGAAGGTTTGTTTGTAATAATTCCAGACGGAGAGGCTTCTTATAGAACAGGAAAGCAAAAAAGGAGAAGGACAAAAATCAACCTTTTAGATAAAAGTGGAGAAGCTCATGAGATTATAAAAGATCAATTCTTTAAGCAATTTTCAGTAAAATTTCGTAAGTATTGACAAAAACAGTAAAAATGGTAAAATGTATTTACAAGTAAAAGTAGGAGAAAAAAATGGAAATAAATAAAAAGATAAGCTGCAAAAAGGTAAGAGAACTAATAAAAAAAATGCAAAAAGATGAAGTTCTATATCCTTTTTCGGTTGAAGCATTTCAAGTTCATTTGCAGGTTTGCGTGGACTGTCGAACAACTTATAATAGTGCATCTAGTAAAATTAAAGATACATTAAAGCAAGGAAATTAACTGCCTTGTTTTTTATTAATATGTAGTGAGGTATGTTTGAATTACAAAACGCGAAAAATAACTTTCATTCTAGAGCTAGTAGGTGATTGAATTTCATAATTTAACTCATCTATTTTAATTATAGGATTTGATTTTTTTGCTTTAGGGTGATATTCGTAACTTATAGATATCAATAAAATCGAAGATTATTTAATCCTCGATTTTATTTTGTGTAAATTATATTTTAATATTTAGATAACTATATTAACCAGTCTCCCTTTCACAAAAAACACTTTTCTAATTTCCTTTCCTGCAACCCATTTTTGAACTTTCTCGCTTTCCAGAGCGAGTTTTTTTGCTTCTTCTTTTGAGATATCAGTGGGGACTATGATTTGATCGCGAAGTTTTCCGTTGATTTGAATGACGAAATTTATTTCTGTATCTTTGATAAATTGTGGATTGAATTGTGGCCAAGTCTGCAAGTGAATGCTTTGCCTCTCATCTAGATTTTTCCAGATTTCTTCCGTGATGTGCGGAACAAAAGGGGACAGCAAATTCAAAAATATTTTAAAGTTGGCCGATGATATTTTATCTTCTTTTTCTATTTCATTAGCCAAAATCATTAGTTGAGAAATGGCAGTGTTGAACTTCAAGTTATCAATATCTTCTGAAACTTTTTTGATGGTTTTGTGGATTAATGATTCGATTTTATTTTCATCATTATTCGAATTATTCTCAAGATAAGCGATTAGTTTTTTTGTAGCTTTTTGTCTGTGATCAAATAAATATTTCTCCTCAATGGAACACTGCCCGAAGGATTTTGCAAAACCATTTGGCATAAAAATTGGATCATATCCAAACCCACTATCTCCCTCGAATTTTCTTAAAATTTCACCGTCACACTGACCCTCAAATTGATGATATTCATCCTTTTTGGAGTCATATATCGTCACTACAGCTTCAAAGTGTGCTGATCGGTCGGAAAGACCTTCCAACTCTTTCAAAAGCTTTACGCAACCTTTCTTGTCATTACCCTCAGCATAGCGACTTGAAAAGACTCCTGGTCTTCCATCAAGTGCATTAACGCAAAGTCCACTATCATCTGCAACTGTCAGATAGCCTGTTTTCTGGGCATAATATCTTGCTTTGAGAAGTGAATTATCTGCAAATGTTTTTTCATTTTCTTCTGGTTCTTCAATAGATTTATCAATATCATTTAAAGAAATAATCTGGAAATTTTTAAAATGTCTTTTTAGTTCTTTTAATTTTCCGGGATTATTTGTCGCAATCAGAATTGTTTCTTTTTTTGGTAATTTGGTATTTGAAATTTTCGATTGTAGATTCCAAATCCTTTGCAAAAATCGATTCATACCAATTAAACTGGTTGTGTTCCAGGGAATAGCATCGCTATAAGGACCCATAAACATTTCATATAATCTAACAGTGTCTGCTCCATATTCGCCAATAACTTCATCAGGATTGACGACGTTTCCTCGCGATTTGCTCATCTTCTGACCATCTTCTGCCAAAACCATTCCGTGCGAGCGACGCATTTTATATGGCTCTGAAGTCTGGACAAATTCAAGGTCAAATAAAAATTTATGCCAAAATCGAGAATAGAGAAGATGAAGAGTGGTATGTTCCATTCCGCCGTTATATAAATCAACTGGCATCCATTGCTGTAAATTTTTTTGTGAAGCAAATTCTTTTGAATTATCAGGATCTGTGTATCTCAAAAAATACCAGCTTGAACCAGCCCAATTTGGCATGGTGTCTGTTTCTCTTTTGGCATTGCCACCACAAATTGGACATTTAATCTCAACCCATTTTTTTATATTAGCTAGTGGCGATTCTCCAGTTTCCGTTGGCTCGTAATTTTTGACATTAGGAAGTTCCAGTGGAAGTTCTTTTTCTGAGAGAGAAATATTTTCAGTAATGTCTATCTTTTCAAATTCCCATCCAACTAGACCATTTTTTTCAATTCGGTCTAGATAATCTTCCGTAAAGCTAAAGCATTTTTTTAGTTCTGATATATTTTTAATTTTTACATCAGTAAATATTTTTTTAACTATTTTTTGCGTTTCAAATAATTCGCTTAAGTTTTTGAAATTATAGACCTTGTTGATTCTGACAATTTCAAATTCCTGGGTATTCTTGTTATTAAACCGCACTAAATCTCCAACTTTGATATCGCCGAAGAATTTATCTTTTTCTTGTGGATTTAGTGCTCGAGTTTCAATTGTTTTTTTATTATCAATTATTTGATTCCAAGCTTTATTTACTCGAAAATTTAATTCCATTTTAATGTTTAATTTTTTCAAGCCACACTCTCGGCATTTGATAATCGGGATTGGCTCACCCCAATAGTGTTGGCGCGAAAAAATCCAATCGCGAAGTTTGAAATTCACTGCTTTTTGACCAAGCTTATTTTTTACGAGCCAATTGGAAATTTCTTTTTTCGCTTTAATAGTTTCCATTCCGTCCAAAAAACCAGAGTTTATATTAACACCGTCTCCTTTAAAACATTCAAAATTACCATTCAATCGGTGCCATAATATTTTTTTACTTTCCAAATTCAAAAAAGTTTCCATTTCCTTCGCATTAATCCAAACAGCTTTATGATTTTTTATTTCTTCTTCACTTGGTTTTTCCCATTTATCATCAATCAATTCAAATAATACTCCATATTCAATTGAATATCGATTTTCATCTTTATGTCTAGCAAAAAAAGAATTATGCAGCTCACCTCCTAGATAATGCACAAATTTCATATTTTGAAAACCAGTTTCTTCTCTGATCTCTCGCAAGCCTGCTTCTTCGGGAGTTTCTCCCCCTTCAATCCCTCCAATAATTGGGGTATGCCACTTAAATTTCTTCCAATCAAGACAAAGATATTTGTCTTCTTTCCAATGTTTTACAAAAGCAGTAACTAGTCTTCGGCGAACTGTTTTCTTGTCAGGTCGTAAGGCGTTCTCATTTCCAATATCTGCCTGAAAAAATGGAGCGACTACATCCCTAATTGCAATACCAAACTTTTCTGCAAACTCAAAATCTCTTTCATCGTGTGCTGGAACTGCCATAATCGCACCAGTACCATAGGAAGCCAGAACATAATCAGCAATCCAAATGGGAATTTCTTCATTGTTTGCTGGATTGATAGCCTCGATTCCCTTCAGTTCCACTCCTGTTTTTTCTTTGGCCAAATCCGTTCTTTCCAAATCTGATTTATTGCTAGCTTTATCTTGATATTTTTCAACCTCCTTAAAATTTTCTATTTGATTTTTATATTTTTCAATTAAAGGATGTTCAGGTGAAAGAACTATATATGTGCATCCGAATAAAGTGTCTGGACGCGTAGTGAAAACTTCAATAATCTCGTTATTATCGTGAGGAGTTTTTTTCGATGTGGCAATGCAGTCATTCGTATCTTTTATTTTTCCACTTTTCACTTTGAACTTAATAGTTACTCCTTCTGATTTTCCAATCCAATTAATTTGTTGAGATTTAATTTTTTCCAAATAATCAACTGTCTTCAAATCCTTGATTAAGCGGTCGGCATATTTTGTAATGCGAAGCATCCATTGTCTCATCACTTTTCTCTCGGCCAAGGCACCACATCTTTCGCAATTTCCATTGACAACTTCTTCGTTGGCAAGTCCAATTTTACAACTGGGACACCAATTAATCGCCATCTCTTTTTCATAAGCAAGTCTGTGATTATCAATATATCTTTTTTTTTCAAATTCATTGAAATTCTTTGGCACTTTCAGTTCTTCAATTAATCTTGCTTTGTCTAGCTTTTCATCATAAAAACTATTAAATAACTTCAAAAAAATCCACTGGGTCCATTTATAATATTCTGGGTCAGTAGTATTGATTTCTCTTGACCAATCAAAACTTGGGCCATAGCTTTTGATTTGACGATTATAGTTTTTGATATTATTTTTTGTTACAACTTTTGGATGTGTTTTTGTTTTGATGGCAAAATTTTCGGTTGGTAAGCCAAAAGCATCCCATCCAATCGGATACATCACATTAAACCCATCCATTCTTTTTTTGCGAGCGACAATATCAATGGCGATATGAGAACGAAGATGTCCCACATGAAGTCCTGCGCCAGATGGATAAGGGAATTCAATCAGACAATAATATTTCGGTTTTTTTGATGAATCTTTGGCTTGATATATTTCACTTTCATCCCAAACATTTTGCCATTTTTTTTCAATTTTTTTGTGATTATATTTTTCCATAATTATTCGTTATTTTAATTGATTTTTACTATAACCTTTTTACTCACGGCCGTGAGTAAAAAGGTTATAACTCTATTTCCTCTATTAAAAATATTTTCACATATGGATCGATAGAGTGCTCTCTTAATAAAATCTCAGTTTCTTTTTGAACATCGTATGGACAAACCCAGATACTTTGCTGAAGCATTTGATACTCTAGTGCTCGAAGCTTCTCTCGAAGTAAATCTCTTAGGTATCTTTTTTCTTCAGGAATGTCAAAAATTATCATTTGCCATTTTTTGTCGGCTCTTTTCCTTTTCTTTTCCGTCTTGAGTTTAGCTCTTAAAACTTTTTCAGCTCCTTTTTGGGTCAAGACGACTCCTTTATTGTTTTTTAAATTTGTAATTTTGATATACCCATTTTTTTTCAGACGATAAATTAATTGACTAAATATTTGTTTGTTCTTTTCTCTTTCGTATTGTTTTTTTAAGTCATAAAGAGACGGACAGTAGGCTTCTTGAATTGTTTTATATGCAAAAATATCAAAAGTTTTATCTAGCTTTTCAGTATAGCTATATAAATTTAGTAAAAATTTGTCAGTAATTAGTAACTTCATAATATTTTTTATTAAATATTATAATTATATCGATTATTAATTTATTTTTTACATATATCCTTTTTTCTCACGGCCGTGAGAAAAAAGGATATATGTAAATTCGTGGTTGTTTGTGGAGTATAATTTTCTATTCAGCTTAGTTGAGTTCATTTCCTTGAGTGGTTTTTTCTGTATTTTTTTCTTCGTTCTCAACTTTATCTCCATAGAAATTAAACATACTTTCATTTCTTATTTTTTTGCAAATTAGTTAACAAAAAAGATAAACTTATGCTTTTAGTTTATCTTAAAATTTGTGAATTGACAAGAAAGAAATAATTAATTTGTCAGATTAATCAATGTTATTTCTGGCGAATTTAGAAACCTAAATGGTAATCCTGATATGCCAATTCCGCGATTAATATACATCTGAGTATTTTCATATTGGTATGACCCTTTTACAAAACCTTTTCCGTCTTCGTTAGAAGGTATTAATGTTTCACTTAAAAAAGGAATATAGACTTGTCCGCCATGAGTGTGTCCTGCTAATACTAAGTCTATGTCTTTTTCTGTTGCAATTTTTATAATTCCTGGAGAATGGGATAATAGAATTTTACATCTACTGTCATTAATTGTGCCGAAAGCTTCAGTTAAATCTTTTTTGCTATCTTCGCTTGAATCAGGATCAATAATACCAACTAATTCAATATTTTCCTTGTCAACACTAAGATTAAAAGAATCATTCAAAAGAACTTTTGCACCAGCTTTCTCTAGAATATTTTTAAAATCTTTTACCTTATAATTTAACGCTGAATAGTCCCAATTTCCGAGAACGATAAATGTTGGAAAAGATTTTGAAATATTTCCTAAAAAGTATGAAATATTATCAATTCCATTTTTATTAGTAATTAAATCTCCTGTGATGAAAATCGCCACAGCTTTCTGTTTTGTAATTTCGTTTATAAGTCGGTCAATTTTTTCTTTTGGCGTATCTTCTGAAAAATGCAAATCAGAAATTTGAAGAAAATTAATGTCTGAAATATCAGATTTAAGACAGGTTAGTGTTATTGTTTGGTTTTCAACTTTCAGAATATTAGGTTCAACAAAATAAGCATAAGTGATCAAAAGACATCCTATACTTATTATAAATGTAAAAATCTTATATTTTTTCTTCATTTTTTATAAAAATAATTCAAAATAAGTCTAATGATATTTTATGTGCAATTCAGTTTCAAATATTAAACAACTTTTCCGCATTCTCACTCGTCAATTTTTCAATTTCGTCAAAACTTAAATTTCTGATTTCGGCAATTTTTTCAATGACATATTTGACGAAGAGTGGTTCGTTTCTTTTTCCTCGTTCAGGAACAGGGGATAGATAAGGGCAATCAGTTTCAACGAGAATTCGTTCAAGTGGCATCTTTTTAATAGTCTTGTAGATTTCTGGCTCGCCGTCAAATTCATTTTTATCCTTGTAATATGTGACAATTCCTGTAAATCCGAGGGTAAATCCGAGGTTAATAAATTCACTGGCAATAGACCAACTGGCAGTATAACAATGAATTACGCCTTTCCAATTGGAGGTTTTATATTCTCTCAGAATATCAAGTAATTCATTATAGGCATCTCGGCAATGAATAATAACTGGCATTTTGTGATTTTCAGCCAGTTCAAGTTGAGCTTTAAGTGCTGTAATTTGAACTTCACGAGAAGATGTGCTTTTGAAAAAATCAAGACCAATTTCACCAATGGCAATAACTTTGTAATGTTGAGCAAGTTCTTCTATTTTTTTTAACGAAGTCTCATTGACAGTGTCGGCATCATGCGGATGAATACCAGCGGAAGCGAAAATATTTTCGTGATTCTTAGCAAGTTCAAAACTACGCTTACTGGACTGCATAGTGCAACCGACATTTACAAACTTTTCACCACCACTGTCAAAAAACCGTTTGATAATTTCCTCTCGGTCATCATCAAATTCATTGAAATCAAGATGTGCATGTGTATCTATCATATAAATTTAATATTTAATTATTTTTATGCTATAATCAAAAAAGGAGAGTTAATTATGAACAATGAGATAATCAACACAAAAAATATTGGATTTGCATTATGTGAAATAATAGTGAGACTAGAAATATTAATGTTGATATTATTAATACTAGTTGCTCTGGCTATCGCATCAAACTAAGCGTGGGAACATAATCTCGCCTTTTTTTATTTTCGTGCCAGGTTTTAATCCGCCCCATTTTTGTGCTTCTTTTAAGGTTCTATGAAGCTCATGTTCTCTTTCTTTTTCATCTGCAAATAATTGAGCAAAAATTTTGTCTGATGTTTCTGGCAAAAATGGGCGAATCATCCAGGCGATTTGGCGAAGAGATTCAAGTAAATTATATACTACGATGGCTGTTTGTTCTTTATCTTCTTTGATTAACTTCCAGGGCTCTGAATAATCAATATAATTATTTAATTTTGGAACTACACCATTTATATCTTCTTTTTTGATATCACCAAAAGAAATAATAAGCCCCAAAGCTCGATCCAGTTTAAAATCATTTATACTGCCATCAATCAATTCCCACACTTTTTCAATATCACTTCTACTTGAGCCAAAAGTTCTATTTTCATCATTCTTTGAATATGTTTCCGCCTGCCCCGTTTTTTCCAAATTAATATTTGGAACTTGATTATAAAAGTATTTTTCTGGCATGGTTAGTGTTCTGGCTATTAAATTTCCAAGTCCATTTTGCAAATCTGATTTATAAATTTCCTCAAACCTTTCGAAAGAAAAGTTGCCGTCTCCACCAGAAGGAATTTCTTTAAGCAAATAATATCGCAGGGCATCAACCCCATATTTTTTAGCAACTGCAATTGGATCAATAACATTTCCCAAAGATTTACTTATTTTCTGACCATCCGAAGTGATAAATCCATGAACGAATAATTTTTTAGGCAAAGAAAGTCCAGCAGAAAGGAGTATAGCTGGCCAAATGGCAGCATGAAATCTCAAAATATCTTTGCCAATAATGTGTACGTCAGCTGGCCAATAAGTTTTGAATTTTTCATTTATCGCGGTTGAACCTCGATAATCTTCTCCATATCCGAGGGCAGAAATGTAGTTTGTGAGGGCGTCACACCAAACATACATAGTTTGATTCTCATTATTTGGTACTGGCACACCCCAATCCAGAACGATTTTGGGACGGGAAAAGCTGACATCTCGCAGCCCTTCCTTAAGTACGCTAAGAATTTCATTCTTGCGAGACTCTGGTAAAATTTCCAATTCTCCGCTTTCAATTTTTCTCAAAATTTGCTCCGAATATTTGGAAAGTTTAAAAAACAAATTTATCTCCTTGATTCGTTCAGGAACTTTCTGATGATTAGGACATTTTCCATCAACTAAGTCTTTTTCAGTTAAAAATGCTTCACAGCCCACGCAATAAAAACCTTCATAACTCCGTTCTTCAATATCGCCCGAATTCACAAGTTTTTGCCAAATTTTTTGAGCAGCTGGATGGTGACGAACTTTGTCGGTCGTGCGGATGAAATCATTATTAGAAATATTAAGTTCTTTCAAAAGCAGCTTAAATTTATCTGCATTTTGATTAACAAAAATCTGCGTTTCAACTCCTTTTTCAGCGGCGGTTTTTTTGATTTTGGTGCCATGCTCGTCAGTTCCAGACAAGAAAAAAACATCTTCGCTTTGAAGTCGGTGAAATCTAGCGAGGGCATCTGCCTGCACAACTTCCAAGGCATAGCCGATATGCGGTGCGGCATTGGCATAAGCAATGGAGGTTGTAATGTAAAATTTTTTGGGATTGAGTATTGACATAATTTTACGAGTATGTTACTTTTTTAAAAAGTATTAATTTATAATACTAAAAATACTGGAGGTAGAATAATGGATATTTATGAAGACTATATCGGCCCTAAAGTAACTATTTATTTTATAAATAGTAAAAATTCAAATGGTAGCGACGGAGTAATACTCGCCCATCAGGGCAATGCATTACTAGTCAAGTTTAATGTACTGTCTAAAGCTCGATTGGTGATGATGTCAGCGATTCAAACAATTGCATTTTATGACGAGGAGGTGGAAGAATAATAAAGATTCAATGGTTCTGACTCAATGAGTTATAACCACAAACTCACCCTTGGCTTGATTGTCAGTGGTGAGAATTTTTTTTATGTCCTCAGCTTTTCCGCGATAGATACTCTCGTATACTTTGGTAAGTTCGCGACAAACAACAATTTCTTTTTCAGGTAAGAATTCTTGCATACTGTCCAAGGCTTTCAAGATGCGGTGGGGTGATTCATAGAAAACCACGGTTTGTTTTTGTTCAGCGATTTTTTTGAAAAAAGTTTGTCGTCCTTTTTTATGAGGAACAAATCCCAAAAAAACAAAATTATCAGTGGGAAATCCAGAAACACAAAGAGCGGAAATAACAGCTGACGGACCTGGGATTGGCACGATATGAACCTCAATTTTATTTTCCACTAAATATTTAACAAGCATATTTCCGGGATCGGAAATTGCGGGAGTGCCAGCGTCGCTCACCAACGCTAAATTTTTGCCAGATTGGATTAGTTGTACAATTTTATCTATCTTGCCGATTTTACTATGTTGATGATAACTCATCGTCTCAACTTTAATTTCATATTTATCAAGCAGTCTTTTGGTGTGTCTGGTGTCTTCACATAAAACCAAATCAACTTCTTTTAAAACCCTCAGTGCCCTGAGGGTTATATCTTCTAGATTTCCAATTGGAGTGGCGATAATGTATAAATTCGTTATTGGCATTTGATATTATTTTTCTTTATTCATTATTTGTAAGATATAATAGCGTTGTATATAATTTTGGATAAAAATCTTAAATATAATCCACTAATATTACAACAATTATGATTATTCATAAGAATACGAGATTGACTCCTCTTCAGAGGAGAGAGTTGTCA
>JAHYJV010000025.1 GCA_019428855.1 Patescibacteria group bacterium | reverse complement strand
TGACAACTCTCTCCTCTGAAGAGGAGTCAATCTCGTATTCTTATGAATAATCATAATTGTTGTAATATTAGTGGATTATATTTAAGATTTTTATCCAAAATTATATACAACGCTATTATATCTTACAGCTAAAGTTATTTTAGCTTTTGATCCACTTCTATATTTTAGCCACCATGCGTTTTGACAAAGAGCCTAAAAGATTTCACCTTACAAAAAATCGTAATTGTATTGACATAATATTTATAACAAGTAAGATATAAGATATGAAGATTATCAAACAAAATAAAAGATTCGTAGAGATAATGATGGACTGGTCGTTTTTGGATCAGTGAGTTTTATGAATATAAAATATTCAAAGCCTATCAAACTGATCCTAGAACAAGGTTCTTTTTTTATAATTAATTTTTAACTTATCAAAATGCAAATCACAATTATAAATGATTGTTGCGATCAAAATGCTAAGTTGCGACAAATTTCAAGAGTTGGTTCATTATTTTCAAGTAGTTCTGTCAACTGTTTTTGTGCAAAATCGGAAATTGAGGCGGCAGGATTATTGGTTGATGCGATTGATTCTTTTGAGGGTAGACAAGGGATTATAATCGTAAATATCGCACCTCGAAATGGGCGGGCAAAAAAATGGCATAACGGAACTCCATTTGGTTTTTTTCGTTATAAAGAAACATTGATTTTAGCTTCGTTAGATGGTTATGTTTTATCCCTTGCCAAGAAGTTAAATTTATTAGAAGATGTTTATATTTTTGACATTGAAGAGGTTGTAAAATCCATTGATAAGCAGGAATTAAATGAAGCAGAAACAAATAGGATAATAAATACTCAGTTTCGTAGTTTTAATTTTTTACCAAGAGCAGCTTTTTGGCTCAGCCATAATATTGATATTCCATATAAAAAATATGAATTATCAAGCATTGACAATCTAGGGCAGAAAGTATGGTTTGTAGATAATTTTGGAAATATAAAGACTACATATTTGCTTGAAGAATTGTCGGACAAGGAAGACAAGCAATATGAAGTGGCCTTTGGTCAAACGAAAATTAAGATGAATTTATATAAACATCTCAAAGATTTACCCGATGATGAAATTGGTTTAGTTGTTGGGAGTTCCGGAATTGAAAACAAAAGATTTATCGAAATCATTGTTCAGGGAAAAAGTGCGAGTGTAGAATTAGCGGTGAAGTGTGATGATCAGATTTTGATTAGTTAATATTTTAATAAAGAGCTTGATTTAAAGTTATATTACGAATGACACATAAGATAACATGTAGCCACTCTTGATTAATTCTGAAACTGTGATACAATTTTAGACAGCTTATTTATTACAACAAAACATGACAAATGAAAAAATAATAATAAGAGGAGCGAGAGTACATAATTTGAAAAATATTGATGTAGATATACCGCGAGAGAAGTTGGTGGTCATAACTGGTCCATCGGGATCAGGGAAATCTTCCCTTGCTTTTGATACAATATATGCCGAAGGACAAAGGAGATATTTAGAAAATATTTCTGATTATCCTCGGCAATTTATGAATATGTTCAGTAAACCAGATGTTGATCAAATTGAAGGATTGTCTCCGGCGATCTCAATTGATGACAAAAGTGCCGCCAAGACTCCTCGTTCGACAGTTGGGACAATGACTGAAATTTATAGCTATCTCCGTATTCTTTTTTCCTCAGTGGGGGAAGTACACTGTAAGGTTTGCTCTGGAGAATTAAGCAAACAAAGTACAGGAAAGATTGCAGATACGATTAAGAATCTACCTCAAGATTCGCGAGTTATTATTTTCTCACCAGTTATTCAAGATGAGATGTTAGATTGTTTAGATATTATAAAAAAATATGAAAAAGAAGGATATCAAAAACTTCGCATTGATGGTGAAATTGTTCCAATTAAAGATGCACTAAAACTCAAACTTGATCTAAATACAGCTCATAGCCTTGATGTTCTAATAGATAGATTTTCTCTCAAAGAGAATAAAGTTGGTTATGAAAGTATTCTAGATTCAATTGAAACGGCGATAAATCTCTCGTCTGGTTTTGTGGTGGTAAATTATTTTTCATTGCAAAAAGACGAAAACAAGGAGTTGTTTTTCTCGAATCATCTTTATTGTCAGAAATGTAAAATACTCTTTCCAAACATTGAACCAAAACTTTTTTCTTTTAACACTCCTTTTGGAGCTTGTAGTGAATGTACTGGTTTAGGAATCAAATTAGAGATTGATCCAGATCTTATTATTCCGAATAAATCATTAACTTTGTTAGAGGGTGCCATAAGACCATGGGCGAATCTACTGAATAAATGGGATGAATATGTGGACAGTTTAAAATATATTAATAAAAAATATGGAGTAAATATAAATATTCCAGTTGATAAAATGAGTAAAAAAGATTTAGGTATAGTCTATTACGGAATTGGGAAAAATGATAACAAAAATAGCAAGCACAAGAATGTTAAAAGTGATAATTTTTTAGGAGCAGTAAAAATCTTAGAGCATAAATATTATGAAACAAATTCCGAATATATTCGTAATGAACTTGAGAAATATATGACCAAAAAACTTTGTCCTTCTTGTTTGGGAGACAGGCTTAATAAAAATGCTCTCGCTGTGAAAATAAACGAAAAGTCTATCAGCGATATTACCAAGATGACCATTACAAAAGAAATTGAATTTTTTCAAAAGTTACCGAGCGAGATAAAAAATCAGTCAAATCAACTCGTGGAAGAAATTATAAAAAGGCTGAATCTTCTAGAAGACATTGGACTGGGATATCTTTCAATCTCTAGATCATCTGAAACAATTTCTGCTGGCGAATCAAGAAGAATAAAACTTTCAACCCAACTAAGCTCCAAATTACATGGAATTTTGTATGTTCTTGATGAGCCCTCTATCGGACTTCATCGCAAAGATAATGACAAACTTCTCTCGACCATGAAGAGACTTCGAGATCTTGGAAATACAGTTTTGGTTGTTGAGCATGATGATTTCTTCATTCGAAACGCAGATTATATTATTGATATTGGTCCTAAATCGGGAGAAGCAGGTGGAGAAGTTGTCGCAGTAGGTACAATTAATCAAATCATGAAAACTAACTGTATTACCGGTTGTTATCTTTCTGGCCGTAGAAAAATTGAAGTTCCCAAAAAACTAAGAAAGGGAAATGGATTTGAAATCATTATTAAGGGGGCCAGTGAGAACAATCTCAAAGATATAGATGCCACAATTCCTCTCGGGAAATTTGTTTGTGTGACAGGAGTTTCAGGAAGTGGAAAGTCTACTTTAATTAATGACATACTTTCCAAGGCCTTACTCCAGAAGCTTCACCGCGCTCAAACCGAGCCAGGCGCATATAAAAAAATAATTGGAGATAAAAAAATAAGCAAAATCATCAGCATCAACCAGTCTCCAATCGGCAGAACACCTCGCAGTAATCCGGCGACTTATACTGGAATTTTCACTCATATCAGAGATCTATTTTCACAAACTAGCGAAGCGAAAAAAAGAAAATATAAAGCTGGCCATTTTAGTTTTAATGTCAAAGGAGGAAGGTGTGAAAATTGTAAGGGAGATGGAGCTACAAAAGTGGAGATGTATTTTCTACCCGATGTTTATGTTCAGTGTGAACAGTGTTTGGGAAAAAGATATAACAGTGAAACTTTAGAGATTGAGTATAAGGGGATAAAAATTTCAGAAGTTTTGGATATGTCGATTATACAAGCTCTTAGTTTTTTCAAAAATACTCCGATCTTGTATAACAAGCTTTCCGTTCTTAATGATGTTGGACTTGGTTATATGAGACTGGGGCAAAGTGCCACAACCCTTTCTGGTGGAGAGGCGCAAAGAATTAAGCTGGCCACAGAACTTGCTCGTCCCGTCAAAGAAGGGAAAACATTATATGTCCTTGATGAGCCGACTGTTGGTCTTCATTTTGAGGATATCAGAAAACTTCTTGGAGTTTTGAATAAGTTGGTTGATAAAGGAAACACAGTTCTTGTCATTGAACATAATCTTGAGGTTGCAAAATGTGCTGATTGGATTATTGACCTCGGTCCTGAAGGAGGGGACAAGGGCGGAACAATCGTGGCCGAAGGAACTCCGAAACAAGTGATGAAATGTAAGGAAAGTTGGACGGGGAAATATTTAAAGGAGGTTCTTTAAGGTTGGAATTAACCTTTCAAGGTCTGAAAAAAACACCCTAAAAGGGTGAACTCCAACTACTTATTTCCCTGTAGGAACGAAATATTTTCTTGTTTCTCGTTCAAAGACATACTGCATGGGGAATATATAAGGACGCAACATACAAGTTACAAATAAACATCAAATTCAAATATTCAATTAAGAAGTTTTTATAGTGCTGTTAGAGTTGTGAAATCTAGAATACATAATTTTACAAATATAGCTCCATAGTATTTTGGTTGTTCTTTCAATGTTTTTACATTGAGCACTATTTTTTAAAAAAATCATATAATATATATTTTGTCAAGACTATGTCAACCCCTACCAAACTCGAAAAACAAATCATGGCTACGGTTGTTTATTATGATATTTTGAATTATCCTCTCACTGTTTTTGAGATTTTTTTGTATTTGATAAAAGACAGGGGATTAAACGGAAATGAATATTTACTATCTGATATTGTTGAAACACTGGACCGCGGTGAATTTTTGCAAAATAATTTAAGTCAAAAGCTCGGATTCTTTTTTTTGAAAGATAGGGAAGAGATTGTGCAAGAAAGGCTAGATCGGAAAAAGATTGCGGATGAGAAATGGAAAAAAGCAAAAAAAATATTTTGGATAATGCAAATCGTTCCTTTTACAAAATTGGTAATGGCGAGCGGGTCTTTTGCGCTTTGTAACACTAGAAAAGATTCGGACATTGATTTGATGATTGTGGCTCAAAAAGGGAGAATTTGGACTGTGCGAACTTTTTTTACTCTACTTACAATTGCCTTGGGCGTGCGAAGATATAAAGATCGAACGGAAGACAAAATTTGCTTGAATCATTATATCACTGACCAGTCTTTGAAAATTCCTTTTCAAAGTCTTTATACGGTCCAGCTCTATTATCATATTTTGAGTGTCTATAATTCCGAAAAGGACCGAAAAATGTTCCGCAAATTTCAAGCAGAAAATAATTGGATGAAAAACTATTTAGAAAATTATGAATTCTCGGAAATTGAAAGTTTTAGGAGTATTACAAGAAATTCCAGCCTTTCGGTTCTATCAGGATTTATTGAATTTATTTTAACAGGAAAAGCAGGAGACTATTTGGAAAAGAAAATGTCAAAAATGCAATCGTATCGAATTAAAAAAGATCCTCTTCATTTGAAAAAAGGTGGACGCATTACCATTAGTGATGACCAACTTGAATTTCATCCCGACTCCCACGAATCGCATATCATTCCGAAATTTAATCAAAAAATGCAAGAATTAGGAATTCCCGAATTTGCCAATCAGAAGGATTCAGGGTTGAATGTTTAGTTTAGGTATGACATAAATATAAAAAATACTATTATAGATTTTAATGATTTTTCAAATCCTTGACACTTCTTTATAAACGAATATAATGATACTAGCACTCGTCAAGCTAGAGTGCCAAAATGTGTTTTAATAAATCTAAATTATTTACTTGCTATTTCATAAAGAGCGAGTAGAAAGAAAGGATTAGTTTTATGAAATTGAAACCACTGGGAAACAAAATTATTTTAGAGGCCGCCTCCAAAGAAGAGGTGACTAAAAGCGGGATTATCATCCCTGATACAGTAGATAAAGAAAAACCAGAGCAAGCCACAGTCTTGGCTGTTGGTCCTGGTAGAGCGAAAAAAGACGGAAGCAGAGTGCCAGTTGATGTCAAAGTTGGTGATGTTGTTTTGTTTTCAAAATATTCTCCAACAGAAATCAAATTAGATGGCAAAGAATATTTGGTCGTTTCAGATGATGATATCATGGCGATTATTGAGAAGTAAATTGTAACATCTTTTTTGTTATTTCGAATCCCGTTAGGGTGAGAAATCTGTGAATATTATTATTTAGTAGTCATAATAATATTTGGGAAAGATTTAAGAAATTTATAGATCTCTATAATCACAAAGGTTTATTTTCGAAATGACAAGGAGAAAGGAAATTTATAATATAATATAAATTAGAAGTAGCGATAGAAAGATCTTGAATCAAGTTCAGGATGATAATAATTTAATAAATTAATAAAAAAATATGGCAAAAGATATAAAATTTAACGAGGATTCTCGTCAAGCAATCAAAAGAGGAATCGACAAGGTTGCCGATGCGGTGAAAATTACTCTTGGACCAAAAGGAAGAAATGCAATTATTGACAAAGGTTATGGTGCTCCTACAATTACCAATGATGGAGTTTCCATTGCCAAGGAAATTGAATTGGAAGACAAATTTGAAAATATCGGAGCAGAACTTGTGAAAGAAGTCGCTTCAAAGACAAATGATATTGCAGGAGACGGAACGACAACTTCTACAGTTTTGACTCAAGCAATTATCAGAGAAGGTTTGAAATTTGTAGCGATGGGAGTTAATCCAGTTGGCATTAGACATGGAATTGAAAGAGCGGGAGCAGAGGTTGTCAAAGAATTAAAAGCAAGCGCGAAAAAAATCTCAACCAAAGAAGAGATTGCACAAGTTGCTACAATTTCAGCTGAAGATAGCACAATTGGAAATATTATTGCTGAAGTTATGGAAAAGGTTGGCAAAGATGGAGTGATTACCGTGGAAGAATCTCAAACATTTGGAATGAGTAGCGAAGTTGTTGAGGGTATGCAATTTGATAAGGGATATATTTCTCCTTATATGATTACTGATTCTGATAAAATGCAATCTGAATTTAACGATCCATATATCTTGATAACTGATAAAAAGATTTCATCACTAGCTGAGATTTTGCCAATTTTGGAAGAAATCGGTAAACAAGGTAAAAAAGATGTCGTTATTATTGCTGAAGAAGTTGATGGTGAGGCACTGGCAACTTTGGTTATTAATAAAATTCGAGGAACATTTAACGCTTTGGCAATTAAGGCTCCTGGATTTGGAGATCGTCGAAAAGAAATGCTTTCTGATATTGCCGCTATCACTGGTGGAAAATTAATTACCGAAGATCTCGGAATTAAGCTTGAAAACGCGACAATTGAGATGCTTGGAAGGGCAAAAAAAGTTATTGCTACGAAAGATAATACAATTATTGTTGATGGAAAAGGGGAGAAATCAGAAATTGATGCTAGGGTTGCTCAAATTAGAAGGGCAATTGATAATAGTGATTCTGATTTTGACAAAGAAAAACTACAAGAAAGACTGGCCAAACTGGTTGGTGGAGTTGCCGTTTTGAAAGTTGGAGCTGTCACCGAATCAGAGTTGACTTATAAAAAACATAAAGTTGAAGATGCACTTGCTGCTACTAAAGCTGCTGTAGAAGAAGGAATTGTTGCAGGTGGTGGAACTGCACTTGTAAAAGCAGGTATTGCTGTGAGAAAAGCATATGAAGCAGGAACAATTAAGGTTACTGGCAGTGATTTGCAATCAGAGGTAGATGCGGGTTTTAAAGTTCTTTTGCGAGCTTTAGAAGAACCACTCAGACAGATTGTGCAAAATGCTGGACAAGAAGAAGGGCCAGTTGTGGCAAATCTTGTGCGAAAATCTGAATTAAAGACGAATGGTTATAATGCTGTTACTGGAGTAATGGTAGATGACATGATTAAAGAAGGAATTATTGATCCAGTGAAAGTCACTAGATCCGCCATTGAAAATGCAATTTCAGTTTCAGCTATGCTTTTGACTACAGAAGTTGCCATAACTGACTTGCCAGAAAAGAAAGATTCTCCTGCCATGCCTCCAATGGGCGGTATGGGCGGTATGGGCGGCGGAATGATGGGAATGTAGTCGTGCATCACAAAGAGTATAACATGTAACGCAAAACCAATAACCTGTAATTTGTGTCGAAAATATGAAACTCGTTGGCTCCAGTCTCTTAACTGGAGCCTTTTGTTTGTGACCTTGTATCTTACTTATTATTTCTTTAGAATGTAAAAATGTTACAAGTTATTCAACAATTCAGCATTTAACAATTTTCTTAATACTGAATACTATCTACATGATACTAATTCAACCCTTGACTAATATTAAAAATCTATTTGATAGAAATATAAATATGTGTTATTATATTATCAAATAGTTATTGTAAAAATAACTATAAACAATCTAAATTAATTAATAATAAGAAAAAAATATGGATACAACTGTAATTTTAATGGTGCTCTTGGTAATTGTCGTGTTAGTCACTTTGTGGTTTGTAGCAGTCTATAATGGTTTAATCAAATTGAAGGTTCGAACAAGCGAGGCGTGGAGTGATATCGATGTGCAACTTAAAAGAAGATATGATTTGATTCCAAATTTAATTAACACTGTCAAGGGTTATGCAACTCATGAAAGAGAGCTTTTTGAAAAAGTGACAAAGGCAAGAGCAAACGCCATGAATGCTCAAAATCCGGAAGAAAAAGCGGGAGCAGAAAATATGCTTTCTGGCACCTTAAAAAGTTTGTTTGCGGTTAGTGAAAATTATCCAGACTTGAAAGCCAATACAAATTTCCTGGAACTGCAAAGAGAACTTTCTGATACTGAAAATAAAATTCAAGCTTCCCGCAGATTCTACAACGGTAATGTTCGTGACCTTAATACCAAAATTCAAATTTTCCCAGACAGCATTGTGGCTGGAATGTTAAACATTCAAAAAAGAGAATTTTTTGAAATTGACGAACCAAAAGAAAAAGAAGTTCCAACAGTTCAGTTTTAGCAAAGAAAGACTGTTAAAATATGAAACGCTATCTGTCATTGCGATGGCGAACGATGTGGCACATCTATGCACACAAAATCGTTAGATAAATTTTATAAAATAAAAATGATCTCAAAAGACATTTCAAAAAAAATAATAAAAAATTCCCTTCTTCCCCTTTTTGTTTTTTTGGTGTCTTTTTTTGTGATGCCAATAGATGAAACTTATGCGGTATGTGTAGCTAATAACCCTACTGTTGTTGTCACTCCTGTTTCTGATTCTGGAATTGAGGGAGCTACTATTGCTTATAATGTAAATATCAAAAATAATGATACTGATTGTGCGGATGAATCTTTTAATTTAAGTTTTACGGATCCAGCTGGAACTGGAAATTGGTTAAGCTCGTTTTCTGAAACCACTGTTACCTTAGCTGATGGTGCTGAAAAAGATATTACATTAAATGTCACTTCTGAGGTGGAAACTGGCTTATCGGTAGCCACTTATAATTTTTTTGTTACAGCAACTGCTGTTTCAGATGGGACGAAGTCAAGTGCTGATTCTGCAAATTATGTTATAACCTCTCTAGCCTGCATTGAAAGAGATCCAATTGTAACTATTACGCCTTCTTCAGCTTCAGCTTCTCCTGGAGAAGAAAAGACTTATACCTTAAATATTCAGAACAACGATAGCAGCACTTGTTCTAATAGAACATTTGATTTGTCTCTTGGTGGCTTAGTTTCTTGTTCCCTTGAAGGATGGTCTAATGACTTAGCAGCTGATACGGGTTCATTGGCAGCTCAAGGAACTTACATTTCTAATCTTAAAATAACATCTTGCCCTTCTCTTGTAAATAATTCGTATACTTTCGAAGTCACTGCATCACAAGGTTTAAATATGCATAGTGATTCTGCTGATTATGTTATAGCTACTGAAATTTGTGATGGCGTTGGGAACGATGATGGTGATATTTATGTTAATGATTGTGACGATCCTGACTGCCTTGGAAGTGCATATTGTTGTGGAAATGGAACAAAGGAGAATCAAGAAACATGTGATTCTTCTGCAACACCAACGGGCTGTGGTCCGACAGAACAATGTGCTAGCTGTTCGATTTGCATAGACACGATTAACGATAGTGAATGTGCGATTGATTATGATGATTGCAATTGTGATGATTCTGATGGTTGCGAGTCTTATCTTCCGACTGATATAAATAATTGTGGATCCTGCGGTAATGTTTGTGATTTTAGATGCGAGAATGGAGTATGTTTGCTTCCAATTGGGGGGCTTGTTCCGTGTGGAAGAATGGCAGATAATCCAGACACTATTTGGAATGAAGTTGAATCGTGTAAGATATGCCATATAATACCACTTATGAATAACATTATTGATTATTTAATCGCCATAGTGGGTCTGATTACTGTACTCTTTATTATTATAGCAGGTATAATTTCAACTACATCAGCTGGAAGTGCCAATTCTCTAATCTTGGCTAAAAATGCTGTCACAAAATCTTTATATGGTTTCGTATTTGTCTTAATTGCTTGGGTAACCGTAAATGTTGGTATGGTAGTATTTGGCTTTGATGATCCGATGGGAGATGGAAGTTGGGCAAAGTTCGATTGTGAATTGAATGTAGTCCCTGAAGATACAACTTATTGCGGTGATGCAATTGTGCAAGAGACTGGCAATGGTGATGGTATTATGGAAACATGTGAGAGAAAAGAATCTAAAATTACATATTTTAGCCGAACGGGAACCGAAGACGCAGAAGCATGGGTAACCTCTGTTTTTAGTTGTAATCCAATAACTTGTACTGCAGGTTGTATTGGTGATCCGCAGAAAGGGAAGATTGGTATGGGATGTTATGGGATAGAGCTTGCTGATGGAACTTCTGGACCTTCTTGTCAAAAGGGAAAATTAGTTTGTGATGAAATTTCAGACACAGTCAAATGCAGGGATGTATTTAGTGATGCTGATTTTAAAATGGCTGGCTTTTCTTGCACAGAACAATGGGATTATTGTTGTAAAGGAGATTTTAACATAGGAGGTGTGTCATATGACATTGTTCGCCCAAGTATCATCGGCGTATTTTACTGTGATAATGTCTGCAAGAATTTAGGAAAAATTTGTGTTGGTGTGGGAATGGACACTGTAACATGTAGTGTTACTGTTCATAATAATGGTTGGGCTTGTGCAAATCTTGGCAATACTGCAACTGCAACTTGTCAAGCAGGATTTCGTCGTGGATCAGGTTTTTGTGGTGACGGAGAAGACTCAATGGGTTGGATTGATACAAAGTGTTATTGTAAATAAATTTTATGTTTGAAACATTAAGAGAAAAACTTAAGTATAGCAATAAGAAAATAATTTTATTTATTATTTTTTTCTTTTTATTTCTTTTTGTTTTATTAATAGTTGCCGTCTCCATAAAAAGACCAAAGGAAATTAAGGAGCCTGAGAAACCTCCAATTGTTTATCGGCAAAGAGATCACATGGGTGTTAGTTTAAAAATTTGCAACAGCAAGGAAGGGAAAGAAAAAGAGCTATGCTTTGATCAAATGAAATCCAATGAAGCTTCACGAGAGGAAAACATTAAAAAATGTTTAGATGTGGGTGATTTTAAAATTAGAGATGAGTGTATAAAGACTCTGGCCGTGTATAGAAATATCTCCAATGATAAATTATGTTTTTCAATTGCAGATAAAGTTCAGAGGTTAACTTGTTTAGATTGGGCGATTATTTCAAAAAGAGATCCAGGATTGTGTGAAAAATATTTTGTTGGAGAACCTTTTGAGGAGCAAGAATGCAAAGACAGAATATCTGCATTTGAATTAGGTGAAAAAGGTGGCAAGGAAGCAATTTTTAAGTGTGAAGAAATCAAGAGTTTGGAATATCCAAATCTATGCAAATGGAAAAATTTTGAAACAAAATTTAACAATAACTGTAATGATGTTCCTGAGGAATTTAGAGATTATTGTTTTTCTTATTATATAGCTAGTGATGCCAAAAATGAAACAGAGTGCGCAAACATACCCATGGAAGACCACAAGAAATTCTGTTTGCTTAAAGTTCAAGCTGGAGGGTGGGAAAATATTGGGTATTTAGATTCAGATAGTGATGGTGTAACTGATTGGAATGAATTGTTTATGGGTCTTGACCCATATAATCCCGACACTGATGGTGATGGACTTTCAGATGGAGAAGAAATGCCAATATACGGTTACGGCACTAATCCAAAAGTAAGAGACACCGATGGCGATGGGCTAAGTGACTACGAAGAGATAATGGTTTATAAAACTAATCCCAATAAACCAGACACCGATGGTGACGGAATTTCAGACGGAGATGAAATTAAAAACGGAACAAATCCGAATAGCGGTGACGCAGACAAAGATGGACTTTCGGATATTGACGAAATAAAATATGGAACAGATCCCAATAATCCTGACACTGATGGCGATGGCATGAGCGATTACGAAGAAGTTAGGGACGGTTTTGACCCACTTGTTTTTGGAAAAGTTTTGTCAGACACTGATGGTGATGGTCTTCTTGACATTGATGAAATATTTTATGGCACAGACAGATTGAATCCTGATACTGACGGAGATGGAATATCGGACAAAGATGAAGTTGATAATTTGACTAATCCACTCGGAGAAGGAGATATGGATTTTGATGGAGATGGAATTACAGATAGAGATGAAATAGAAATATATAAAACAAATCCATCTCTTGCAGATACTGATAATGATGGGCTTTCAGACTATGAAGAAATTTTTATATATAAAACAAACCCAAGGGTAAAAGATACTGATGGTGACGGAATTTCAGACGGAGAGGAAGTTAAAAACGGGTCCAACCCTCTAGTA
>JAHYJV010000052.1 GCA_019428855.1 Patescibacteria group bacterium | reverse complement strand
TAACAAAAGATGGGTTTGTGTAAAAAGTAATGATTGTGCATGTAAAGTAGGGATATAACACGAATTTTAAAACAAAGCCGTTGAGTTATACAATTACAATTCGTCAACGACCACCGGAATGGAATTCCGGGGCATTTTTGCGCGGGTGCATGAAGTCTCTTATCGTCTTTTGTTTTTTTGGCTTTTGTCGGCAAAAATGGGCACGAAAATAGTGAGAGTGGCAAGTTTAAGTATTTACAATCCCTAATAACATCTTGGATATAAAATTCCATATCCTTGTGAAAATCAGTGGGTTTTGATTATGAATTCATATAACATCGCGATTAAGAGAAGTTTTTGCGTAGCAAAAATTTGGGTGGAAGAAACCTGCAAGGTTTCGGAGCCCTTTAAGCCCTGTTATATGCGTTTTCTCGAAGAGAAAACCAAGGTTTAGTGCAACGTTCCGTAGCGAAGCGAAGGAAAACCGCAGAGTTAAATTTTCACGATAATAAATTTCGACCGCAGGGAGAGAATATGTCCGAAGGACGAGAGAGGGGCGTCAGATTTTTTGCTTCTTTTTTCTAAAAAAAGAAAATAGAAGAGGCGTCGTTATATTTTTTATTTTGCTATATCAAAGAATTTTTCAAAGAATCTAGTAAATTTCTCAATTATGGTTTCTCTTTTTTTGGTTCTTTCTCCAGTTTTCAAAAATCTTGATACTGGAGGTAAAACTTTAGTTATTGCTGTGCCTGTTGTAGGTATGTTACCATCCCTGAATGCATTTTTTATAAATTTATATGCCTCATCATGATCAAGGTTTTCATCTTTAATTATTCTCTCCAACTCTTCAATTTTCTTTTTTTCTACAAACTTTTGCCAATCTTCATCTACCGCAGAGTTTATATTAAGGGATTCAATAAATTGATGGATAAGATCTTTTTTATTACGCAGTTCTACACTTGAATTTATTGCCTTATTTATATCTAATAAAATCTCCTTATCTTTTATGTGTTCTTCATGATATTTTTTAATTAATTTTAAGATATAATCGATATTTATTTCTATTTGTTTGATAAGTTCCATTTCAAAAACAATATCATCATTGATATTCTCTTTTTCTACATCTTTACCTTTTCTAAATTCGTAATAAAGGTCAATGTACAAACTATGATAATCTTGAACATCTCGCTCCGTTAATATTTCATTACCCTCAAACTCATCAAAAGTTGTAAGAATATTACGAACTCTTAAAATACCGCCATAAAGTTTAATAAAATCTTTTTGGTTTGTTTCTCCAAGTATTCTATCCTCTATTGGAAATTTCTCTTGTAATTCTTCAACTAATATTTTATATCCTTTTACTTCTTTCCCTTCATTCTCATAACCGTTATAATATTCATTATATGTTTTTAATAGTACAATTCCGCTTGCTTCTTTATCTCCGAAAAGGGAGATGGATTCATTAGTTGCTTTTTCTAAATTTCTAAAACAAATAATATTTCCAAAAGTTTTTATGCTGTTTAAAATACGATTTGTACGAGAATATGCTTGAAGTAAACCATGTAATCTTAAATTTTTATCTACCCAAAGAGTGTTTAATGTAGTTGCATCAAATCCGGTTAAAAACATATTTACTACGATTAAAATATCTATTTCTCTATTTTTTACTCTTTCGCTAACATCTTTATAGTAATTTTGGAATTTGTCTGAGGAAGTATCGTACGATGTTCCAAACATCTTGTTATAATCTTCAATGGCATTTTCTAAAAAATCTCTTGAACTTGCATCTAGTCCGCTTGTGTCTTCTGAATTT
>JAHYJV010000024.1 GCA_019428855.1 Patescibacteria group bacterium | reverse complement strand
AGTGCTTTTTCCCTGTCGCCGATTGAAACTGCTTTTATATAAGCAACAACTTTTGCTTCTGGGTTTTCATTTTTTATTTTTTCAATAATAAGCGAGGTTATGCCATAATTAAAATTAATAAAAAATCCAATTAAAATTAGAATAATCAGGCTTGGAAAAATTAATATTTTTTTTCTTAAAATTGCCATAATGATAAGCTAGATTTGTTTATAAATTGAACTTTTTTTAGATAAAGACGAGTAGACAATTTTATTAACTGCCTACTTTAATTTTATATTGGGAGCAATGGTTTAGTAGGTGCTTTTTAAATGCCAACCAAGAAACCTTGCATTCGGATATGTTGACATTATTTAATTCAATGACTTGTCTTTGGTATTAGATGTGTGATATGTCATATACATATCATCAACACTTATTGCAGTAACAATCATTGAATGATCCCAGCTACCGTCTTTGGTATAATTTATTTTAACAATGTCTCTTGTTTTTTCATAACCATAGTCTAAGTTATTAACTGTTTATGGCTACAGTATCCCACAGAATACTATTTTTAGCACCACATATTTACTATTATCCCTATATTAATTATACCTTTCAAACACAATTTTTTTAAAGGGTCTTTAATTTAATAAATTTTGCACATATCACATGCTACAAAGTTTGAAAATTCGTTCTCTTTGCTAAAAATAACCTTTTAAATAAAAGGTTATTTTGCGTGTCGGGGCGGCGAGATAAGTTCCGAACGATTTTCCGATTATTTGGGCGGGGATTTTGGGGAATTAGGAGAGAGTTGAGGGGAGGTTGGAGAGGGTTGGGAGGTTAATGGGGTGAGTAAATTGTTTGTAGGTCAATCACGATTTAGGCATGTTTTTTTTCGACTAGATATCCTGCAATGCAAACAAAGAGATATAACTTCAACAAAAGCAAAATAAAAAATATAATAGGAAAAACATTTTCAGTGTAGTATATCATATTCTCAAAACCAATTTGACGAACAACCTGACTATACAAAGCACTAACCACAACTTGCCAAATAAAAGAAAAAATAATGAAATTAAAAGAGATAATTATTTTAGTTTTACTAATTTTCAAAAATTGTTTTAATTCGTAAAAAGACAAAGTAATTTTTTTTTCTTTTTCAATCAAAGCCATCGCCACACAGGAAAACAGATAAAAATTTAAAATAAATATAAGCAAGACTGGAATTTGAAGGATAAGTTCAGCATAATGTCCCAGAGCCTCATAATCAAACCCACTAATCATAATATTATATACTGTCGATGTTATTTTTCCCTCAAAAAAAGACAATACTAAAAAAATAAAAAGGATCATTAATTTTGTTTTTGTAATACTGAAAAATTATTTCATAACTTAATTTAGTTAAAAATAATTAATATAAGAAAACCACCAATTAAAAACGGATTAAAGGCTGATTTTCTTATCAGCCTTTAATTTTGAAGAATTCAATCTTCACTGAATCTTTGCATGAATATATATCATATTCTCAGTTTGTGTTTTATAGAGGAATCTATAACCAATAGTATCGCTTCCACTATATAAATTTTGCTTAGTCTTAGGCCAGGAGTATTCAACCATCGCCGATTTCCACACATGCCACTGATCGTTTGGATTACCCATATCTTTCCAGGCGAATTCTACAACAAGCATTCCTGCACTTGGATTATTCGTAAATAAATGAGACAAGTCTGCATGGCCACGTGGTAAACATTCTATTCCCTTACTGATAAGGATAATAGTTCAGTTCTACAGTATCACCTGGATGAAGCCAAAAGCCTGTTTCTTGTCCCACAACCGTTAGTGGGGCAACCACGATTGTTCTTGGCTCAACTGGCATTGCTGCCATTTGCAATTATCGCAATAAATAATATTGCAATCAATCCAATTTTCCTTATTTTCACTTTATCACCGCTTGTATTTTTTCGCAATTAGTCTCTACCGCAAGATTTCTTGAGCTTGCATATATTTATTTTTGTTTTAACGAACTACAATCTATCACCTCCTTTGAATATAACATTAATAAAAAAAACAATGTAAGTTGTCAAATTTTTATTTTCAAATCCGCACACGATAGCCAAAGAAGTCCGACTTCGGGTAACCGAAATCGGACTTCATCGCGACTGAGTATAATGATTGTAAATATGCAAAAAGCTCCACTCAGGCCTGTCCACCCTGGGAGGGAGAATGGAGCCATCGTCTAAGCTTGTTACAGGTTTTAAGTTATCAGTTGTGAGTTAATTTGTGTCGGGGCGCCGAGATTCGAACTCGGAGTCCCTTGGTCCCAAACCAAGTGCGTTAGCCGTTACGCTACGCCCCGTAAAATTATTTTTCAGCTAAATTCTAAATACCTATTTATAATATATCAAAATTGTAAAAAGTCAACACACCTGTAAATATATAAAAAGAATTGGATTTTATACAAATCAATATAATTTTTCATAAGTAATAAATGCAATTCCCGCATAAATTGCTAATAAAAAGTGCTTCTATCACATGAAATATTGTTATCATCTTTTTCACCTCTTTTGATTTCCTTTTGATTTATTTACCAATAATAAATAGCATACTACAAAAAGAATAATTGTCAAAGGATTAAAAAATATTTTACACAAATCTTTTAATGCACTAGAATATAATTATGAATGAATATGTGAAACTTGCAAAATTTGCGATAGAAAGCTATGTAAAAACTGGTCATAACATTAAAGTTCCCGAAAAACTACCAGAAAATTTTTATCGTGAGCAAAAAGGAGTTTTTGTGACCATTTATGAAATAAGTCCTGAAAAAAAATTGCGAGGCTGCATTGGAACATTTTTGCCGACCAAAGAATGTCTTGCTCAGGAAATCATTGATAATGCGATTTCAGCTGCAACATGCGACCACCGATTTGATTGCATCAAAGAAAATAAATTGGAAAATTTAAAATATGAAGTTAGCATTTTAAATTCGCCAGAACAAATCGATTCAACTCAAAATCTTGATGTAAAAAAATTTGGCATTATTGTCAAATCAGCAGATGGTAGGACTGGTCTGCTCCTACCTGATATAGATGGAATTGAAACGCCAGAACATCAAATTTCAATCGCTTGTCAAAAGGCTAGTATTAATCTAGAGAATGAAGTGATTGAGCTTTATAAATTTACGGTCACGAAGTATAATTAAATTTATTATAATTAATATTATGTGCTTTGTGGACCTATTGTTTGAAATACATAAAAGATTCTGAATCAATACTGAAATAAATTCAGCATAACATTGTTCAAAATGACAAAAAATTCCACGCTAATAATTACGAGATTCTATAGCTATCGTTCCAGAATGACAATAATATTTAACAATGACGATTCAAAAAAAATACATGCCAAAAGAAAATAATGAAAAACTTGTTGCCCAGGTGATTCCTGCCGTCAAAATACCCAGAAATATGGCTCAATTTTTTTCTTATCTAATTTCAAAAAAAATAACAGCAAAAATAGAAATCGGCAGTGTTGTGGAAATATCCCTTCGTAACAAAACCGTCTTGGGAATTGTTCGTGAAATACAAAATATTAACCTTGAAAAAATAAACTATAAGCTTAAGGAAATTACAAATGTCTTAGATAATTCAATTCAAATATCAAAAGAACAAATCCAGCTTCTCGAATTTGTTTCAAATTATTATTATTCCCCTTTAGGCTCGGTTGTAAAATCAGCCCTTCCTGAAATAACAAAAAAAGAAGCACGAAAAAAAATAGAATTAAACACAAACTGCACAATCAATGTTATTGAAAAAAAACAAAAAAATATTTTTTTCAGTAAATCAAAAGACAAAGAAAAAATTCTCCTATTGCATAATCTACAAAGCGAAAAATATGACTTATATGTTGAGATTATAAGGAAAACAGTTCGACAAACTCACCACAACGACCAAAGAGATCAAGTCCTTCTTCTTTTGCCTGAATATTTTGATATTTATAACTTCTCCAATTTTTATGCAAAAACATTTGGAACAGAAAATATAGCCCTCATGACAAGTGAACTAACAAATAATCAATATTTTGACGAGTGGAGAAAAATTAAAAGTGGCCAAGCTCAAATTATCATCGGCACAAGACAGGCTGTTTTTGCCCCCTTTCAAAACCTCAAATTAATTATTGCAGATGACGAACACAATTCCAGCTACAAACAATGGGATCAAAATCCCAGGTATCAGGGCATCAAAGTTGCTCAAGAATTGGCAAAAATATGGAAAGCCAAACTTGTGCTTTCCTCCCCCGCTCCCTCGATTGACAGCTACTATCTCGCAGAAAAAAGTGAAGATTTTGCAAAAATTGAATTAATCACAAAAAAAGAAAAATATCATCTTGAAAAAATCAATATGGAAAACGAAAGAAAAACAGGAAATTATTCTGTCCTCTCGGAAAAACTGAAAAATAATTTACTTGAAAATATCTATCAAAAAAATCAAGCAGTATTATTCATTCCTCGACTTGGCAAAAATACTATTACTAAGTGTCGAGATTGCGATTATATTGCCGAATGTAAAAATTGCGAAAATATTTTGATAATGCAAAATAATTATCTATACTGCACAAGATGTAAAGAAAAATCAAACTTAATAAAACAATGTCCAAAATGCCAAGGACAAAGAATAAATTCCTTTGGTTATGGTTCTGAAGAAATCGAAAATGAAATCGAAAAGCTATTTGAAGGAAAAAATATCCAAATTGCCAGACTAGACAGCGACACGATTTCACAAGGGTGCAAACAAACAAAAATCCAATCCGATTTTATAGCTGGAAAAATTGACATTTTACTTGGTACGCAAATGGTTTTGAAAAATTGGAATATGAAAAACATCAGCACTATTGGAATCCTGTTTCCTGAGATAATTTTCAATCAAACAGAATTTAAATCCAAAGAAAAAACTGTTCAATTTCTCAGGTCCATTTCAATGCTCGCCAGTGAAAATCAAGAAGTTTTTCTACAAACGAATGACATTAAAAATAATATGTTCTCCTATCTCAAAAGTAATATTAATGCTTTCTATAAAGAAGAGATTGAAAGTCGAAAATTGCCATCGGGAATTGGTTATCCTCCGTTTTCACAACTCATCAAACTAATTTATAAAAATCAAAATCAATTCCAGTGTCAACGAGAAGCTGAAAATATGTACAAGATTATAAAACACATTATAGCAGAAAATGAAATATTAAAAGAAAATTTTCAAATAACCACTCCCTTTGCCGCCTCCAGCTTTATCGAATACGGAAAATATCGTTGGAATATTATTATCAAATCAATTTGCTCAGACTTCGAACTTCGCAATTCCCTGCTTGAACTCGTCGCACAAGACTGGATTATCGATATTGATCCCGAGAGCATTTCCTAAAATTTACAAAAAAAACTGGCCAGCTAATGCTGAAACCAGAATATCCAATTTCTACTTTATTGGAGGAATTATTGTTGCAACACACATCAAGAATAATCCGATCATAAGCGTGTACATTGGCCAGCTGTTAACTGAAACAAATGTCAGAGCTAAAAATATTAACCCATAAAAAAATATTTGATAATTCATATCGTCCTCCTATTTTCTCTCTTATCTCTGCCTCTTATTTTTCCGCTTTTCTTTTTTCTGTGCTTTGCATTCTCTGGACTTTTCCCACTATTACCCCCATTACCATTATTTTTAACAATTGGCAACTCTTGACTTTTATCAGATTCCTTTAATCCTGATATTGGACCCTTTTTTTCAAATATTTTCTTGCCCCATTTAAATATAGTTATTTTATTTTTAATAATGATAAAAACAGTTCCTCCTAGATCTCCAAAGCGTTCCTTCAGTTTTTCTGAGTCAGATCCACGAACACAGACCAATGATATATCCTTATTATTCCTAACTCCGGACCATCTTAAGACTCTTTTATAATCTCCATCACCAGAGAATAAAATCACTCTTTGGATTTCTTGGCTCATTAATCCTAAAGTCAAAAAAACTCCAACATCTAAATCCGTACAACTAACTCGCGTGCCGTTGTTAACTGTCTTGGACGGAATTATAAATGTTTCAATCAACCCTCCTGAATTTTTTTTAATCTTTTCCAAAAAAACATTTTGTCCTTCTCTGTCATTAACATCTTCGCTAATAACTAAGATAATCGGACCAAACAACCTTTTTTCTAAATTTTTAACTTTTTTTAAACAGCCAGCTAAATCATTAAAGATATATTTAATAAAAACCATCAAATCAATAATTTCTAACCCGAGCTGCTCTTCTAGTGATTTAATGATATTATCACCATCAATGATTATAGTAGTTGACGGCAATTTTTGCTTCTTTCCTCTATTTTTTCTTACCAATACATCTCCTCCATGTGTTCAATCTATTCATTTGTAAAAGAACAAGGAATTCCCTCCTTATTTTTGTTTTATTCTTTTAGCTTTATTTATATTTTATTTATACATTCAAAATAGCACAATAATAGATTTAATCAAGTCAATAATTATGACTATTGACTAATCGCAATTTTATACTGTAGAATCACTACAGTGCCTATCTTAATGATATGCACTGCGGAGAGAAAAATATGCAACGAAACACTGAAAAGACTAGCAGCAGAATGGAAAGAATTTTGAGCGGTATAGAAAAAATCATTTGTACATTTCTTGAAATATGTACAATGATTATCGAAATCCCTGATTTGATCATACGCAAGCCAGGAGGTGTAAAACCGCGTCAAGAAGATTCTGACTACGACTGCTAAAGGTCTTTTAAAAAAAGAGGAAGAAACTCGTTTTCTTCCTCTCCCTCTCTTAATATTAACCGCTCAGGTTGTTTTTTTATATTTCAAAAGGACTTAATAGTAAATATGCAAATAATTGTCTAAAATCAAATTTTAAGTTAAAATGGATACATATCAATTTTTAAATTCAATATCAATGAAAAAATTTCTATCTATCTTTATCCTCTTAATCACCGCTTTTTTCTTTTTGGCAAACAACAATGCCAATGCTAAAAACGAAGAATCAAACGAAAAAATTAGGGTTATTTACTTTTATGCTGTCGATTGTTCAAAATGTCAAAAAATTAAACCGTTTCTTGAAGAAATAAAAACAGAGTATAACGACCGGATTGAGTTTTTAGAACATGATGTTAAGGAAGATGAGCAATGTCGCCAACTATTCTATAACTTCGTTCAAGAATACAATGTCCCCGATAAAAAAGCGGGAACCCCTTTGATTTTCATTGGAAATGAATATTTATTCGGAGTAGACGACATCAAAAATAATCTCAGAAACAAGATTGAAGAAAAGTATTCAAATCAAGAAAGTCTCCTTCTTGATTGTCACGAATATCTGAAAAATTGGCCAAATGTCAAAAAAATTGATTTTATAGGAGGAAACACGGACAATGATGTTTGTAGCATTGAAGGAGAAATATGTGCAATTGAGAATGAATCAGATAATCAAAAACAAATATCCTTAATTCTCATCATCACCACCGCTGCCATTGATTCAATCAACCCTTGTGCTATCGCGGTTTTGATTTTTCTAATTACGGTTCTCATCTCTCTCAAAACTTCTCGCAGAAGAATGTTAAAAATTGGCCTTTTCTATATTGGAGCAGTTTTTACAACATACTATCTTGCTGGACTGGGACTTATGAAAATCATCACACATTTCGATGTTGCTACGCAAATCGGAATTATTGCCGGAATAATTGTTCTCTTGGTGGGATTTCTAGAAATTAAAGAAGGTCTTTATCCAAACGGTAAACAGCTTCTTATAATACCAAAAAAGACAAAACCAATTTTTGTAAAATTCCTTATAAAAGGATCGGTTCCGTCAGTCTTCATAGCTGGTATTCTGGTTTCTGCCTTTGAACTTCCTTGCACAGGACAGGTTTATCTCGCAATTTTAAGCATGCTTTCACAAGATATTATGCAAATGCAAGGATATGTATATTTATTTGTTTACAATATTATCTTTGTTTTACCTCTTGTTATTATTCTTATTATCGCCGCCTGGGGATTTGATATTAACAAAATGGAAAATATGCGCCTCCGAACCAGAATGATTGTCAAAACCCTAATGGGCTTGGTTATGATAATATTGGGATTATTCCTGCTTTATCAGAATCAAATTATAGAAATGCTTGGGAAATAAAAAAGTTAGCCAAAGCTAACCAACAAAATTCATAAAAAACTATCGTCTTAGACCACAGCATCATCACATAAGCGAAAAGAATAGTTAATTAACTATTCCCCACTATGTAACTTAAACCCTCTGTCTTCTGCTTCTTTTGCGGAGCTAAAAAATATCCTGTTCTCGTCCTTAATCCTCTTGACAATTGTGCAATCTGCTTTATGATAAATAGTACTGTTCTTGCTTGCGACAAAAGAGCCCATTATTTGTTCTGAATTAGAAACTTCCTGCTCATCACCCCTCTTTATCAAAGATCCTAGAGTTATTTCGGGCTGGGAAGATATAAATTCTGTGCAACTCAAATTTGGATTTTCAATGACAATTTCTTGTTTTTCAGTCTGCTCCTGAGAAAATAAATATCCGGAAAAAAATCCCGTAATCAAAACAAGTAGAAATCCAATGAACAGAAATATTTTTTCACCTTGAGTTTCGATGAAATTCATATGCATTTAATAACAAATTAGCTAAACCTTATAACCATTATAGACTAAGAAACCAATTTATGAAATATATATTCCATTTAGGAAGAATCCCTTCACTATCTGTTGCCGAACTGCAAAAAATGTTAAGGAAATTAGAAGTAAAATACAGTGTTAAATTTATTTCTAAAGAAATGCTAACTTTAGATATAGAGCGTGAAATAAACTTCAAAGACTTGATAAAGCAATTAGGCGGTACAAAAAAAATATCACAAGTTATTGATGTTCACTCAAACCTTGAAGAAGTATTTCAAAACATCCTTTTTCTCCTTGATAAATTAACTGGGAAGAAAAATATCGGCTATAGTTTTTATTTCACAGAACAACACGACAACAAAGAGATGAGAAAAATATTTGATGAAATACGGAAAAGATTCATAGACATAAAAAAATTTGAGGCTGGAAAATCTAGTGTGAGACTGATTTTTCCTGATAACGAAACATTAGAATTAAACAGTGCCTCAATTTATAAAAATAAACTGACAATTAGAGGTATCGAACTGAATATCATCATGTCTAATAAAAAGATACTTCTTTCTAAAACAGTAGCCGTACAAGATGTTGAGAGCTACTCTGAGCGTGATTATGGCAGACCTAAGAGAGATTCCCGCATTGGCATGATTCCACCCAAGCTTGCTCAAATTATGATTAATTTAGCCAGCATTGAGAAAGGGAAAACTATCTTTGATCCATTTTGCGGAATTGGCACAATCCTGCAAGAAGCCCTTTTAAATGACTATAGAGTTGTAGGTAGTGATGCCAATGACAAGCAAATTGATAATACAAAGGAAAATCTTCATTGGCTTTCTGAAAAATATGATTTAACTTATCCTGAATACAAAATTTTCCAATCTGATGTCGGAAATATATCAAGGAAAATCAGCCCAAACTCAATCGACGCAATTGTAACAGAATCCACTTTAGGTCCAGTATATAAAAAACTACCCAATCTGAAAGAGATGAAAAAAAATTTTTCTGAGCTAGAAAAAATATATTTAAAATTCTTTCAGGCTGCCAAACTAGTTCTGAGAAAAAAGGCAAATCTCGTGGTCACCCTTCCAGCATACAAAATCAAGGAATGTCAATATATGTTTGCACCTTTTATTGACAAACTAGAAAAAATAGGCTATTCTGTTAATTGTCCATTAGATGAGGGACTTATTACAAAACATACCCGCATTACTTCCCGAAATTCAATCATATACGATCGCCTTGATCAAAAAGTTGCCAGAGAAGTAATTATATTTCAAAATAAATAACTAATGATAAAACAATGGCACATAAGAAAGCTGGTGGAACTTCGTCCAACCTAAGAGACAGTAATCCAAAGTATTTAGGAGTTAAGGTTTATGGTAATCAAGCAGCAAAAGCTGGCAGCATTATTGTCAGACAAAGAGGAAATAAATTCAGACTCGGCAAAGGAGTGATGCAAGGAAAAGATCATACAATTTTTGCTATAGTTCCGGGATTTGTAAAATTTACCGAAAAACAAATCACAAAATTTAATGGCAACAAAAAAAGAGTGAAATTTGTCAGCATCGAAGAGAACAAAGTTCCACAAAACGAACCAAAGAAAGTTGCTGTAAAATAAATTTTATTGAATTGATATTTTTGTAAAAAAACAGGTTTAACGCCTGTTTTTTTATATCTTTTTATGCAAACCAGAAGTAATAAATGAAAAAATTTAAATCAAATTTTAACTAGCAATGCTTCTTCAAAATTTCTCTCAGTAAGCGGAGTTCATTTTTTGTGGTGCAAGTTAATTGCGAGAAATACAATCTTACAAGCTAAAACCTAAACTCCAAATCCTATTTGCTTAATGCTAGCTACTTTATCCTTATCCCCGCCTTAATAAACTCTTTGAAAAGAGGATGCGGATTAAGTGGTCGTGATTTAAATTCCGGATGAAACTGGGTTGCCACAAAAAACGGATGTTTACTTTTGGAAAGTTCGATTATTTCCATCAATTGCCCATCAGGAGAGGTTCCCGAAAAAACTAAACCTTTTTTCTCAAGAATTTCGATATACTCTGGATTAACTTCCCATCTGTGTCGATGCCGCTCGGAAATTAAATTCGTCTTATATGCATTTTGAGCTATTGTGCCTTTTTTCAAATTTGCTGGATATGCTCCAAGTCGCATAGTTGCACCATAGTTTTTTTCTTTTAGATTTTTCTTTTGTTCTGGCATAATATCTATGACTGGATATTTCGTATTTTTGTCAATTTCAGTCGTGTTTGCCATTTCCAGTCCGCAAACATTTCTAGCAAACTCGATACAAGCGATTTGCATTCCATAACAAAGTCCCAGGAAGGGAATTTTATTTTTTCTCAAATATTCAATCGCCTTAATTTTTCCCTCAATCCCCCTACTTCCAAACCCTCCAGGAATAATTACTCCGTCTAATTTTTTTAATTTTGATAATTTCTCAGGATTTCTCTCATATTCTTCCGAATTAATCCATTCGATAATCGGTTTGCGATTGTTTGCCCAAGCAGCATATTTGATTGATTCAATTACGGAGATATATGAATCTGAAAGCACAAAATCTCCTGTTGAAAAATACTTCCCCACGATCCCAATCTTTACCTCTTCTTGAAGATTATGAACTTTCTTCACAAAATTTCTCCATTCCTCCAAATCATTCTTTTTTGCTCTCAAATTCAACTTAGAAAGTATTTTTTTGGCCAAATTCTCATCGTCAAAATTAACTGGTACATCATAAACGGAATCAACATCTGGCGCAGAAAGAACACAATCTTTCTCCACATTACAAAACATTGATATTTTTTCTCTCCTTGCCTGATCTATCCGCACTTCACTTCGACAAAGAATAAAATCAGGCTGAATGCCAACCGAATTCAAGGAACGAGCTGCATACTGTGTCGGTTTTGTCTTCATTTCACCAATTTTACTCGGCACTGGAAGATAACTTACTAAAAAGAAAAGGACATCTTTTGGTATCTGAAGTTTTAACATTCGAGCAGCTTCTAGAAAAAGTATATTTTGATATTCTCCAATAGTTCCTCCGATTTCAATTAAAACAAAATCAGCCTTTGTATTTTTGGCTACTTTTTTAATTCTCCTAATCACTTCCATTGGTATATGAGGAACAACTTCTACACATTTTCCTTCATATTCCAAATTTCTCTCTCTCTGTATCACAGATTCATATACTCGTCCAGTGGTCATATAATTATCAGAAAGGATATCAACGCCTAAAAATCTCTCATAATTACCTATATCTTGGTCTGTTTCAACTCCATCATCAGTAACAAAAGTCTCACCATGTTCAATTGGATTCATTGTGCCAGCATCAACATTAATATATGGATCAATTTTGATAGCTGTCGTAGTATAGCCCTTACTTTGTAAAACTTTTCCAATTGCAGCAGTTGCAATTCCTTTGCCAATCCCAGACATTACTCCACCCGCAACAAAAATATATTTTGTTTGTGACATAATATTTTTATTTATTAATCAGTAAATAAAAAATAGGGCACAAAGCCCTATTTTTTTTTATCACTCTCAACTGTTAAATTTACCTTTGTTTTTAAATCGTAATCAAAAATCACTAAAACCTCGTAATCCCCGAGCTCCTTTATTGGTTTTTCAATTACAATATTATCTTTCTTAATTTGAAAACCTTTTTCAATTAAATGAGTAGAAATTTCCTCTGGCTTTATGGCTGCATAAAGTTTACCATTATTTTCAGACTTCGCTTGGATATTTAAAACAAAACCCTTGATTTTATTTACAATATCTTTTGACAATTTAATACTCTCTTCTACCTCCTTAATCCTCTTCTCTCTAATCGCTTCACTTTGCTTAATCGCATTTTTTGTGGCAATTTTCGCCGACCCTGCTGGAATTAAAAAATTTCTAGCATATCCATCGGAAACATCCTTAATGTCACCATTTTTCCCTAAATCCTGCACATCTTTTGTTAGTATTACTTTCATAGCGTTTATTTTACAGATTAATTATTTATATAATTTACAACTTATTTATTTAAGTCTACACTATTATTCCAAATATATCAAACATCTGTATTAGTCCAACACATTCTGGACAATAAATTATTATTAATCATATAATCCACGGGGGATTGCAAGCCCAAGCTCCAATGATATCTTTTTGTATTATACCATATAATCCATTCTAACATTTTTTCATTGAATTGCTCTATCTCGTCAAAGTATATTTCATTTTGATCTATGAATTCTTCTTGAATTGTTCTGTTGAACTTTTCAATGTGTCCCTGTTTGTATGGTTGTCCTTTGTAGTTCCAATAGTGAGTGATATTTCTTTTTTCTAGATATTGCATAAAGTATTTATGAAATTCACTTCCATTGTCTGTCTGAATTGTTTTAATCTTGTATGGGAATACTTGTTCTAGTTTTGTCATAAAGTCTCTGGCATATAAACTGTTGTGTTTTTTATAGCAGAGTGCAAATGAATATCTGCTGTGGATATCTA
>JAHYJV010000023.1 GCA_019428855.1 Patescibacteria group bacterium | reverse complement strand
AGCTTGACAGAGAATATAATGGCAATACAAGACTCAATTTGGATGGGTTATTCATTGAGGTGGGGTCGGTTCCTTCGACGAGCTTGATTAAGGAGATTGGTATAGAAGTAGACGAAAGTAATTGTATTAAAATTAATCAAGATGGTTCTACTAATGTGAAAGGGGTTTATTCTGCTGGTGACATTACAAACGGCTCAAACGGACTTCGTCAAATTGTGACAGCAGTTTCAGAGGGAGCTGTTGCTGTTACAAGTATTTATAAATATTTGAAAGAAAAGTAATTTTTTGATTTTTATTTTATATTAAGCACCAACGCTTCCGCCGAATCTTTCAACGCAAAACTCAAAGGCTTCCGAACTGTAGTCAGAGGAGTCCGAGACAAGAAATTCTTTCTCTTCAGAGTTTCCAAACTATACGGGTAAATATTGGTTATATTGCGTATGACCAATAAAACCAAATCTATCTCCAGCCAAAAAATAGGGGGGAAGGCGATGTCACTTGCAATTATGGCAAAACATGGAATTAATATGCCAAAAGGTATTGTTGTAGGAGCAAATGCATACGATTTATTTTTAAAGGAAAATAATTTAATCGGCGCAATAGATAAAATGTCAAAATTATCATCAAAAAAAGCCGTATTTTGTGCTGCGGAAAAGATACAAAAAATCATTTTAACTAGCAAAATTCCTGATGATATAGTTTCAGAAATTAACTTATGGATTCAAACAAGCAATATAAAAAGATATGCCGTTAGGTCTTCTGCAAATGTAGAAGATGCCACAAAGAGGTCTTGGGCTGGTCAGTTTGATAGCTATTTGAATATTCCTCCAAATATGATTATTATAAATATAAAAAAATGTTGGGCGTCAGTTTTTAACAGCAGAGTAATCAATTATGCTAGCTCTATAAAAGACTTATCCTCAATAAAAATGGCTGTAATTGTTCAAGAAAGCCTAGATTGCGAAGTTTCGGGAGTATGTTTTACAAAAAATCCACTAATATCTAATGATAAAAACATATTGATTGAAGCAGTATTTGGACTAGGCGAACTTTTGGTTCAGGGAGAGGTAGTCCCTGATACTTATAAAATTGAGAGAGGAAATAATATTATTACAGAGGCTGATGTTAATGAACAAAAAATTATATATGTAGCGACAAAAAAAGGCGGATCTAAATTAATGCACATTAAAAGAACATTCAAGCAAAAATTAAGAGGGAGAGAAATAATAGATCTTGTAAAAATAGCCTTAAAGATAGAAAAGATATATAATAAAGGCTGTGATATAGAATGGTGCAAAAAAGGAAATAAAATATATATTTTACAGGCTCGTCCGATTACAACAGGGGAAAAGCATAATTCATAATTTCAAATAATTTATGATAATAGATGCACATACGCATATTGGTCCATTTGCAGGTCATAATGGAAAATCAGTAAACGATCTCTATAAATCCATGGATGATGCGGGCATTGATATTTCATTAATTATTGCGAATAATTTTGGCTGTGAAATTAAGGGATATACAACAGCTCAATTGGTGGAAATAGCCAAGAAGCATTCTAGATTAAAAGTAATCGGGAATATTGACTATGCTAGAATTAGCAAGGGGCAGATTGATGAATTGAAGAATTTTATCGAAAGAAAGTTAATTGTTGGTGTTAAATGTTATGTTGGTTACGAGAATTATTACCCGATATCTAAAAATTTGCACACATTTTATAAATATTGTTAGCCTATGGCATACCTGTTGTCTATCATAGCGGTTATATTTTATCAGAGTCAAGCGAATTATTGAAATATTCTCATCCTCTTGTCGTTGATGATGTTGCAACCATGTTTCCAGATTTAAAAACTATTATGATACAATAGAAAAAAATCGAATTTTACAGAAGAAAAGCAATCAATTGATAATTGCAGAATTAAAAAAAATTGGAACATAATCGATTATATAGAACCTGATGGGGGAAATTCGGTTTATTTTAGATATTATAAAACGCTTTCACCAATGGATTTGCTCTATGAATTTATTAAAAAAAGATTAGCAATATATCCGACAGATTCTTTTAATATGGATCCAATACGGGAAGGGTCTTGGTTAAGAATGTGCGTAACACAGGATATTACTTTCATGAAAAATTGCATATCAAAAATTTAATTTAGAAATTTCTTGCTAGTTTTTCTTTTGCATTATGCTGTCACTGTGGAAAGAATTGCTAAGGCGGAGAAATTAAGGAAGAATATATAATGATGTATAAAAATCAAAAAATAATAGTAGCCAACTGGAAAATGAATCCAGTCAGTTTTACTGAGGCAGATAATCTTCTAAATACAATAAAAAAAGGAATTAAAAAATCTGATAATACTAATATTATAATTTGTCCGCCGGCAATTTATTTGGCAAAAATCAAAAGTAATGCAAGTCTTGAATTAGGAATTCAAAATATATTTTGGGAAGATCAAGGGGCGTTTACAGGAGAAATATCTTGCAAAATGGCAAAAAATTTTGGTGTTGATTATGCAATTATTGGCCATTCGGAAAGACGAAAATATGCAAGAGAAACAGATGAGATTGTGAATGCAAAAATCAAGTCAGCACAAAAAAATGGAATTAAACCAATTCTCTGTATTGGAGAGACATTATCAGAAAAGAATCAGGATTTGGCGAGTGATGTGATTACAACTCAACTTCAAGAGGCCTTTGTAGATATGAATAAATCAAAGGCTTCTACGATGATTATTGCCTATGAACCAATTTGGGCTATTGGAAGTGGAGTAGTGCCCACAATTGACGAGATTATGAGTGCTGAACTTTTGATTCGAAAAATTATTACAAAATTATATGACCGACCGACCGCTGAAAAAGTTTTTGTTTTATATGGTGGTAGTGTGAACAGTCAAAATGCTTTTGATATTGTAAATAAAACCGGAATGAACGGGCTTCTAGTTGGTGGTGCCTCGCTGAATGCTAGTGAATTTTTGAGGATTGTAAATTTATTTGGATGAAATTAAAAATGTGAAAAAGAAAAATAACTATATGTACATTCTTATTTTATTGGTTAATTTATTCGCATATACATATGTAATGTTTAATATAATAAATAATTAATTTTACATCAAATGACACTAATTCAAGAAATTATTAAAAATGCTCAAGAAGGGAAATATGCTTTTGGAATGTTTAATACTTCAAATCTGGAAGTAGCACAAGGGATTGCGAGAGCAGCTGAAGAAAAAAAAATGCCAGCTTTGATTGGTATTACAGAATCGGCGGTGGAATATGCTGGTTTTTTACCGCTGGTTAATATGGTTAAAGCAGTAATTGAAGAATCAAGCGCCGATCTGGTAATGCATCTTGATCATGGAAAAGATTCGAAGTTTGTTAAAAAATGTATTGATGCAGGATTTTCGTCAGTAATGGTTGATTCGTCTCACCTAGAGTTTGAAAAAAATATCGAGGTCACAAAAGACATTGTTGATTATGCTCATGAAAGAGGGGTTGTTGTGCAAGCAGAACTTGGTAAAATTCCAAAATTGGACACAAGCGTTGAGGCTGGTGTAACTTTAAAGCAAATGGAAAAAACTGATCCGAATGAAATTGAAAAATTTGTTGAAAAAACTGGTGTTGACACTTTGGCAGTGATTATTGGGAATGTTCATGGAATGTATAAGCCCGAAGGTAATCCTCGCTTGGATATTGATTTGTTACATAATTTAAGAAAAAAAGTTTCAATTCCTTTCGTGCTTCATGGCGGTTCTGGAACTCCTTCGGAAGATATTAAAAAAGCTATAAAAGAATGTGGCATTATCAGTGTGAATATCGACACAGAAGTTCGCATGGTTTTTGTGGAAGCCCTAAATGATTTTTTTACTAGTGGACAAATGGCAACTGATCCGAGAAAAGTTTTGACATTGGCTCGCGATGCAGTTCAGAAAAAAGTAGGAGAGAAGATAAATTTATTTAGAGGTTTATAGAAATTAAAATATTATTAATTTATTTTGAATTAAGAAATAGCTAAATTTGTTATGGTGAGCTGAATGTTATGGTGAGCTTGTCGAACCATTTCCATATTGATTAGTAATATTTCTTGAGACTTCAACCCTTCGACAGGCTCAGGGTGACAAGGTGAGTGACTCAGGGTGACAAGTATGTTGAATTTCGTAGTTCAATATAATTTGTTATTTTGACCGTCACCTTGCGAAGTATGAGTAAGTGGAGTGGAGAGAAATCGCTCTTTATATCGTTTCAGATGACAAATTTTTTTCATAAATTTAAAATTATAAAAAACAGACTTATAGCAAGTCTGTTTTTTTTATTATTTAGATATTGAGGCAAATAAAAAGAGAAGTCAATATATTTTAATTACTGGAGTTCCGGTTTTAACCTGTAAAACGTGTTTGTCGTAGCTTGCTTACACTCTAAAGAGTGAACTCCAGAGAGATAGATTGTTTCGAAACTGCAATGGTACTCTCAGAAGACATTAAGCCAACATATTGGACGACTTATTCAAATGGATTATGTGCTATTCTCCATCAATTTCAATCAGTTTTAATTCATTATTATTCTTGGAATTCACAATAATTTCACAATTCTCAGCGATTGTGTTTTTTGAAATCAGCTTAATATTATATTTCAAATTTTCAGGAGTAATCAGTTCGTTATGCTCAACAATTTTTCCAAGCTCAATTGCCATGGAGTATATTTTTTTGCACTTATTTTTTTCCGCATATTCCAATGCAGTTTTGAGAATTTGATTGGCAGCGTGGATGTCATGCATATTAAGATTAATTTAATATATTAATACTAAAAAATAATATTACTTTTGTCATCTCGAAATGAGCGAAGTGATTGAGAGATCTAAAAACTAAATTAGTCTCATCAATTATTCTATTATCTTTATGAGCGATAAGACTCAAAGATTTCTCACACTGCGGTATTCGAAATGACAAAAATTATAAAATGTAAGATATACCAGTTTGATTAATGAGTTGAACAAGAAATGCACGGATCGTAGGAATGAATGAGCTTTAGAATTTCAAGTTCTCTTCTTTCTTTTTTATATTTTTTAATGTGTGGGAGATATCTTTTCAGATCATCATTAAGATTGACGAGGAGCTGAGCAGTCGGTGTCATGACATCTGCTCGAGTAACGATACCTTTTTCATCAATATCATAGGAATGATACAGCGTTCCTCGCGGAGCTTCAAGAAGGGCAGAACCAAATCCTTTTTTCACTTCAAATTTTGTATTAATGTTTTTTAAATTAGAACTTTCAAGTTCACCTGCCAATTTCCGACATTCTTCTACATAATGAATAACTTCAATGGCTTGGGCAAGGGTGTTATAGAAAGGATTATATAAAGGAAATTCAAGTCCAGTAGATTTTAATGTTCTTTTTGCGTTTGGGTTTAAGTTTTCTCTGTTGATATGAAGTCTGGCAAGTGCATCTGTTGCATAACTTCCTCCAGCTCGTTTTGCAAGCTTTGCCACAGTTCCATCAATTTGCTGTTCTTTAATTTCATTTCGGAATTTTTCTTCATCGGCAATCCAGCCTTCTAAAGAATACATTTTCCCATAATACGAAGAATACTTACCTTTTTCTTTTGGTTTGTGTGCGATATATTCAGTTTTTCTTTTGAAATTTGGCATATCAAGACTGAGAATGAAATCTACTAATAACTTACTATAAGGAAGAACTTTTTTTGATTCAGTTTCAATTTGACTGAGAATTTCTTTGTTTGGAATTTTGTGCCAACCCCCAACTTTGGGTGTCAACGGATGAACAGCTCGTCCGCCAATCAACTTGATAACATTATTTCCGAAATCTCTTAAAGTCAAAACTTTTTTGGCAAATTCAGGATTTTCTCCTGCTAAATCCAAACCGTCACGATTTTTGAAATAGTCCGTGGCACTGAGGAAAAAAATGTGCAGAACATGACTTTGAATGATTTGTCCTGCGAGCATTAATTCACGGAGAATAACCGTCTCTTTGGTGGGAGTTATATCAAATGCTTGTTCCAGTGCTTTAATACTCGTTATTCCGTGAATAACGGGACAGAGACCGCAAATTCGAGAAGTTATGACTGGAACATCCTCATAGCTTCTGCCAACGAGCAGACTCTCAATGAGCCGTGCTCCTTCTTCAACTTCCACTTGTGCTTTTTTGACCTTGCCTTTGACAATATGTCCCACAAATCCAGCATGTCCTTCCATTTTCGCGATGTGATCAATTTGTATTTTCATGGTTGTTATTTTAATATTTTAATATGCTTTATTGCGAGAACAGATTTGCAATCCGTTTCTTTTATTTTTAAGTTCAATAACTGCTGTTTTTATTATAATTTGATAATTATTGTAAATTTTTATTTGTTTAGGAAGCATTGGAAAGATAAATATGGGCGGAGTTTGTATAAAAGCCGTAACCAGATATGCCGTGTTATGTGATGTATGCTTTTCTTTTGTTTTCTGATAAGAAAACTTGTTTTAAAAAATTTTCAAATTTCTTTTTCCGTTTTGGGCTTTGGGAAGAGGGGAATTAAAGGGGTGAATTCTCAAAGCCCAAAACACCTTATTCCTTTAATATTTATCTACCTGCATTTTTTGCTGCTTTTTCAATCCAGATTCCCATATTATTATATCCGTCATTATTAACCCAATCATATGTTGGATAAATACTTGAAAGCAGAATTTTCTGTCCATTTCTCGTTATGGACCAATTATCAAATGGATTTCTTCCTTTTTTACTTCTAAGACCTTTACTGTTTTTCTTATTGTGAATATAAATACCCAAAAGACCATTTCCTTTTTTATGGCTACTTGTTATTTCGTAGTTAATCCATTTTCTACCAGCAGTTTTTGATCCAATCAAAACAACTGTTACCGATGTTCCGACTAATTGATTATCAATCCATTTTTCTATTTCGGAATCTTGTTTTTTCTTTACTTCCTCCCAGTCGACAGAATTAAAAAAACCAGCTGATTTTCTGTCTTGTGTAACCCAACTATTTTTTATTTGGGAAGCCCGCCAACAGTCAGGTGCATAATGAAAACTAAAAAATGTTTTTCTTGCCATATTTTTATTTTAATTGATAAATAATATAAAATGCTATGCCTATCAATGGTAGATAAAAAATTAAAAGAGATGTAGAAAACATTGCAAAAATAATAGTATTTTTTTTAAGTTTTTGATATTCACTTATATCCATGGAGTAATTAATTTCCTCCTCTTTTAGTTTTCTAACATAATTATACAAATCTCTATATGAACGCTCTTGAGATAGAAAATATCCGTCTAGAATCCAAAAAATAAGGACAATAACAATCAAAAAATAGAAAACATAATCAGGGCTATTGTTTTTTGAAAATAATGCAAGTAATGCACCGATTAGGGTGATAGTCCAGCCTCTTAGAAAAAACAAATTGCCAGCCATTCGGCTAATTATGTTTTGTATAAATTCAAGATGTTTACGCTTGTTTTCCATAGTTTATTTTAAATCAGCCATTATTTTTTTTGCTAAATGGTGAGCAAAATTTACAGCAACAGCATTTCCAATCATTTTGTATCCGTCAGCAATATCACGATATTTAAAAATAAAATCATCGGGAAATGTTTGAATTCTTGCACATTCGCGAACAGATAGACGGCGATATAAATGCTCTTTGCCGGGAACAAAAACTCTTTCATTCTGACTTATAAATTTCATTTTTGGAGCTTGTGGATGAAGTGGAGCATGACGACCTCCTGCTTGAATTGTGAAAGAGGGTTCATCCCACGAACGAACACGATTTCGCGACATATAAATTGAAGAAAAACCGCCATTCATATATTCGTGATTTGGAATTTTTAATACATCACCATTTGTTTTATTTTTATCTAACGCAGGTTTTGCTAAGCGCAGATCATAAATAGCGTCTTTTAATACTGGTTTATATTTTTGCGGTTCTGGAAATTCAAATTTTTTCTTTAGTTTTTTATTATATCCTACAATAATGACACGCAATCTATCTTCAGGAACATCATAATCATTTGCATTCAATAATTTGCAGGAAATATTATATCCAGCATTTTCAAATTCCTTTATTATGTTTTCAAACGCTTCCTTGTGTTTTGGATGAAGGATTCCTGACACATTTTCTGCAAGAAAAAATTTAGGTTGTTTTTCTTTTAACAAACGAATATAGTCATAAAATAATTTTCCTCGCTTGTCATTTATCCCACGCCCAGCTCCAGCCTCACTCCAACTTTGGCAAGGTGGTCCGCCAATAATTCCGTCAACATCAGGAATTTCAGAAGCGGGAACATCAACAATACTTCTTTTATCAAGTTTTGTTTTTGGAAAATTGTGTTCAAAAGTTTCCCAAATTGTTGGGTCATATTCATTTGCCCAGACGACATGAAAACCAGCTTTTTCAAAGCCTAGATCAAGTCCTCCTGCGCCTGTAAACAATGAGGCTATTTTCATAATTATTCGTGGCTAATATTTAGTGTGTTTTTAAATAATTTTTTCGGTGATTTCAAAAGATTTATATCGAATTTCAAAGACGATTCAACCCTAGAACTTGCATTATGAATACGAAAAGAAAGAGTCCAGTCATTATTCATGGTTACTATAGCTGTTGTTTGGCTATCGGTTTTGAAACAAATATCAATAATTTCTGTTGGTAATGGAACTTTTGGTGTTTTGTATTTTGGAAGAATGTCGTCAAAAGGCAAGTTTAATGTTCCATTTAAATTGTAAGCGTGGATTTCTACACTATTTTTGCCTTTAATAACTTTGTAAAAATCTTTATTTCCAACGAGGTATGCGACTAGATTAGAGGCTACTTTTTTAGAATCTTTTTTGTATAGATTTTTCAATTCTTTTATAAAAGCTTCTAGAATTGGAATATAGATTGACGAATGATAATCGCCAAGCTCGCTCCACTTTTTCTTTGCGCCGCTTTCTTTTCTAATTTTTTCCAAATTGTTAAAAATAGGCGTTACTGTTTCAAAATATTCTTTTGATGTTTTTATTCCAAGCCACTTTTCGCCAAAATCAATATTTGAAGATAGTCGGGAATGTTTTACTGCATGATGATTGTTTTTAGCTGATACTCCAATTTCCCATTTTTGCAATAAACGAATTGCTAAAACATCTCTGACATCGCCTGATTTTCCATGCTGATCTGATAAAATTTCAAGTTGTAGAATATCCTCTTTGCCAATATCGTTTGTGAGGCGTGGCTCTATATCCATTAAAAAATTAACTGCAAAACTAGCAGTGAGTAGATAATCGCTCTTTTCTGTTTCGCTCACATTTTCAAAACAGCCTTTTGCAATTTCAAAAGAAGAATTTTTGATAACTTCGAGATTTGTTTTATCTTTCAATTTTTCTTCAAATTGAACAAGCAAAGCATACTCAAAAGATTTTCCCGTTGTCATTTGTCTTGATGCAGTAGTTGTCATATTTTTATTATTACATTTTTCCCCTTAAAAATAAATCGTTTTCGTAGCGGAGCGGAGAAAACACCTTATTCCCCTCTATAATTAAAGAAAAAGAAATTTGAAAATTTTTTAAAACAATTGGGCGATAGCCCAAAAAAGAAAATGAATATTTCAGCTAATGTTTGCGTATATCTGATGTTTTGCGGAGCGTAGCGGAGCAAAATATGGGTCGAGCGACGGCAGGAGCGAGCCAGATATACGCTGTTGTGCGAGGGTGAGCGACGGCAGGAGCGAAAGTGCAACGACCCCGAAGCGTATTTTTCAATATTTTTTCATTTCTTATTATTTTGTTGAAGAATTTTATTATTATTTGGAATTTTTATTTTTCGTTTTTCTTTTTCCAAGAGGGGTTAGGGGTGAATTGGAAAAAGAAAAACACCTTATTTTATTAACTTATTCAACTCTTGAATTGCATTATCAAATTCGTTATTTGAACCACAATGAAATTGATATTTATGCAAAACATTTATTTGTTCCAGAATTTTCTTATCATTATCGTCCAAATCTTTTTTTGCAAGCATTTTTTCTCTGAAAAGTTTTATTATCTGTCTTGTATCGTAAATATAAGGATTTAACCATAAATCTTCTTTATTGCCATGTTCAAAAATATTTTTTAACAAAAATTTAATTTCATCAAATGAAAAATGATTAAGATTTGAATTTCTTATATTTATCCCATTTTTTAAAGTTTCAATAGCCTTTTTTGAATTATCTTTATTTTCTTTTAAATGCTTAGAGATATTTTTTAGTTCTTTTACTATTTCATTTTCTGGTTTTTGAGGGGAAGTGCCAATAAACGATGATAAGTCTATGATTTGATTTTCTGAAAATTTATTTTTATCGTCTATATCTGAATAACTAATTTTTACATTGAATTTTTGCAAATATTTTTCTTCAAGAAATGTCCCAAAAAAGAATCTTATTTTTTTATTTTGATTTAAAGATATTGGCTCAAGTAATGGAATATTTTTTAATAATTTTTTATCATTTATTTTTTCTCCGTTATCTTCTAAATCAGGATCGAAAGTAATTTTTATATTTTTTGCATAATCATTCCCAATATTTTTAATCTCTAAATAAACAATATTGAATGAGGATAAGTCGTAATCAATTATAATTTTTGGAGATTTGTTTTTATAAAGTGCTTTTTTCCAAATCTTAAAATTTGCATAAACAAAAACAATAACCAAAAATAACCAAGTATAAAAAACAGGAATCTGAAAATGATATTTTTCTGGAAAATATGCAGATATAAAATCTAAAAATTCTGGTATGAATACTATGTAAACATACCATTGAGTAAATAAAGATTTTAGATATTCAAAAAAACTTTTCATAACTTTTATTTTAAAAAATCTAAACTCCCACAAAATATCTATTTTCCTCTTTTGTGGCAAAAAATTGTTCTTCTTTTTTCTTGTTTATCAATTCTGATCTTTGTATTTTGTTCATTTTTTCATTCTTCTGAATTCTTTTATTTCTGATTAAAATTCTAAAATATGGACATTTCCCATTTATTGATAAATCTTTTTCATCATTTCCTTTTCTGAATTTAATTATTTCAAACTGCTCTGGGTTGTATTTATGCAAAAAGGTTATAGGCACACCTATAGCACCTGCATAATCTAAAGGAATATCTTTTGTTTTATTTACATTAATTCCATCATAGTTATCGTAATGAGGATACTCAATTTCATTTCCAAAATATCTCTTTGTAAGAGTAATGTCTTCATGTCTTTTAGAGGTGTCTAAATTAGTTAGCCATAAACAATTATTCGGGGAAACTACTCTATTTCCAAGATTATCAATACGGGCTTCTGTTCCGTAAAGCTCATAATGTTCTGGCACAATAAAACCTGAAATACCTCTACCTAGATTTATTCCCAACCACGCTTTATTTTTTTTAATTAGGGTAAAAATTTCTTTGTAGGTGATAGCATTAATGTTACCAATTATTAAAAATTTCTTATCGTATTGCACTAATTGCCCTACATATTCCCTGAATAATGAAAATGGCGGATTGGTAACAACAATGTCGGATTGTTTTAATAGTTCAATGCTTTCAGTGCTACGAAAATCTCCGTCTCCTTTAAAATGAATAATGTCATTTGAACTTGGTTTGACTTTTTCGTCTTTATTGCCTGAGTATTTATAAAAAAAACCACTTTCAGATTCTTCAGTATCAAACAAATTCCTTTCTTGCTTTTTGTAACAAGCAGCTATTAATTTTTTAAGCCCTAATTCTTTGAAGTTCAAAGCAAAATAATGAAAGAAGTTACTAATTCTAGGGTCGTCGCAATTACAAAAAACTACTTTGTCCTTGAAATGATCTTTATAATGTTGTAATTCACTTTCTATATCTGAAAGTTGAGTATAAAATTCATCACTTTTTGACTTTTTAGCTTTTTGTAGTAATTTATTTGTTGCTTTTCTTCCCATAATCAAATTATATTAAATAAATCTCATAGTCTTGCTTATTCGCTCTTAGTTATCTGATTAAATATTTCGCTTCCTAATACTTGAAGAGAAGTTTTTGAAATTTCAATCATAATGTCAAACATTTCTTTTGCATCCCATTTTTCTCCATTACCTTGTGTATATATCGAAGTTGCCTGAAGCATAATTGTTTTATCTTTATGTTTAACAAATTTATTTTTACATAAATTAGTGTTAATCGGCATTCCATAGTTTGCAGAGGTTAGTCTATCTAACCTATTTAACATTCCTGAATTATAATTAAGAGTGACTATTCTCCCGTCAGGTCTTTTAATCGAAATGGTTTCAGTAAGAAAATTTGATCCTTCCAAAAATAAGATATAGGGGAAATGGGATTCATATAGCATAAAGTTGGCAATTTCTGATATGTTTTTATGCGATCTTTCTATTGCGTTACCGGCAGCCATCAAGTCTTGATTGTTCTTTTTACCAACCAAATTTCCTTTCTGAATATTTTCAATGTCTTTCCCTTGGTGCTTAGCTTCCGTTACAAGCAATACTCTCCAATTATCGTTATCATCTTTTACTTCTATTATTCCGCCATCAGGTTTAATGCTTGAATTTGATACAAAAATAGTTTGTCCTAATTCCGGATCAATTTTTTTTAATGCTTCGTTTATTTCTTCCTTTTTTATACTTGTTCTATATCTAAAAGATAATTGAGTAAATTCTTTTTCAAGTTGCTCAATTACAAGATGTGAAATTTTACCGACACTAATATCATGCAATTTTGCGTTATCTCCAAGTATTCCAACTACACCTTGAGATTTTTTATGCTGATTTGTTAATCTTTTAGATTGGTTCTTTTTAGCCATATGTTTTTTGAAGAGGTAAACTATATTTATAGTAACAATTTTTCATTAAATATTAAATTCATTTTTTGCGGAGGAACGGAGCAAAAAAATATCAGCTTATCCTCCTTATAAAAATAAAAAATAAAAATTCCATTCCTTTTTAAATTCTTCAACAAAATTTCTATTAGAGAAAAAATATTGAAAAATATGTCGCACAACTCGTTATTATGCAAATAATAAAATAATTAATAAATAAAATTTGTATATTATACGAATATTAATGACATTTATAAAAAACAACAAGTGCAATTTACTTCTCCTCAAATTCCTTTTTCACCCCATGAATCTCCGCGATTTTCATAAGGTCTTTTTTATCCATTTTACCTTTCATAATCTCCTGCAATTTTTCAATAGAAGTTCCTGCAAGTGGTCCGCGGCAGGCTTCGCAGATGAAACCATTGGCAGGACAAA
>JAHYJV010000022.1 GCA_019428855.1 Patescibacteria group bacterium | reverse complement strand
TTTCCGATAAATCTTTTAGAGTTTGTTTGCCACAAATATATTCTTTCCACATCTTATTCTGCAATCGGGATTTCCTTCGCTTGCTTTGAAAGTTTTTATTACAAACCGTGCATTTATATCTCTGTACTGATCGAAACCTTCCATTCTTTTTTACACGAATACCGCTACACTTTGGACACTTTTTTTATATAACATACTATAGATTTAAAATTAATTGTAAATTTAGTTAACTTTTTATCTACATTATGCCATAAATTGAAGTTTTTAGGCACCCAAATTAACCATTAAGCCTAATAACTTTATAAAATATCAGATAATTACATAAAAATAACTGTTATTTTAAACATATTTAGTATCTTTTCCAGCAGGGTAACTATGGTTTTTATTTTCCATATTTTTATGTTTACGCATAAATTAAATAAAAAAACCTTCAGGAAAATGTTTTTTTGCTACTATTTATAATTTTATATTAATCTATTGTCAATGTAGCAGAATTTTACCTAATTCAAAACCAGCAGAACATTTTAGTGTCCTTGTCTGCATTGATTTTCTTAGGATTGGATTTAAATTCCTACTTTCCGAATTTAATATTACTAATATTATAGATTGACAGAAACTTGTTCTTAATATTTGTCAAAAAAGTTATTTACACACTATTATAAGCTACAAAAATACACTCTATGTCAAAAAATTTATTTATATATTAATCTTCAAACAATTTCGTACTTAAATATCTTTCTCCTGTGTCAGGCAAAATGACCACAATTGTTTTTTCTTTTCCTATTTGCTTTGCCTTTTCAAGTGCAACATACATCGCAGCTCCCGAGCTCATTCCAACCAAAAGTCCTTCTTTTTTTGCTAAGTTTCGAGAAACCTCAAGAGTATCCTCAAATCTCTCTTTTTCAATTTCAATAATTTCATCAAAATATTTTTCATCAAGAAGTTTAGTTGGATTGATTTCTTTTGGATTTCGTAATCCCTGAATGGGAGTGCCAAGCTCTGGCAAAACTCCTATAACTTTTACCTTCGAATTATATTCTTTAATTCTTTTTGATACTCCAACTCCAGTTCCTCCAGTTCCAAGTCCCATCACGATTATATCTACCTTTCCTTGAGTTTGTTCCCAAATTTCTTTGCCAGTCGTTTGATAATGAGCTTCAATATTAGCTGGATTTTCAAACTGATTTAAATCAGTATATTTTCTAGGATTTTTGAAAAGCATTTCATTTTTCAGTTCAACTGCTCCGCCAGTACCCTTGAGCCCTTTTGACAAAATTAATTCTGCTCCATAAAATTTAATCAATTTTCTTCTTTCAAAACTAACTCCCTCTGGAATGACAATTGTTATTTTATACCCTTTTATCGCTGCAATCATCGCCATTGCAATGCCTGTATTTCCTGAACTTGCTTCTATCAAATTCTTATTCATTGTTAATTTTCCAGACCTTTCAGCATCTTCAATCATATACAAAGCCATTCTGTCCTTAACTGAACCTCCTAGATTATAAGATTCTAGCTTTGCCAGAACTGTAGCATTGTTTTTTTCAGTAAGTTTATTAATTTTTATTATCGGAGTATTTCCGATAAGCTCTAGTCCATTTTCATAAATCATATTTTTCTTTATTTATTAAATTAATTTACATATCTAAACATATTTTATATAAAAAAACAACCCACACAGGTTGATTTTCAAAATAAAATAAAAATTTAAACATCAAAAAATCAACCTGTTTTTACGGTCTACAACAAAGACAAGATTGAGTTTGAAATGTTTTCATATAAAATCAAATTTACTTACAATATTATATTATCTTTTTTAAATTTATTGTCAAGGATTTTTATTTATCAAATCTGACAATTTCCCCTTCTTCAATTGCCACATCATTACTCTTTAAGACTAAATCATTTTTTGATTTATTTTCCGTTAACTCTTTTCTATCTGGTTCTATCGTATGATTTTGAATATTTTTCTCTTCAATGATATTTTCTTCTTGTTTTATATTTTTATTCATACTAAATTCTCTTTCTTTTTCAGTATCAACATCTCTGTCGTCTTCTTTCGCGTTAATTATCTTGGAAATATTTTTCTCCAGTATTATTTCTCTTTTTTTTTCATCGATATGTTGTTTTTCTTTCAAAACATTAGCTATCGGTTTTGTTTTAACTTCTGTTTCTATAGTGAGAGTATCTGCTTTCAAAATTTCTTTTTCTTCAACTACTGTAGTCTTCACTTTTTCAATCTCAATCTCAATTTCTTTTTCATCTATTTTAGGGACATTATCAACAAACCTTATCTCAGCCTTTTTTTCAACTATTGGAGCCTCCGTCTTTACAGTTTCTTCTATTGTCTTTTTTCTCACTTCTACAAGGCAATTTTTACAATATATTGGTCTTTTAGGATCAGGCTCAAAAGGAACCTTGACTTGCTCTTTACAAATTTCACAAACTGCATCCCACATTTTCCGATTATCAGCTACTTCCTTATCTTTCTTTATACTCTTTTCATTATTAACTTTATTATTCCCGTTATTTTCATTTTTATCATCCATTCCCGACCATCTTGAAATTTTATCCTCCACTACTTCCCTCTTGTTAGAATATCTCTCTCTTGACACCTTGATTATTTTTTCGACATTACTCTTCTCGATATTTTTTTCAGGAGGTAAAGTTGTTGCACTAAAGGCATCTCCCGTCACACCATTAATCATTAGTTTCAGATAAATGTCATATTTGGCAAGATTTACTAAATCATTCATCATAAATATTGGTTCAAATTCTTTTTCCAGCCATTCCGCGTCTGCCGCTCCAACCCTAAAAGAAATTAAAGTTCCGACATTACCAAAAATAGCATCTCGCACCTCCTCTTCAAGCTGTCCAATATATTGATGGGCAATAATAAGGTCTAATCTATATTTTCGAGCTTCGGAAAGAATTCCTGCAAAAGATTCCGTAGCAAAATTTTGAAACTCATCTACATAAAGATAAAAATCTATTCTTTCTTCTTCAGGAATATCTGCTCTTCCCATGGCAGCTAATTGAATTTTAGTAATTAGCATCGCCCCCAAAAGAGCACTATAATCTTCTCCAATTTTTCCTTTTGCCAAATTAACAATAAATATTTTTTTATTATCCATTATATCTCTCATATTTATCGTTGATTGTGTTTGCGAAATTATATTTCTCACAAGTGAACTAGAAAGAAATTGTCCTACCTTGTTTTGAATTGGAGATATAGCATCCACAGTAAACTGAGCAGAATATTTTGTAAATTCATTCAACCAAAAAGCTTTCACAACTGGATCTGTCACTTTGTCAACAACTTTTTTTCGATATTCTTTATCAATAAACATCCGTGGCACCCCTAAAAGAGTGCTTCCAGGATATTCCAAAAGTGCCAGAATTACATTTCGAAGTAGATATTCAAGTCTTGGTCCCCAGGAATCCGCCCAAATCTTTTTAAAAACACCGATTAAACCTGAAGCTACAAGATGGCGATATTTTGTATCAACTTGCTCCATAACATTAAAAGCAATCGGATAATCTGTATCTGCTGGATTAAAGTAAACGACATCATTAATTCTCGATGCTGGTACAAAATTCAATACTGCTTCCGCTAGGTCTCCGTGAGGATCAATAACAGCAACCCCTCTTCCCTCTTTTATATCAGAAATTATCATATTTTCGAGCAGATTTGTTTTACCCATGCCAGTCTTTCCGATTACATAGGTATGTCGCCTGCGATCGTCTTCTTTAATACCAAAAACATGATCTGTTCCTCTAAAATTTGTCTTCGCAAAATATGTAATATTTTTTTCCATAACAATAATATAAGTAAATCAAAATAACTATAATCTAAATTGGCAGACCAGCAGGAGGTTTTCCTCTCTTTGCTTCAACTCTTGGGGCTATCGGAGCCACAACTTGGAAAGTTGGGAAATGAAATAATGTTGCTAACTCTTCTACATTCATAACATAACTCATCTTATCAAATTCTCTTCTTTTATATCGTCTCAAAATTTTTCTTTTTCTCAAAGCTTTTCTATAATCTGTGAGAAAATAATAAGCGCTTGTCTTTGTTTTTGAGTCTGGAACCAAGGCATTTAAATCTTGAGAACCAAACTGAGAAAGATAAGAAAAAACAATGGAATTCCCTTTCGTTTTATTAAAAATATCCCTTTTCGCAAGGTATATCCAACGAATATCAGTTTCAAAACCTGGCTTTTTAGTACTTTCTTCTATTTTAGTGACGACTTCCTTTTCTCCTGGAGATAGATGAAGCATCATACTCAAAGACTCCTTCTCTGCTTGTACCTTCTCCCCAGATTCAAGAATGCCTTGTGGAGAAAAAAATCCAAGAATTGTGTATCTTCCTAAATCAATAATTTCACTCACCAATAAAGAGAAAAAACCTGCTGGCTTTTTTTTCTTTCGATCTCCTCTACCTATTAGAGAAAGAACTAAGTCATAAGCATTTTCTTTCCAGTCATCTCCAGTTGCTCTTATCAATATCTGAATCCAAATCTGTTCTCCTTTCTGGAGCTTGCTAACGCCTTCTATAAGATTTGACATTGGATCGACAAACTCTCCAGAGGCAGTATCTTCAAAATCTTGATATGTTCTGATTGGATAGGCATCATCTTTTTTTAATGTCATGTCAGTTCCCCAAAGATCGTACTCCGGACTCGGAATATCGTCCGGAATATCTGTTACATAATCATCTACCTCTTTGATTTCAGCATCAGGATATTGTGCATAAATTTGCGATTCAATCATTTCTAAATTTTCGATTGGGGTTCTTATGTAATAACGAATATCTCCACCGATACTGACTATTTCCAAACTAAACCAAACATCAAGAACGCCATCAAGATAAACATCAAAAATAGTATCAATTGCTACTGCATATGAACTATAAATTGCCGCAAAAAACTCTTCCATTGTCTTTGGTCTTTTTTCAATTTCCTTCGGAATTTTAATTTCAATTAGATGCCATTTTATTTTTCGAAAATATTTTTCTTGCACATAATTAATCCAGGCAAGTTGAAAAATAGTCCACAAAATCAATGGCGTAAAAAACCACCACCACTCTAAAAAAAATAACCCCGCCTCCTTAAGAGACTCTATAATAACAAATGAAAATGTTACCATGTTTTATTCTTGATTTTATAATATTTTTGGTTGTAATCTATATATCTTTCCTGGCAATTTTTCAAAAAATGTTTTATTTTGAAGATTAAGAATTATTGTATTATTCTTTACTTTTCTTTTTTCAAGCACGCGTTCAATGATTTCGTCTTGACTCATCTCCTTTTTATCACTTTCATTAAATATCTCAAGCAGTACATCTAGAACAGTTCCAGGTTTATATCCCCATTCTGAAAGGGCATATATACCCCTCCCGACAAGTACAAATCGGTCGTCCTTAATCAATTCATTATGAATAGTTTGGTTATTAGCTTTCTTTTTATTCCAAATTTCATTTATCTTTTTTGTAATCTCAATAAAATGAAGAGGTTTTTGATTCTTTTTCAGTGTTAAGTATGCTTTATCTCTGACACTTCTAGGTTTAATGTGCGACCATTGTATATGACCCCATTCCCCCAAGATATTGTCCAAAATAACTTTGTTAGAATCAAGATATGATTTTAGATAATCTTTCGTGATATCAGAGTGACCATAATTATGTAAAATATGTTTCATGGTTTCGAAAGTGATATTACTTTTGCTTTCTAATAAATGACTTTCCAGCCTTTCTATTATATCAATAAATTTATCCAAACTCTCTTTCTCGAAATAATAGATTTTTTTGTATGCCTTTGATTCTTTGGCTACTTTTATTCTATCATCTAATGAAAAAATTAACAAAGAAATATGCTTATTATTATTTTCGCTATCATCGCCATCAAATAAAATGTCAACTAATTTTTCTTCGCTAACTATTCCTCCCCGAGATTCAATTTTGATTTTAATATATTCAAAAATATAATCTATATCATGTTTTTTTCCAACTTTTTTTAATTTAGCAATCGCTTCTGTTTCTATTTGCCTAACTCGTTCCCTTGTTATTCCATAGCTCTTCCCAATCTGATCAAGGGTTATAACACCATTTCCGTCTAGATTAAATCTTTTCACTATAATATTTCTAGGACGCTCTGAAATTTCTTCAATCATATCAAAAATAACCCTTTTAGAATCGACTTTGTTGGATTTATTGTTATTTTTTATCATATTTTTATATTAAAAATTACTGATTTCAAGTAAAAATAATATAGCATATTTAATATTATATGTCAATACCTCAAGAGGTCTAACGGCATTAAAATAAAAAACAAGTTTAGTTACTTGTTTTTTAAAAAAATATATCCTTATGATTACCTCTTTCTGACACCCCATTTTTGCCAAGTGACAAGAAGCGGACTGGCAATAAAAATAGATGAATAGGTTCCAGCAGTGATTCCCACTATCAGAGCAACAACAAAATATTTAATAGTTTCTCCCCCGAAAAGAAAAAGGGTGAATAAAACTAGCAAAGTCGTAAATGAAGTATTTATTGAACGAACTAAAGTTTCATTAATGCTTTTGTTTACAGTTTTTTCAAAATCATCTTCCCTGGCTCGAAGTAGATTCTCACGAGTTCGGTCAAAAACAACAATTGTATCATTTACAGAATAACCAAGAATGGCTAAGAGGGCTGCCACAAATGGAATGCCAATCTCAACATTATAAAAATTTCCCAGAACGGCGAACACTCCCAAGGTTATAATCACATCATGAAATAAAGCTATTGTCGCAATTATTCCATACTTAAAACTGGAAACTGGGCGAGAAACTTTTCGGAAAGCCCAGGCAATATAAAGAACAATTGAAACGATTGCTATAACGAGAGCCATAACTGCGGTGGACTTTAATTCATTTCCAATGACTGGTCCGATTGAATCAAATCTTTTTTCCTCAATATTTTTTTCCTTAATGTCTTCTGGTTTGATATCAATATCCTCCACCTGAACTTCTCCGCCTTCTAATTCTGCAATAACACTAATATCATCCCCTTCTTCCTTTTGACCTATCTCTTCACCCGTATCTTCTGAATTTTCGCTCTCCGGTGCACTATTAATTTCTTCTAAATTTTCTTTAATAATATTTTCATTATCTGGACTATTACCCTCTCTACTATTTAATATTGCATTTTCGAGCCTTTCCATAATCTTTTGATGCGTATCTTCGTCAACATCCTTTAATCTTAGCAGAACATCTTTTTCTCCAGAAAATTGCACATTAACATCCCCCAACTCTAAATCCTTCAACGATTCTTTGATTTGATCACTACTCAATATTTCATTTTTAAAACTAAATTCCATAAGTGTTCCTCCAGTAAAATCAATACCATATTTCAAATCCCACTTTGCTAAAACAAAAAAACTAGCGAGAATCATAAGCAGAGAAAATCCAAACCAAACTTTTCTTCTTTGAACTATTTTAATCATATTAATGTTAATTTAAATCTTAAAATTATTTCTTTACTCCAAAAAGCCACATATTTTTTCCGATTTTTGTTGTTGTCCAAACCTTCAATAAATTCTTTGTCACAAAAATTGCTGAGAACATACTAAAAGCGACTCCAATCCCAAGAGTAATCGCAAAGCCTGCAATAATACTTGTTCCAAAATATGCCAAAATTATACAAGTAATAAGTGTTGAAATATTGGAATCAAAAATTGAACTCCACGCCCTAGAAAATCCTTCGTCAATCGCAATTGTAATTGGCTTTCCTTTTCTAATTTCCTCTTTAACTCTTTCAAAAATCAAAATATTTGCATCAACTGCCATCCCAATAGACAAAATAAAACCAGCAATACCAGATAGTGTCAATGTTATCGGGATAAATTTGAATGTTGAAAGTAAAATCAAGGAATAAATTATTAATGCCAAAACCGAAATCACTCCTTGCATTCTATAATAGACAATCATAAATAAGCTCAAAAGAAGAAGTCCTACTAATCCTGCTACTAAGCTTTTATCAATTGATTCTTTTCCCAAACTAGCACTAATAGTTTGCTGAGAAAGTAGCGAAATTGGAACTGGAAGGGCACCAGCATTTAATCTCTGAACCAATACTTTTGTTTCTTCTGTTGAAAAATTTCCTGAAATTACAGCCCTTCCGTTTGTAATAGGTTCATTCACAACAGGAACACTAATTGGCATTCCGTCTAAGTATATTGCAACTGTTTTTCCAACACTTCTACTTGTAATTTCTCCGAACAAATCTTTTCCCTCATCATTAAATTGTAGCTGTACTTCTGGCTCATATGTATTTGGATTAAAAATCACATCTGAACGATCCAATTGTTTTCCTCCTAAACCAGTAGTTTTATAAAAAAATTGAGACAAATATTCCTCAGGAATGTTCGATTCCTTAAATTGCTCTCTCATGGCATTTTTTTCCTCATCAGTCACTTCTTCCTTAAATTCCAAAAGAGGAGTCTCTCCAATCATCTTTATTGCCTCATTAACATCCTTTATTCCGGCTAATTCCACAATAATTCTATCCTTTTGAGTCGTTTGAACAATCGGCTCAGAAACCCCAAAAGCATTCACCCTTCTTTCAATTACATCTCGCACTCCTCCGATAGCAGATTCTTTTTCACTCTCTTGGATTTGCGACAAATCCGATTGATAGACCAAGTGAGTTCCGCCCTGCAGGTCAAGACCCAAATGAAAATTTAAGTCATTGCGATAATTTACTCCGTATTTCTGAATATTAATTCCTTGATTATTTGGATAAACAACATAACCAGTCATAACTGTCAAAACTATAATTATCAGAAAATTAAATAAAGTTTTTCTTTTACTAGACATACTGAAACATTAAAAATTAAATTATACTGATTTTCCCTCAACAAAAAAGATTTTAATATGGATAGTATTATAAAAATCTCTAAAAACGAAGTCTTTGTCGTCTCAAAATGAGACACGACCGAGAGATTTATAAACTAAGCAAGCCTCATTATTTCCCCTAAATACGAGGGTTGGTGGGGTTGAAAACTGTTTAAATCTCACTAACATTATTCATAGATTTCTCGCCCTGTCAGGATTTGAAATAACGGTAAAAAAGATTCTTCTAGATTTTAAGTTTAAATTTTATAATAAACCAAAAAACTATCCTTGGTTATCTTTACAAGATTAAATTTATATTAGAATTGTTTGATTGTCAAATACTTTTTTTTCAACTACAATACAAATAGGTGATAAATCATGGGCAAACTAGCTGATGAATTTAACCCTTTTCTTCAAAAAAAGGAAAAAGAAAGTCCTTATTTTCTTTCCATAGATCCTTTTAATTTAAAAAAAGAAAACGAAGACGAATGTTTAACTTGACAAGTTCTGGATAAAAAATAAATCTGGGCTTGTTTTTTTATTTTCAATTTTCACAACACTTTTTATACTTTTTTCCACTTCCACAAGGGCAAGGATCATTCCTGCCTATTTTTTTCAGTTTCTTTCGTGGTCCACTTGAGCTTTCATAATCTGCACTTCCTCCACTAGTTGAAATATTTTTATTTTCCATCGGAGACTCAACTTTCCTAACAACTTGAACTTTGAATATTGAAGAGAGAACATTTTCTTCGATAATTCCTAGTAATGTTTGAAACATTCGATAACTCTCTTTTTTATATTCAACCAAAGGATCTTTCTGTCCATAACCTTGTAAACCAATTCCGTCTCGCAAACTATCCATCGAATCAAGGTGTTCCACCCAAAGCATATCAATATTTTTCAAAATTACCATTTTTTCAATTTTTCTGCTTGCTTCATATCCAATTTCATCCTCTCTTTTATTATATGCTTGAGAAAGAATATTAAAAATCAAATCGGTAATAATGCTTCTCACTTCTTCATCGGGCTTATCAGAATTTATATTGTCTTGAAGTTCTTTTTCAAAATCTCCGTTTACCGGCACGATTTTATGAACTGCTTCTAATATTCCCTTGATATCCCAATTACTTCTACTTTCCGTACTATGAATTGAAGCAAGGTATTGAGAGTGATTTTCAAACATTTCTAATATTTTCTCCTTAAGTTTTAATAAATCTGGAAAATTATCTTTCGTAATCGCCTTGTCTGTTTTTTCGATACTTTCGGTGATTTTCAAGACTTCTCTTCTCCTATTGTAAATAACTTCTCTCTGCCTATTCATAACATCATCATAGTCCAAGACATGCTTTCTGATGTCAAAATTATAACCTTCAATTTTTGTCTGAGCACCTTCAATTGATCTGGCAATAAATGAATTCTCTATCGGCATATCTTCTTGTATACCAAGTTTGTCCATCATTAATTTCATTTTATCTGAACCAAAAACCCGCATCAAATGATCTTCCATCGAAACAAAAAACTGTGTTTCTCCTTTCTCGCCTTGACGACCAGACCTTCCTCTGAGCTGGTTATCAATTCTTCTGGCTTCATGTCTTTCTGTGGCAAAAATACAAAGACCACCTAATTCCTCCACCCCTTCTCCTAATTTTATATCCGTTCCTCTCCCCGCCATATTCGTTGCAATTGTAACTACACCTTTTTGACCCGCATTTGAAATTATCAAGGCTTCTTTTTCATGATATTTAGCATTTAATACTTCATGCTCTATCCCCTCTTTATTGAGCATTTCACTTAATAATTCAGACTTCTCAATTGAGATTGTCCCAACCAATACGGGTTGTCCTTTTTCATGCCTTTTTTTAATTTCTCTGATTAAAGCTGTGAATTTTCCATTTTCATTTTTATAAACCGAATCAACCTTATCAATCCTTTTTAAAACTTTGTTTGTTGGAATAATAATAACATCTAGGCTGTATACTTTTGAAAATTCCTCCGCATTAGTTACAGCAGTTCCCGTCATTCCGCCAAGTTTCTCATATAGTCTAAAGTAATTTTGAAAAGTTATAGTAGCCATCGTTCTGCTTTCTTTTTGAACTTTGACACCTTCCTTCGCTTCAATCGCTTGATGAAGACCCTCGCTAAATCTTCTTCCTGGCATTGTCCTTCCAGTAAATTCATCTACAATAATAACCTCTCCATCTTTAACCACATAATCTTTGTCAATTTTAAATATAATTTCTGCCTTCAATGCTTGCTCAAGATGATGAACAAACATAATACCACCTTCATTATAAATATCTTTCATATTTAACATTTTTTCTACATTTTCGATTCCCTCGTCTGTCAAACTAACTGCTCTCATTTTTTCATCAATTGTATAATCTTGTTCATTCACTAGTCGCGGAACAATTCTCGAAAAAGTTTCGTACATTGTACTTGATTCAGAATCAGGTGCAGATATAATTAAAGGGGTTCTCGCCTCATCAATCAAAATACTATCTACTTCATCCACAATTGCATAATTAAGTTCTCTTTGAACCATTTGATCCATACTAACCGCCATATTATCTCTCAAATAATCAAATCCAAACTCATTATTAGTTCCATAGGTAATGTCACAAGCATAAGCCTCTTTCCGACTTACTTCCCTTAAATTCTCCATTTCAACTGTCACCTCATTATCGTCTGGCTCGCCTTGAGGTTCAAATATATAGGATTTACTGTGCTGAATGACACCAACACTTAATCCTAGAAAATAGTAAATAGGACTCATCCAATTTGCATCTCTTTTGGAGAGATAATCGTTCACAGTAACGAGATGAACACCCTTACCAGTCAAAGCATTGAGGTAAATTGGCAAAGTTGAAACCAAAGTTTTTCCCTCGCCAGTTTTCATTTCAGAAATTTTCCCTTGATGAAGAACAATTCCACCAATTAACTGAACATCATAATGTCTCTGACCCATAACCCTTTTCGAGGTTTCTCTTACAACAGCGAATGCTTCTGCCATAATTTGATCTAGTGTCTCACCCTTTTTTAGTCTTTCTTGAAAGACTTTGGTTTGATTTTTCAACTGCTCATCAGAAAAAGACTGGAACTTTTCTTCCAGTTTATTGATTTGATCAACAATTGGTTGTATTTTTTTTATTTCCTTTTCGTTTGGATCACCGAATATCTTATTTAAGATTGACATAAGAATTAGTAGTTAGGATTAAGAATGTAGCAACAAAGCAATACCTCTATGAAAATATATTTTATTATCATTGACAATTCATAAGATTTATGCTAATTGTATTATTACAAGGAGGGATTTTTTTGAAAGACAATAAATATAAGTCATTTGTAGATCAATTCAACAACATGTTTTCTACAATCTCAGAAAATTTCGTAAGAGGGAAAAGAACAAGAATAAGAGATGAAACGACCAGGATTCTGCAATTTGTAGCAAAAGAGGAAAGAAATAAAGAAATAATTATAAACACTCTTTGGCTAGTTACAAACGATATTTACAAAAAAGACCAAATTGATATAACAATAACCGAAGATCAAATCAGGAAATTAGTTGAAAGGCATTTCAAGTAAAAGATAACCAATTCTTTTACTTTTTTATTCCTCCCTCTTTGATCTATATTTTTTAAACTCACCCTTCGCCCAAGCAAGTGGAGAAATATTTTTCAATTTCTTAATAATTCTTGCCCCTTTTCTAATTTTCATATTCTTTTCATCTCGATAATCAGTTATCGCAACTCGAAGCTTATCTTTGGCTTCATCGATTGATTTATAAATATCATCAGTTTCAACAACCACGCGAAGCATTTTTTTGGTCAACTGTAAATTGACTTCCGCCTTGTAAATATCCCCTTGCTGATGATGCTGGGTTGTTTTGGCCAGTTCAACGCGAGCTGTTATACTCTTGGCATCAATATTTTCATTTTCAATAAACTTCTTCAAGCCACCAATTTTTTCATTAACATAAGCCTTTAAATCCTCGTGTAGTTCAATGTTTGTCCCTTTTATAATAATATTCATAGTTTTTTTGTTAAGCTGATTATAAAGCAATCATAGCACAGCTACAGAATTTATCAAGGATAACCTATAAATGTCATTGCGAGGAATCCGTCAGGTGGCGGAGATTGAAGCTCTGTCTGTCGGCAGATAGAAATTCCATAATTTATATGCGAGGAATTTATTTATGGGATTGCCATGTCGCTCTGCGAAGCTCCTCGCAATAATATTTGATAATTTAAGTCTTCACCTTTAAAAACCACGACACCACTCCTAATAAAAACACTGTTATACCTCCAAATAAAAATGTATTTTGAAACCCAATGTATGAAATCGCTATTCCGCCGATTAAAGCGCCAATGGCTGGGCCCAGAGTCGTCAAAATTGTATCAATCGTCGATGCCTCTTCTTGACAATCTTTAAACTTCTTTGAAAGATAGGAACTTTTTCCACTTGCAAATGCCATCGCCCCCAAAGAATCAATCATCATAAGAACAAATAGTCCAAACAAGTTCATCACACTTGCAAATA
>JAHYJV010000021.1 GCA_019428855.1 Patescibacteria group bacterium | reverse complement strand
TCAGAAAAGCTAAAACCGTCCCCACAATCGCACCAATACCCGTAAGATTAAGTAAAGTAAGTATAAGATCGCCTGAATCTTTTAAAAGTGCAAGGAAATATGTAGTCATAATTGGCATTACTGCATGCAAACCACCTCGGTTTGCCTGAGCTGCCATTTTTTCTGCAATCGAAAAGGCAATATCATCCAAATGCTTACCAGCTATTTTAAGTGCTATTCTTGCTTTTGCATTTTGCATATGGGCCGTTTCTCTTTCAACTTCTTTTTCTGCTTTTTTCCTTGCCTCTTGTCTATATTGATTTATTTTTTCCTGTCTCTGAGCATCAACATTAATATGTGGATTACTTGAATAATCATAAGGCTTTTGCGTTGCCTCCACCTTCTCCATCGCTTTTTGAATAAGAGCACTTGTCAGCAACGCATTCTTTCCCATATCACCGCTCGTCCCTTGTTCTGACAAGCTAGGCCTTATGTCTTCATTTTCTAAATCTAACTTATTTTTTTCTATTCCTTCATTAACCTTTTCTTTAATTGTGTCAACAAGTTTTCTTTTCTGTTCCTCTGTTAAGGATACTGATGAGTCTGAGTTTGAGCCATTAGAAATAGAAGAAGTACTGGAAGTAATTTTATCTTCTTTTTTACTGCCACTATTTGGTTTTCTAAAATCACTACTCATATAAGTTTAAGCACAATTTTATTCAATTAGATCAACTCTCATAATCTCTGCAATGCTTTTAAAACGCGTATTTTTGTTTAACAAAATATCAATTCTTACATACACCTAAGATAAGACTACTGACAACAAAAAGAGTAATACTAATCAAAATAGTCACGGAAAGACTAAAATTGTAGGAATAGTCCCAAACAAATCTACCCACAAGAATTCCAGCAATAATAAAACCAAGCATAGAGAATAGGGCGTAGTGTCCCAAAAATATTTCTTTACTTTCAAATTCTAATTCTACTTCACATTATTTTACCTGCAAGGTTAATCCCTTTTGAGAGGTTCTTTTTTGGATTTTTATTGATTTTCTTTGTATTATTAGAAATGACATATATTACATTTTCAAGAGTGAACTCTAATTTGAAACACTAGAGTTCAAACTTCAACTTGCAATATGCACAATTAATTTATTTAGGCCATATCATCAATTTGATTTTTGGCTTCGGCAATATCCAGAAGCTGTTGTGGGTCCGATGTGATGATTTGGTCTTCAGAATATGATGCTACAATCTTGATTGCCGCACGCTTTGCCCCAGCAAAGAAAATTCCTTCTCCAATATTACTTTCTAAGAGTAAAAACTTTTCTTCATCCGTCAGGAAGAAAGTATCAACAATCACTTTTATTGCTGCTGGAGATTGTTTTAATAGTAATTGCATTGAAGAATTTGTCACAATTGGTTTTCCATATTTTGATGTCATGAAATCTGTGACATCCTGCGTAATTGTTGTTAAACCGAGATAATATTTTCTACACCTTTTTGCAATGCCGAAGAGAAATGATGCTGCATCTTCATGCTTCATCATCACCCAAGCCTCATCAATAATCATCACTCTTTTTTTCATTTTTGATCGAATCAAAGTCCAAATAAAATGTAGAACTAGATACATTGCAACTGGTCGAAGCTCTTCTTCCATGTCACGAATATTAAATACAATCATTCCTGATTCAACATCGATATTTGTTTTGTGATTCAAAAATCCAGCGAATGTTCCTTCTGTAAATTTTTTAATTCTAGTTGAAAGACTTTCTGCACCGCTCATATTTTCCAAAACCATTTGCAACTCAGTCATTGTCGGAGCTTCCAGATTTGTGAAATCAACATCAGGGGTAATATCTTTAATTGCATAAGTTTCTGCAATTGCCCTGTCCAGAATTGAATCTTCGTCTGTAGTAATTTTCCCCAGCATAACCTTGATTAATCCGGCTACATCAGAAACAGCTCTCCGAAGAACATCAGCTGATGTTTCATCTCCAAGTGCTTTTGGCAAATCAAAAGGATTGATATGATTTTTTGAGGAAAGAGAAATTCTCATAAAAGTCCCCCCCACAGTCTGACACAAATGACGATATTCATCCTCTGGATCAATTACAATTACATCAGAATCCATCATCAAGCTCCTCAAAATTTCAAGTTTAACTGCATAACTTTTTCCCGCACCAGACTTGGCAAAAATAACCATATTTGCATTTTCCATCGAAAACCGATCAAATAAAATTAAACTATTGTTATGTCTATTAATTCCGTATAAGATTCCTTGATTAGAGGTCAAATCACTGGAAACAAACGGAAATGTTGTTGAGAGGGGAGAGGTATTCATATTGTTTCCAATCATTAATCTGTCGTTTCCAAGAGGCAATGTTGAATTAAAACCATCTTCCATTTGCATTATAGCCGGCTTTAAATAGATAAGCTTTGCTTCTAAAATGGATTCGATTTGCGTTTCAACTCTGTGCAAGTCCTCCTTAGAATCGCCATATACTGTCAAATATAGTCCGAATTGAAAAAAATGTTCCACGCCATGAAGAAGGTCGTCTCGCAAACCTTCAACATCTTGATAAGCAGTTTCGAGAATTGGGTCTCTGACCATGCCCTTTTCCTCGTTCATTGAGATTTGAGATTGAATTTGCGTTACAATTCTCCTTAAACTTTTTAATATATCTGCAGTACTTTGTGGATGAATAAACATCGACACATCAAAAGTTGTATCAAGATTAATAATTGGTGAAAACCAATTTGTTTGAAGAAATCTAGGGTATGCATACGCAAAGACCGTGGAAGCATATTTTTTATTAATTTTGACATAATCACTTTCAATTTTAAAAGCTGCGGGAGCAATGATATCTTTCACACTGGCCACCCCCTTTTGATATATTTTTTCCGATTCAGCCAGAGCTTCCTTATTCAAAGAGCTTTCTTTTTTATTTACTGCTTTATTTGTTGTTGTTTTTTTTCCAAAAAGTGCCATAAAGTTGTATATTAAAATTAATTGTCTATGTTAAATAGATAAATCTAAATCACTCATTTCTGCAAGACCTTCTTTTTCTGAAAGTTCAGGATTATATAAATTATAATAAAGTTCAATTAATTCTTGGGTATTCAATAATGTCATATGAAGCCCCGTCCCTGAAAGATTTTCAATGACATGATCCACTCTTTGAAATAATTGATCTTTATATTTTTCAAATGTTGCTCTGTTATTTAAAATTCTTGAAGCTCCTCCACCTGTAAGAGATTTTATTGCACCACCCGCTGATTCAGAAGCAGAAAAAGGGATAACAACATAAAAAGTTTTGCTAACAATATTGGCCATTTTTACTAAACCTTGAATATATTGAATATAGCTTGATATTTGCATTCGCAAAAGCTCGTTCAATTGCTTTCTCTCTTGATCTTTCAAAACTTGTAAGTAATTATCAAGATTTAATTGCCTTGAATTAACAACGATTTGAATTGAAAAATCCAAAGAATTAAGAAAACTTTGATAATGATAGACAATTGCATCTTGCTCGTCGATAGATTTCAGGGCAAAATTTATAGATGAAACCATTAAAATGGCTTTCATGCTTCCGTTTTTCATAATCACAATTCCATCTTTTATCTCGGAAATTTCAAGATATTTTTGAGCACTTAAACCTTTTTTATGTTGTTTTTCTGGAGTAGACATATTAAATTATATTATATTTATTATTAATATATTGTTTTGTAAAATTTTCTTAATCAACTTTTGAAAAAAGAAGCTTAATTAATTAATTAATTAATTGATTACACACTAAAAAAGATTATCGCAGACTATTTTTACTATCAACTGCATCTAATCTATTCAAGAGTAATGGAACGCTTTCGAGAAATAGGCAAACTTTTCTCGATTACGCTATCACTGCGCTCGAAACATTTTAATTGGCTTATGCTAAAAAAATATTATTTAAACTATATTGTACCCTCTATAAAAGCTTTCCCCATCTTTATTGCTCCTGTCTTCACTTATTTTCTAAACTTCTTTCAAAATAATAATCCTCTTACCGTATATTTTCATCAGGCCTTGCTTTTACTTCGTATGGCTTTTCGATTGCTGTGCTTGTATCTAACAGCCATGCTAACTCCTTAATCCTGTTTCGTGAAACCTTAGTGACAACAATATCACCCTCACTCTTCTTTTTTTGAACTTGATGAATCATAATTATTTCTGGTTCTCTTCTCCAAATATAAAGATGTGGAGTCGTATAAAAATTCATAATATTCGTAATCCACTTTGAGACGGTAAATCCTTTTGGCTTCCAAAAAGCAAAAAGAAGAGTACCAAGCACAATAGGTATGGAAAATACTATAAAAAAAACCATGTTCATAAAAGTGAACATCACCAATAAACTTCCAAATCCAATAATCAAAATAAGCACCTGCTTCCCTGTAAAGGGGCCAACGATTTTGTCTTCAACATCAATGAATTGTGGGACACTATATTGCATATATTTTGCTAAGTATTAAATAATTAATATTAAGCTTATTCATCACCAACTTTCGAAAAATCAATCTTTTTCATTTTTGTAGAGTAGGGGAGAGAAATTCCCTCGTCAACCGATTTCAAAATCAAATTCAACTGTCTTCTCTCTTCTTCGTTCATATTCTTCGTATTTTTATCATGATAGACATATTGAGCACGATCAAGATTAGAATGTCTATACTGTCCTGTTTTTTCTTGATAGTCTTCTAACCAATATTTTATCAAAGGTTTCATCGGAATTGGCTTACTGGATAACTCAATTGATTCTTGATTGCCAATTTGCTGTTTTTCAACCACCGGAAATTCCTGGATAAGGCTTGCAATTGATTTTGAAATGATAGTGTCGGCCATTCTCTCTCTTTCTGCCGCTTCTTCTTGCTCTTTCATCCTGTCCATATCGTCTGATCTTTTCAAAAGTTGTTCTGTCAGCTTCTTTGGCCTTTCTTTCGGAACTTCGCCACCTAGGTTCAAAATCGCATCTACAATTCCCGGAAAATAGTCTTTAATAGGATAAAGAATTTCAGTGAGAATTATTAATGCAACTTCTTTTGCTTTTTCGCCATCTAATTTTAACCTTTCTTGAATTGCCTCTGCAAGTTGCTCAATTTTTATATCTTTTAAAATTGCATATCCAATAATGCCTTTTAAAATTTCATTCTTATCCAAATCGTTTGATAGATATTCTTTTCTAATTTTTGTAATTGCATCTAAAGAATAATCTTCGTAAATACTATCTAAAACAAAAGATGGAAGCGATTGAAATCTGTTTGGTTTTTGATTGTCAGTTTTCATTTTTGTAAAACTTATTTTATTTATATTATTATTTCAAGTGCCAAAATAAACATGCAGAAATTTATTTTAAAGTTTTTTAAAATTTTCCACCGCGAATCATACTTTTAATATTTTCTACCCCCTTTTCCAAATTTATAAGCTCATCTGTCTTTTTTAGCAGATCAGATATTTTCTGCTCCTGTTCCTTTATCGCTTCCTCTTTCTCTCCACTTTCTAACATTTCTTTTAATTTTTTTTCTTCTTTTGGTAATTTTTGTTTAGATTCGTTTAGATTATTGTTGCTAGAATATAACTCTTTAATCTTTTCCTCCTTTGCTGTTTCAATAATTTTTATTCGATCTTCTTTACCATTTCTATTTAAGTGATGAACCTGAGAAGAAGTTGCTTCAGACCCAAATTTCAATAGATCAGCATCACTAAGTTTTGCAACGACATCTGGATTAAATTTACTAAACGACTTTGCGACATGTTTTTCAAAATCAACACCTGATTTTGCAAATACATCTTTTAAGTCTGCGCCAAAATTAACCGCATCAATTTTTAGATTCTCGTCTTTTTTCAATGCTTTTTTTGCTGCTATTTTTTCATCATCAGAACCTGTGTTTGCCTTATTATTAAGTTCATCAATTTCTTCTTTTGTTTTTCCATTTTCTGCCAATCCTGTCGCAAATTCTTTTTGTTTTTTCTTGGTTAACCGGTTATTAAGTGATCTTTTATCTTCGGAATCCAAAGTATCATTAATTACTCTTGAAACTCTCTTGTCGTCAAGATTATTTAATTTGCTTATATCTTTGCCATCTTCTTTCATTTCCCTAACAGTTTCTCTCATTATTTGTTCTTCAACAAGTTCTTTTTTCTTATCATTACTTGCTGATGGTGTAAACTGGTCCTTTATATCTTCGTCCATTTTATTTGTGTCCTCATAATCTACATTATTTATTCTTTTTTGTGATTTACTGGTCATTAATGCAAAATTTAAATCTTTGTGTGTATTATCTTTTAATTCTTTTGCACTCAAAGCAGACTCTACTGCTGGCATCATTTCCTGCAGATCAGTTTTATTGTCTAATACCTTTCCTCCAAATATTGCAGTTTCTGCGGTTGCAGCCTTTTCTTCTGGAGTTGCTGGAAGCTTCCCTGTGGCAATATCAAGCATTACGCTTAATTCTCTATCTTCTTCACGACCAAACTTCACTCTTGCTTTTTTCATATTATCCTCTTTATTTCTTTCTCGCTCTGCTTTATTGGCAATAATTCTCGATTTTCCGCCAGGCAATTTTTCATTTAACCATTCTTTTTTATCTCGCAATTTATCCCCAGTTTTTCTTACAGTCTCGCTTCTATCTGCAGCAACTCTTCCAGCACTCTTCCCAAATCCCCAGGTTTTTCTTCCGACTCCACGCGCATTTTGGAAAATCTTTCCAACTCCTCCTGTTCCTCCCACGATTTGAGAAGATCCCTTAACTCCCAATTCAGATGCCACTTGAGGAGCCATCATTAATATCAGCAAAGGAATAGAGGCCATGACCACTCTATACAATCCAGCTCCTAAAAACCCTAATTCTGATGGGGCTGCTGGACCGTATAAATTAGCATTACCAACAAATTCATTAGCCATCATGGCAGACAAATAAACAAAAAACATAAAAGCTGGTCCAAAAATTGCCCATTTTAAAAGTTCGCTCCACCATCTGGTTGCATGTTTAGACATTGAAGGTAAAGCAATGCTTAAAAAAGCAAAGGGAGAAAGGATAATTAAGATTGTAAAAGACACTAGACGAATGAACAGAAAAATGGCTAACATAACATATACTGCTCCTAAAACCAAAGAATAGATAAGAGCGAAAGCAACTTGAACAACATCATTAAAGGTCCAAACTTTAAATGTATTTTTCAAAGATAAAAAATCGATCTCATTGTTAAAGCTGTGCACGATGTTGGTCAGTGAACCAGAACCACTACCAAAGTCTGTCATCCAGCTACCGATTTCATACATAAACAATTGACTCACATCAATAACTAAAAAAGTTATTTCCTTGCTGAAATTTATCAAAAACATTGATATAACAATTTTTGGAAGAAGGCTTTTTACATTAAAAGACTTATTTCCAACTATTGTTCCAAAAGCAGCCAAAAGAAAAAAGAACATAAAAAACATGTTGCACATATCTCTCACCGTTGTCCATCCAAGTTGAATAGTGGCTGAGTTTAAAATTCCTGGTAATGGTGGTCCAGGAGTTGGACCTTGTCCAACATATAACATGGGACTCATCGCAACATCAACAAGCCATGCTCCGAACATTACCCAAAGAGTAGAAATCAAAAGACCTATATTTAATATCGCAGACAATAACATATATATTATACTTATAAGCCTGTCAACTGGATGAATCAAACCATCCACAATATAATCTAAAATAGCATTAGCATGCGCTTGACCTTCAGGAAGTAATATTACGATCATTAAAATAATAACAAGTAGAAAATACTTTTTAAAATTTCTTTTTTTATTAAAAAAGCTGGTAATTTTTTTGTTCATATTTTTTTGAAAAATGAAAAATGAAAAAATTAAATATATATAAATTAAATAACCTTCAAATAAGTACAATGTATTTATTTTATTATATTATATCACAAAAAATTCTGTAAGCAAAATTTTTTAGATTTCTGTATTTTACTTGAACTTGCTTTACAAATCACCTAATTTCCACGACATATTTTCATATTTAAAAAAGCAGAAAATAAATTTAAAACAAAAAAAGAGCAGGAAAATGATTTTCCTGTCTCCGAGAATTTCTCAATATTATTTTGTGTTGATTTGCACATTTTTTATATGTGCTTCACCTCCTTTTGGAATCTTTAAGGTTAGGACTATTTGACTGTCCTGTTTACAATAAACCCCCTGTTTATAAATATTCCATTTCTTGTCTAATTTGATAGGCAAGAAATGGGGAGGGTTTATTGGCAATTTCACACTAGGATTATTCACTAGTGGATATGCCATAATTTCTACTTCACCTTTCCCCTGATAATCAAAGGAAAAGGTGGTCATCCCTTCTTTGACTATCTCCTTAAAAATAATGGAGACAGTGGTATTGCTCTTAACCTCTGTAATATTAAGAGCATAATTATAAACCTCAAGACTCGCATCACCATTTGATCCTGTAAGTTTTATGATTTGATAATCTTCTTCTCCTGTCAGCCCAACATAAATTAAGGCTAACAAAAAAATGATTATCGTAACACATAATAGGCTTACAATGGTTTTATTGAAGTTTATTTTTGTTTTTCCTGTGGTTTCGAGCTCAGAAGATGACTCTTCTTGTTCGTTTTCCCAGAATTCTATTCTTTTTCTTTCTTTCTGATATTCTCCTACTTTCGCAATAATAATCAGAAAAAGTAAAAAAAGAAAGATTGCTATCAAGAAGCTCATTCTATCACTTCTCCTATTTCTTATTTTTATTCGACAGTGGCAGCATTATCTCTTCTACAAGATGAGCTCGTTGTGCTTTTGGGGTCACATCCCAAATTTCCTTCAGCTCACTCGGAATATCTCCTCCCTGGTTAAGCATACTCTTCATTCCACTCGGAAGTTCAAAGAAGATTGTGCTTGCTTGACCCTTTGCCATCTCTTCGTACATGATATTGACGGCTTGGATTGGGTATTTCTTCATCACTGCGAGAAGTTTTTCTCTGGCATCTGCTGTAGCAACTCCTAATTTTTGTGCTGCATCTGCCGTACCTTCTCCCGCTTTCTTAATTTTAATTTTATTTAGTTCGGCATCAATGACACCTGCTGTTTTATTGAACATTGCTACTTGCTCTTTTGAGATAGCATCTTCCAATATTTTCGGTAAAACCACAAGTTCATTTTCAATATTAAATTTTGTGATTCTTGACTTACTAAATGCACCTTCTTTATCGCTTGCTATGGCTTCATACATAATTTTTCGATAATTGGGCGTGCTCATTCTGACTTCTAGCCAGGAGCATTGCCCAATGGTCTCTCTGACTTTTGAAGACAGATAGGGCTTGAAAAATTCAAATAATTTAGCCAAGTTATAGGGTGATGGCGCATTTCGATATGCCTCACAAAGATCACTTGCAGTATTGGGCCAAAAGAAATAGATGACAGCATCAACATCTATATTAGCCTCAGTATAAACCTTAGCTGGTCTTTCTACATTATGCTCATTCGTAGATGGTATTATTTTTTCTGCAGTCACAACACTCTGTCGGGGAATGTTGATGATTGTCTGTTCGGTCGGAAACAAATAGAACCACTGCAATGGAAACCACCGCCAATATACACCGCCCGAATAAACTTTATCGTCCTTTCTCATCTCTGGCGTTGACAAAGTAATCCCAATTCCTTTTTCTTCTGGAGTAATATTTTTCAAACATGCTGCACTATACACAATGACCAAAGCACAGAAGGCTATTACTTCCCAAATATTATTATTTATGGCATAAATTACTAAGGAGAAAAATCCCATAAAAATTATCCAACCTAATATCTTCTGCCAAAGTATGGGGTCATGTATTAAAGGTGGAATTATATTATTTTCTAATTTTATTTCATTAACCACTTGATTAATGATTTTATCTTCCTGCGTCTCAACTTTTTTATTTTTAATTGTTTCTCCTAATCCTTCAACTACGCTCATTTCTTAACACTCCTTCTTTGTTTGTTTCATATAATCCCCAATTTATTGTGTGAGGATATTTATTAATGATCAATCCTTGTCAGATTAATGACAAAATTCATCTGTTTGTGTTTATTGAACAGATGAATTCCAATAATGATGATTGATTTTATGGGCACAATCTTCCATCATCGGAACTATGCATTGTACACAAAAAAACAAGATTTGTCAAGTCTTGTCAGTTTTTTTTGTACTTTAAAAACCAATATTTGAAATTTCCAATCACATATTTTTATAATTTACTTAAGCATAATATTCTTCAAGCTTGTCAAAAAAACTGTTTCACATAGCACGGACTTCTCAACTGCACTCCCGCTCCGCTCGAAGAATAAGCAATATTTGTAATCAAAAGCATCATCTTTCTAAACACTCTCTGTCAATTTTCTCCACTGTTCAATGTTCAGCTCCTGTGCACGAACTTGCAAATCAAGTCCAGCCTGCAGAAGAAATTCTTCACTTTGCATTTTCTCAATTTGCAAACCAGCAGAAAGATTATTCGCCAATTTTTTTCGCTTGGCAGCAAATCCCATTTTCATAATTCGAAATAGACTGCGGTAATATTCATCAGAGAATTCGTGCTTAATATCCTTAATCTTCAAAATTGCCGAATCAACTTTCGGTGCTGGATAAAACGAAGTATTTTTCACAAAATCAATAATCTCTGCCTTGCCATAAACTTGTACTGCCAAAGCAATCATACTTAACTTTCCTGGCTGGGCACAAATTCTTTGGGCCACTTCTTTTTGCATCAACAAAACAATGGCCTTGGGCTGCACCACATTTTCCAAAAAAAGCTTAATTATTGGCGAAGTGATGTAATAGGGAATATTTGAAACAAGTTTAAACTTTCCATTTTTGGCATATTTTTTCACCAGCTCACTAATATTCATTTGCAAGATGTCACCATTAATCACCTCCACATTTTTAAATTTACCAACCAGCATTTCAGAAATTTTCTTATCCTTTTCAATCGCCACCACTTTTTTGCATTTTTTTGCAAGTTCCTCCGTCAAAGTTCCCAACCCCGGACCAATCTCCACGACGACATCCTCGTCGTTCAAATCCGAACAAGCAATGATTTTTTCCAAAACTGTTTCATCAATCAAAAAATTCTGCCCCAAGCTTTTGAGAATTGCTAAATCTGGACTTTTGAATATTTGTTGAATTTCTTCTTTAGTTAGCATATTTTTGAAAAAAATATATAAATACTTTGAATTACGAAATATCTCCTTTTGTCATTTCGAAATGAGCGATAGCGATTGAGAAATCCCTTCAACAGTGTAAATAGCGATAATAATATTGAAGGAATTCCTCGCTTAAGGCTCAAAATGACACAAAAATTTGCATTTCGTAATTCAAAGTAAATAAGTTTAATAACCTCTAAAAAGTATATTCAATACTCTAAAATCTGACACTTAATCATAATAAATATCATCTTTTTTCTTATAATCATCGGTTAGATAACTATACCCCTGATTTTTCATATCGACAAGATGGGCGGGAATGTCAGAGAGAAACCGGGAAGGATAGTTGGCTTGCGGGGAACCGAAAATTCTGCGCACTCTGGCAAAAATCAAATTAACACGATTTTTTGCCCTAGTCACTCCCACATAGCATAATCTTCTTTCTTCTTCAATCTCAACGGGGCTATCCATACTCATTGAGTGGGGGAGTATTCCTTCTTCTAGTCCAATGATAAAAACCGTATCATATTCCAAACCTTTGGCAGAGTGAAGTGTCATTAGTGTCACAGAATCTTGGCTCTCATCAACAGAATCCAAATCAGACGCCAAGGCAACTTCTTCAATAAAAAGTTTTAGCGCTTCCTCCGCATTTAATTTATTATATTTTAAAACGGCTGTAAAAAGTTCTTTCACATTCTCCCACCTTGAATTTCCTTCTTCAGTACCATCAACAATATAATTTTTATAATCTATAGCTTTAATAAGATAGTCTAAAAGCTCACCAAGTTTCATATTTTTACTTTTCTCTTTGCTTTTCGAAATTATATCTGCGAAAGAAAAAAGACTTTCCATTCTTTTTTTGGCAATATCTTTATTTTCGTAATTTAATATTGTCTCGACGACACTTCTTTTTGTCCTTTTAGTTTCACTAATAATTTTTTCATAAGTTGTTTTTCCAATCCCTCTTTTCGGAATATTGACAATTCTTTCAAAACTCATGGTGTCGTTATTATTTTGAATCAAACGAAAATAGGCAATTAAATCTTTGATTTCTTTTCTCATATAAAATTTTATTCCTCCAACAATTTTATAAGGAACTCCATATTTGAGAAAAGTTTCTTCAATTGACCTTGATTGAGCATTGGTTCTATATAAAATTGCGATTTCTTTCAACTGCAAGCCTTGCTTCGCATTGAGCTTGGCAATTTCAGAAACGATAAACTCCGCTTCTCCTTTTTCATCAGCTGCTTCATAAACCACGATTGGTTGACCAGACTTCTTGCTTGAAAAAAGATTCTTTTCTTTGCGATTTACATTTTTTGAGATTATCCCATAAGAAACATCCAAAATTTCTTGAGTTGACCTATAATTTTGTTCCAGTAGAATTGTCTTCGCTCCAGAATAACTTTTCTCGAATTCCAAAATATTTCTAAGATCAGCACCACGCCATTTATAAATGCTTTGCCAATCATCGCCCACAACAAAAATATTATTATATTTTTTACTCAAAAGATTAACTATCTTATACTGGGCATAATTTGTGTCTTGATATTCATCAACCATAATATATCTGAACATCTCCTGATATTTTTCTAGGACCTTAGGATGATTGAGAAAAAGTACGATTGTTTGCATTATCAAATCATCAAAATCAAAAGATACCGTTTGTTTGAGCTCTTTTTGATATTCATGATAAATTTTGCTGACTGTTTCTTGAAAAAAACCATCGGCTATAACTTCGTATTTCTGTGGAGTTACTAGTTCATTTTTAGCTTTTGAAATTTCCGCCAAAACAGCTTTTGGATTAAATTGTTCATCATTAATTTGAAGTCTTTTCATTATCTTTTTGCTAAGCGACTTTTGGTCGTCTGTGTCAAAAATAACAAAATCCTTTTTATAGCCAATCAATTCGGATTCTTCTCTCAGGATTTTCACACATAAACTATGAAATGTACAAATTGTCGGAAAGTTTTTTGGAAAAGAGGTTTCATATGCATTATAATTTCGATTTTGACTCCCCTGAGATTCATCTATTGCAGACATTTTGTCGATGAGATCTGTTACTCTTTTTTTCATTTCATTAGCGGCTTTGTTGGTAAAGGTGACTGCTAAAATGTTTTCTGGATTAGCTTTTTTTTCTGCAATAATATGCACTATTCGATGTGTTAAAACCCTGGTTTTACCTGAGCCGGGACCTGCAATAACCAAAACAGGACCGTCTGTGGTTAAGACGGCATCTTTTTGTTGTGGATTTAAATTTTCTAAGATGTTAATCATAAAATCATTATAGCATACATAAGTAATTATACTTAATTCCTTTGAATTACGAAATGCTGTTTTCTTGTCATCTCGAACAATATGAGAGATCTTAAAATACGGGAAATGAAACTAGCTTTACTTTTAGACCCTTCCGTCACTATCGCTCTTTCGGGATGACAAAAAAAGAAATGCTCATTTCGTAATTCAAAGTAATTTGCAAAAATATGTATGATCGGAGTTTGTTCTAAAAGTTCAAATCCGCTTTTAGCATAAAAATGGTGTTTTGAAAATAGATTTTAAGTTAATTTTGAATTAGTAAATTTATTTTAATTGGCAACAGACCCTTCCTAGATAGCAATGTTCCCAGAGTGGGACACGACAATGGAACTGAGTTTGAAAAGTATTTCAAACAAGCTTGCCTGGAACTGGGAATTGAGCAATACTATTTAAGGATAAGAACACCAAAGGACAATCCTGATTGTGAAAGATTTAACCAAACTCTTCAAACTGAATTTATCAACTTAGGAAACTTTAATTCTGATCCTGATGAATTTAACTAGGAATTAACTGAGTGGTTAATTGAGTATAATTTCGGCAGACCGCATCAAACC
>JAHYJV010000020.1 GCA_019428855.1 Patescibacteria group bacterium | reverse complement strand
ATTGATATCTTCGGCTATATTCGTATTTTGCTTGTCTTTTGAAGCAATTTCCGCTCCAATCATAAAAATTGCGATGAAAGAGAGAAGCAATAAGACAATAACAACTAAAAAAGATTTATACTTCCAATTACTTTTTTTCTTTATTAGTTTTTCACTCATTATTTACAAACAATAATTAATTAAGTTTTGTGCAAGATAAAATAGATTGTGATATTAATGTAACTATCTATCATCTTTTCTGTTCTGAAAAATATTTCAGAACAGTTGATTTTTACTTTTTCACTATGAAAGTGATAGAATTAAAATCCAAGCAAATAATTCAACTCATTTAAGCCTGTTTTCGAGCTCCACCCATGAGGCTGTCGCACAGTGAAGCCGTCATCTCCCCCTTTTTTTGAGGGAAATAATAGTTAGAGAAATATATAAACCTTAATTGCTAAATTTATTTTTAATTTTCAATTGTGATACCCATGTTTTGTGCTGTGCCAGCGATAATTTTCATGCCCGCTTCAATATCATTGGCATTTAAGTCTACCATTTTTAATTCTGCAATTTCTTTTAGTTGTTTTCTTGTAATTTTACCAACCTTAATTTTTTGTGGTTCTTTGGAACCTTTTGTTACTCCAGCAGCTTTTTTCAACAGTTCTGCAGCTGGAGGAGTCTTCATAATGAATGTGTATGATTTATCCTCATAAACGCTAATCTCTACTGGAATAATATCTCCCATCATTTCTTTTGATTCATTGTTGAATCTTGTGCAAAACTCTTGAATATTAATACCTGCTTGACCTAGGGCAGGTCCAATCGGTGGTGCTGGATTTGCCTTTCCTGCTGGTATTTGAAGTTTGACTATTTTTTGAATCTTTTTTGCCATACTGATATTTTAATTATTATAAATTATTTTATATTTTCTTAATTTGTAAAAAATCTAATTCCAAGGGAGTTTCTCTTCCGAACATTTGTACCAGAACTTTAATCTTCCCCTTCTCTTCATCAATTCCTTCAACTTTTCCATCGAAATCCTTAAATGGACCATCTACAATCTTAATGACATCTCCTTGCGTGACATCAATCTTATATTTTGGTTCCTTGACACCCATTCTTCTTTTCAAGGCCGTCATTTCTTCTTCAGAGATTGGCGTAGGTGTGGTGCCGGAGCCGACAAATCCTGTTACATTTGGAGTATTTCTAACTACATACCAAGAGTCATCATTGACAATCATTTCCACCATTACATAACCCGGAAATATTCTTTCCTCTACAACTTTTCTCTTACCGTTTTTTATCTTGATTTTCTTTTCTTTCGGGACTAAAACATCAAATATTTTATCTTCCATGCCCATAGATTCAATTCTTTGCTTGAGATTTCGACAAACATTATCTTCATATCCAGAATAAGTATGTAATACATACCAACTTTGACCGAAGTCTGCAGTCTGTTTTGGCATAGTTTTTATTATTAATTATTATAAATTATTCGAAATAGAATATTAATTGCTATTTTTAGACAACATAAATATTTTCAATTATCCTACTTAGGACATAATCAACACCACCTAGAAAAACTGCTGTAGCTAGACTAATTATAATTACAATGAATGAATCTTTTAAAGTAATTTTTTTACTGGGCCAGGTAACTTTTTTTGCTTCGTTTTTAACATCAGTAAGATAATTCTTTATTTTCTTAAATATGTTCATTTTTTTTGGGTTTATAAATACTTAATTTTTTTAATGTTTTTAAAACAGCCCTTAAAGGCTATTTATCTATTATCAAATTACATAGCCATCATACATTCAATTGATAAATTAGTCAAGAGCTTGTATTAGTCCACCTCATATTGGAAATCATATTGTTTTTGATTAAATAGTCCACAGGAGATTGAAGATTTAAACTCCAATGGAATCTTTTGGTATTATACCATATAATCCATTCTAACATTTTTTCATTGAATTGCTCTATTTCGTTAAAATATATTTCGTTTTCATCTAAGGCATCCTCAACTATAGTTAAGCTGAGATTGAGTTTGTTGGCAATCAGTTCAATTTCGTTAATATCAGGATTGGTAACGGAAACCCAACTTCCCTTTTCAAAACTTTTGATTTTTTTAATTTTTATATCTTTAAAGGATTTTTTGTATATATTAATCATATAAACTTGAGTTATTAGAAATTAATTTTTAAAAGCATCTTTGGCAAGATTCCAAATTCGATCATCTCCTTGCACAGTTTTTAGCCAATACCACCATTCTCCTCCCCATAAATATGCCTCAGAAAACTCAATTTTCCTGACATATGCGATGTTTTCTTGAAATTGTTCTGGACCCATAGATTTATACTGTTCGTCTAAAGGAGTTTCGGAAATCATTTTTGGACCCCATGGTTCTCCTTGTAGTTCCACGATAATTATTCTATCAACTCCCGTAATAAACATAATAATTGCCGCTTTCAGCCGATATGTCACAGACGGAGTCGGATAGTGAATATAGCCGAAACGGTCATCCCAAACAATGCGGTAAAGAGTTGTGCCGAGAATATCCGCCCTCTTAGCAGCACTATACCAGGTTCCCAATTCACCACTATCGGAAATTATAATCGGACGAGAATCCAACTCTTTCACTTTAGAAATCTCCCTATCAAGAAATTTTTTGTCTAGTTTTGGGCATTCTCCATATGGTAGGAAGGGTTCATTTTCAACCTGCCAAGCTGTAATGTTTTCTTTGTCTTTATATCGATTTACAGTTGTTGTAATATATTTAATCAACCTGTTTTGTCTTTCTGTTTCCTCTATTTCCTTGGCCCATCCTGGTATATGACATTCCGGCCATCTTGGTTGTTTCTGTCCCAAAGACAAGACAATATCCACTCCCCTTTTTTCTGCTTCATAGATTTGCCAATCTAAATCCTCAAAGAAAAATTTTTCTTGTTCATTTTCAATCTCGTTCCAATAAGAAGGTAATCTCATCTTTTTTACACCCGCATCATCTAAAAGTGCTAGATATGTCTCTTGCCAATTAAGTCCTAGATGTTGAGCAAAGGCTTTGCTAAAAGTCACGCCATAAACTACTTTCATGTTTTGTCTTGGCATTGCCAGGGCAACAATTGTGACTGACATAGATGAAAATATAAGAAATAGTATAATATTTTTTTTTGAGAATATATATTTTTTCGTTTTTTTTCGTTTTTTAAATAAATTAGATTTCATAATTTGATTTTTTTTAAGTTTATGATTTTATAAATGTCATGCTGAATTTATGAAATACGGGAATGACAAAAAAACTTCTTTGATAATTAAATCGTCAGTAAAAATAATCCAATGCCGATAATAAAAATTGAGATAATCTTTCTTCTGATTAGTTTTTTATTAAGTTGTTCATGAAAAAGACTAGGTATTTTTTTGGAGAGAATAATTGCAAAAAAAAGGACGAAAACATATTGAAATGCTTGTAAAGAGTTGATGATCGAAACTTTACTTCCTTCCAATGAAATTGCATAAAAAATCATAATTGCCGCCACAGCCGCCAGGATTTTATTTGGAATAAAAAGAAAGGCTGTACCTTTTCTAATTTTTTCAGGAGTAGAAAATATTTTTTTTCGATTATTTTTTGAAATCAATAAAAAAAGAGATCCGATAAATCCACCGACTTGTAAAAGAATAAAACCATCAAAAAAACTTAAATCTAAATATAAATATTTTATCAGAGTGTAATATAGTGCAAATAAAAAACCAGCTAAAACTGCTAATTTAAAGCCAGGGAAGAAAGAAAATACTCCGTGGTCGTGTCGGAGGGATAGTAAAAAACCGCCACTGACAAAAAAAACAAAAGCCAACACTTGTAAATATGTGAGTAATTCACCTAAGATTAGATATGAAAGAAAAATTGTAAAAATTGGAATCGTTGCTCCGATAATTGGAACAACTCTGGAGGCCTCGCTGATTTTTAGAGCTCTATAAAAAATCAATAATGTTAAGATAAACAAAGCCCCAGTGGCGATTCCAAGAAGTAAAAGATTGTTCTGCGGTAAAGTAAAACCAATAAAAGGTATTAAAAATAGAAATAAAACTTGAAAAACTCCTGAATAAAAAGTGTAAGCAAGAGGTTTTAGGGTAGTGTTCGAAACAATGTGTTTATCAAGTATGCTTACCGTAGCGTTTAAAAAGTGAGCAACAATAGTAATTAGAATCCATGTCATATTCGATTATTAGCTTTTTAATTAATTTACAGTGATAACTTATTGCTCCTGCATATTTTGGCATACTCACGAGCACTTGGACGAATTTTTGATTTCATGATTTTATAATCCATTTCCACAAGTCCAAATCGTGGTCCGTATCCTTCACGCCATTCAAAATTATCAATCAAAGACCAATGCATATAACCTTGAACATCTACACCATTTTCGATTGCTTTATGAATATAGCGTAAATGTTGTTTAATGAATTTTGTCCTTCTGGAATCTTTTTCGTCAGCCAAACCATTCTCGGTTATATATATTGGTAAATTATATTTTTTTAATTTAGACAATATCTGGTAAATTCCCTCAGGATATATTTCCCAGTTTAAATCAGAAACCTCTTTGTTTTCGTTTTGAATTTTTACTGGTGGAAAAGAAAAAGGAGAAAACTTTACTCTATCATGAAAATAATAATTCACACCAAGAAAATCCTGATAATTTTTGGTCATTTCAAGATATAGTGAATTTCTGAAAAAATCAAAAGCTTTCGTTACGGTCCTGTTTATAACAGACTTTTCGTTAAAAGAATCAACAAAAGACAAATTTTGAGCAACACCCACTTTGGCATCCTTGTTTATGTCATGAATACAGTTATAGGCTTTTTTGTGAGTTTTAACAAAATTATAAATCACTTTCGGAGTTAAAAGAGAATTATTTTTTTCAGGAGGAAATTTACCCATAATGTATGAAAGGGATGTATATATCATCGGTTCGTTTGTAGTTAGCCAAAAATCGACTAAATCATCAAGCTCTTCAACTACAAATTTAGTATATTGCACGAAATAATCTGAAAATTTTGAATTTGCCCAGCCCCCTTTTTCAGCCATCCAAAGAGGAAGTGTCCAGTGCCAGATTGTCACCATGGTTTTAATGTTTCTTTCCTTTAAAGCAAGTAACATTTTTCGATAATGCTCGATGGGTTTTCGTTCAAACTTTCCTTCACTTGGTTGAATTCTTGGCCAAGACAAAGAAAATCTGTGAACATTCTGATTTAGTTCTTGTGCCAGGTTAAAAAAATGTTCATAATTCAGATAATAATTGCAGGCATTTTTTGCAGGAAATTTCTCAGACCAGTCGCAAGCAATATTACCACCCTCGACTTGATAAGAAGAAACAGAAGAACCCCAAAGAAAATCTTTTGGAAATTTTAGAATTTTATCTGGCATAGAATATTATATTACTGAGATTACCTAAATGTATTATAACTTATTTTTTAGCAAATATCCACTGCAGATTAAATCATAAGATAAAATCATCTTTACTTGTATTTAGCCCGTTGATTTTTACAATTTATAATTTGAAGTTCACTTTTTAGGGTGTCTGTTGATTGCCAGAATTTAAAAAGTCATAGATCAAAACTTGTTCTCTAACTTAAATATTTAAGTTAGAGAACACAATTTCTTTGAATTACGAAATGCAAATTTTTGTTTCATTTTGAGCCTTAAGCGAGGAATACCTTCAATATTATTATCGCTATTAACATTGTTTAAGGGATTTCTCAATCGCTATCGCTCATTTCGAAATGACAAAAGGAGGCATTTCGTAATTTAAAGGAATTTATAGAATGAAGTTCAATTTGCCAACTTAAATTAGCTACAAGTCGCTAGTCTTCGTTATTAATTTCTTTTTTTATTTCTTCAAACTCATTCTCAACTTTTTTCAGTCGTTCTTTGCTACTTTTGATAAGCTTTACTCCTTCTTTTACTTTTTCGAGGCCTTTTTCAATGTCGATGTCTTTTTGCGATTCGAACCAGTTCACTATTTTTTCTAGTTTTTTTAGGGAATCGCTAAGATTTGTTTTTTCCATAGTTTTTAATTATTTTTTAATATTTATCACTTCAGAATTGATTTTTCCGTCAGAGATATTTACATCTACTATATCACCTTTTTTAATTTGTCTTATACTTTTTACAATAATTCCTTTTAGCGAAATAATACTATAGCCGAGTTTTAATTGTCTTTCTGGATTATTAAAGTTAATGATACTTTCTGAATAATATATTTGTTCTTTTATCTTTAAAATTAGTTGCCCATATTTATTAATAATTAAGCTTTCTAAATGATTTATTTGATTCGTAAGATTTTCGGTTGAATATTTTATTTTTTCCAGTTTGCCCATAAAATCAATTTTTATCGCAGAAAATTTTTGGATGATATTTTCAAAATTATAACTCAAACTAAATGAGAGTGTGTTGATTTTATGGGAAGATGCATAAAGTTTCTTTTCAAATGCATTAATAAGGAAAGAACCATCGCGATTTATTTTTTCAACAGCAGCGTCCCATGGTTTGCTGATTATTCTGGCAGCTGCAGTCGGCGTGGAAACCGCCAGATCTGAAACCAGTGAAACCAGTGAAACATCTTTGTCGTGTCCGACTCCACAAACAACTGGGATTTCTAGATTTGCCACTTCTCGAACCAAGGTTTCATTATTAAATGCTTGCAAACTTTCTAGAGATCCTCCACCTCGAACAATTGCTAGTGCATCAATGTTTTCCATTTTTTGAAATTGCTTGATTGCCCGAATTAAATCAAAAACGGCCTGTTTACCTTCAACGGAAGAATTAATAAATTTAATCTTAAAGCCGTAATTACCCAAATTAGTTGTGAAGTCGCCGATTGCTGCTCCTTGCGAAGATGTGATTAGTCCGATTGTTTGAGGTAAGAGTGGTAATGATTTTTTTCTTTCAGCGGAAAATAGTCCTTCTTCTTCTAGCTTATTTTTAAGTTGATCATACGCCTTTTTTAAAACACCTTCCCCTGCCAACTCTATCAAGCTTGTTTTCAAACTGAGCCTACCATACGGTTTATAAATCTCAGAATATCCGTGAACAATTATTTCGTTGCCAATTTCCAGTTTCACACCAGAGACCTCATATTGATAGCGGAAGATAAGACAATTAATAATACTTTCATCATTTTTATCTTTGAGGCCAAAGTAAATAACCTTTTCTCTTTCGTCAAGACTTGTTACCTCCCCTTTCACCTTTGCCACTGTTGATGATAATTTTTCATTCAGATAATCAAGAAATCCGCTCACAGAATATATTTTTTCGTCTTGATTTATTTCCGCTTTTTTATTCTTCTCATTAAGTTCGTTGTTTTTTATTTCTGCAACCAAGGTTTCAAAGGTTGATAATTTATTTTTTTCTGGGAAAGAAATTTTGGTTTGTGCTACGCAACTTTTAACAATAGATATTATTTCTCTTCCGTAACTATAATATTTTTTATCCTTTATTCCTTTGATGTTTGTGAGTTCTACTTTTGATTTTGGTTCAAGAGCGGCAATATCTGCTAAGGTTTTATTTGATAAAACACGAAAAAGCTCAACCCCTTCTTTTTTGGCTGTTTCATTTCTCCAATCTCTCAATTTTCTTAATAAACTGGAATTCATATAATAATGTTTGTTTTAGATATATATAATAGTACTGCAAACTTTCTTATTTTCTTATTTCTGTATTTCATTTATATCGCTTGACTCTTCAAATATGTTGAGTTTATCAACAGAATCGATAGACTCTGGTTCTGCGAATTCTGAAAAAAATTGGTTAAACTTTTTTGTTAATTCTAAGGCGTCATCTTGTTCTTGATAAAGTTTGTTAATTTTCTCCGCAAATATCTCATTTTCATTCTTTAACTCCCTCGTAATAACATCAATTTCAATAGTTGAATTTTGATTGTAAAAAATATTTATACTATAAAAAATAAAAATAAATGAAACGAGTACTATGTATAATTTATAATTTATTTTATGCAATTGCCTGATAAATAAAAATTTATTCGAATTATTTCCTTTTTCAAATTCTAAATTTTCTACACTTTGATTAAGACTTCCTTGAGGTCTATTACTGTTGAAGCTATAGATATTGTCATTATTTTTATACAGAAAATCTTCTTTGTCTATTTTTTTATTACTATTATTTTTTTTATCTCTTCTGATGATATCAGAGAAAATTCTTTTATTTTGTAAATTCGTAACGCGAGAATTATGGCATTGCATGGTGTTTGGAATATTCAAAAATTTCTTTAAAATCTTAATATTATCAGGAAATTTTTTATATATTTCGTCAATAGGCTCACCTTTTTCAATTAAATCTTGAGCTTGGTTTACGATAATTCTATTTTCTATAGATAAATTATCTTTCATGTTGGATTAAGCAAGTTTATTATAAAATATTAAATCTGTATTTAAACATTTAACTGAAATATCAAGATTCCTATTTTTAAATTATAAAATCCTTTTCTTTTTTTATCAATATTATATAATACTAATAGAGGAGTGATAAATGAAAATAATCGAAAAAGTAATAATGTTTATAGCCAGTTGTATAATTGTTGTCTATACAGTTATTACAACAAGTATCGTAATTATATGTAAAAATATTATTGCCAGACTAGGGTTGTTTTTTGAAAAATAAAAAAATAATTACAAAGCCTTCCTTGAAGGCTGTTTTTTTTAGATTAATCAAATTTAAACAGATTTTTCTTTTTCAAAATCTCTCGGTTCATTGAAAAGTAAAATATTGTCCGGATAAAAGCTTATGGAAATTTTCTGACCTATTTTGGCTTCATGCGGAACTCTTTTTAAAGCACTAATTTCCGTTCCATCTGATAAACGGATAATATATTGCCATTTTTCTCCCAAAAAGTTGATAAATTCAATTTTTCCTTGAATATTATTTTTTTTAGGTTTACTATTGATGTGAATTTTTTCTCCACGAACACCAAGCACGACTTTTTTTTCTGGAAAGTTTTTTGGTAATGTAATTATTGCACCCTGAAAATTAGCTGTATTTTTATCAATCATTTCGCAGCGAAAAAAATTGCATCTCCCCAGAAAATAAGCAGAAAAAATTGAATTAGGATTATCGTAAATTTCTTTAGGCGAACCTGATTGAATCACTTTTCCACGCTTCATCATAATGATATTGTCAGAAATTGTCATCGCTTCTTCTTGATTATGCGTCACATGAATTGCTGTCAATTTATATTTTTTAACCAAAGTCATTAAATCATATCTCAAGGCTGTTCCAATCCTGACATCAAGCGCTCCCAATGGCTCATCAAGGAGCATGAGGGGTGATTTTGTGGCAATGGCACGCGCCACAGCCACTCTTTGCTTCATTCCACCAGAAAGCTCGCTCGGATAGGCTCTTGCCCTTTCATCAAGTTTGACCATTTTCAGGATACTGTGAATATATTTTTCAGTTTCATCGTTAAATCTATTTCTAACGACTGGTCCGTAGGTGACATTATGCCAAATATCCATATGGGGGAAAAGAGAATAATTTTGAAAAACAAATCCAATATCGCGCTCTTGTGTTGTCATATTTGTGACATCCTTTCTGTCGAAAAAAACTTGACCCTCGGTGGGATTCTCAAGTCCAGAAATTAATCGCAGTAGTGTCGTCTTTCCACAACCAGATGGACCCAAAAGCGTGTTATAGCTATGTTTTTTGATTTTTAAACTCACCTTATCAACGGCCGTAATGATCTCCCCTTTTGTGGCTTCATTGATTGAAGTAAAAGTTTTGGTGATATTTTTTAGTTCGATATTTGGCATAATTTAATGTAAAAAAGTTATTTATGTTATACTTAATATAAATTTGTCATGACAACCCTACATCTTCTTTTTCGTTTTCTTTAAGGCAATTAGAAATATAAAGGCAATCAGAAATAGCACAAAGCATAAGAAACCCGCCTCTGCTCGTTGCTCATTTTTAACCAAATCAACAATTAAAACTGATACTGTTTTGATATCATGGCTAACTGCCAGAGTTGCCCCAGTTTCAGAAAGGCTTCTCATAAAAGCCATAATACTTCCGGCAATAATTGCTGGTAAAATCAGAGGGAAAAGAATAGAAGTTAAAACTTTTTGTTTGCTAGCACCAAGACATAGTGCAGATTCTTCAAAACTAAAATCAACATTTCTAATAGCAGTGGTAATTGGTTTAACGAGTAATGGGAAGGTGAAACTCAAATGACTCAAGGCTAAAATCAATAGTTCATTAAATTCTAGTTTTCCCCAAAACATAGCCAGGGAAAATCCCAGGGCACTTGTGGGAACTAAAAGAACGGCGTCGTGCATATTTTCAAAAAGAGAAGCTAGTTTTTCATTTTTACTGCGAGCTATGAAATAGGCCATTGGAATTGCAAAAATTAATCCGACAATGGTTACAGAAAGTGCAATGCCAAAAGATGTCACAAAACTTTGTAAAATTTGGGCATTGAAAACTGGTGAAAAATTCGCAAAGTTATAAAAGATAATATAAAAAGTTGGAATCAAGATAATAAAGAGAAAAAATAATGTCAGAACAAAATTTCTCGCACTTGCTAAGTTACTGATTGATTTTTCAAATTTTGGGTAAATTATATTAAAATTAAAATGTTTTTTTCTGGTTAGAAATTTGGCTGCAAAAAGAATAATCAAGGCCGAGAGAATAAGAATGATACTGGCAATTGCCGCTTGAGGAACATCACCAGAATTTTTTAAATTCACCACAAGAACTGGGGCGGTTATCGTTGCCAGAGAGGCAACCATCATTGTTGCTCCAGTCTCAGATAGACTTCGAGTAAAAGTTAAGACTGCTCCAGTGATAACTCCATCTTTGAAAAGCGGAAAATCAATTGTCCGAAAGAGGGTAAAAGCAGTTGCTCCGAGCGTTGTGGCGGCCTCATTGTAGGTATCGTTGATTTGTTCCATGGAAGCCGCTACAGAGCGAACCATGTAAGGTAGCGTGAAAATTACATGAAGCAGAATAATCATTAAAAATCCTTTTTCTAAATTCCAAAATTCTCCCCAAAACAAATAGACCGAAAGCCCCAAAGCCGCAGTTGGCACAATTAGGGGTAAATCAATCAGATTGTCCAGCCAAATTTTATATTTACTCTTTGACTTTACAAAAACCCAGGCCAGGGCAACGCCAAAAATCAAATTGACAATCGTGACGATAAATGCGACAGAAAAAGAAACTGAAAGTGCATTGATTAATTCACCTGAAATTTTAATCTTTCCGCCGACTGCATAAGTCAGAACATAAATTGCTGGAAAGAAAATTATAAAGAGAAAAAATAATATTGTAACAATATATATCAAATTTCCAAAATGTTTTTTACTGTTTAAATTCATAAAGTATCTTAGTTCTAATATAAATTTTCAACTTACTTTATTCTCGTAATACTTTGGGCAATCACTTTTGCAACCCCTCGGTCAAGTGGATTGGGAAGAATTTTTTCTGCTGTTGGTTTTTTGACATAATCTGCCAGTGCTCTTGCGGCATTAATTTTGATTTCACTGGTGACTTTTGTAATATTTCCATCGAGTAATCCTCTGAAAATTCCTGGAAAGGCTAACACATTATTGATTTGATTTGGAAAATCACTGCGACCAGATCCGACAATTGCAGCTCCCCCTTTTTTTGCATCATCAGGCATAATTTCTGGAATTGGATTTGCCATCGCAAAAACGATTGAATCTTTATTCATTGTTTTCACCATTTCAGTATTCAGAATTCCACCCGTTGAAACTCCGATAAAAACATCAGAGCCGACGAGAGCTTTTTCCATCGTTCCGTTTCGATTATTTTTGTTTGTAAATGATAAAAGATTTTCTTTAATCGGATTCAAGTCCCTACGATTCTTGCTAATAATACCTTTGCTATCGCAGACAATGATATCATCAATTTGCAATTCTCTCGAAATCATTTTTGTTATTGCAATTCCAGCAGCACCAGCACCAACAACTACAACTTTGATTTTTTGGACATTCCTTTTTAAAACTTTCAAAGCGTTTAACAGCGCAGCAACAACCACAATTGCTGTGCCATGTTGGTCATCATGCATCACAGGAATGCCAATGTCTTGTAGTTTTTCCTCGATATAAAAACAGTTCGGTGCGGAAATATCTTCCAGGTTTATTCCACCAAAAACTGGGGCAATATTTTTGACAATCGAAATAATTTCTTCTGAATCTTGAGTCGCAAGACATATGGGAAATGCATCAACATTAGCAAGCTCTTTGAATAAAATTGCTTTTCCCTCCATCACAGGAATTGCCGCCTCTGCTCCAATATTTCCCAAACCCAAAACGGCACTTCCATCTGATACAACCGCTACTGTATTTTTTTTGATTGTATATTCTTTGACTAAGCTTTTATCCTTTGCAATTGCCGAAGAAACCTCAGCAACACAGGGTGTATAGGCCATACTCAAATCTTCTCTGGTTTTGATTTCGAATTTGCTCTTAATTTCTAATTTTCCCCTAAATTTTTTGTGTAATTTTAAAGATCTACTGCAATTCATATTTGGTTAGTTAGTTATTAATACTTTAGAGCATTAGAAGCTCTGATAAACTCTTATAATTATGGGACCTGCTGGCTTTCTTAATTTTTTCTCCTTTGGGATATTAAAAAGGGTCTTAAAACTGGCGGACATAAACTTAATTATTTATTATGATTTTCAGAACTTAATTTTTTTCTTATGATCAATTTTACTAGTTATAATATAATTTCCTTCCCCTAAAAATGACAAGGTCTGGGCGTCTTTGTTGTCCATATTCCACTTTCCGTTCGTAAAAACATCTTCTTCGGCACCAGCATTAATTATTTTTCCAACAAAAAGAACATGGTCGCCAACATCAAATTCATTGACAACCTCGCATTCCACAAAAGCTATGGCATCGTCTAAAATTATACCGCTATTTTCTGAAACAGAAAACTTGAAATTTCTTTCCTGAAACTTGTCCTTGTCTTTTGCCGACACACTCCCGCAATAGATGACATCTTTGAGCATTTTTAGATTTGGAATATTTATGACATATTTACCACTTTCCTTGATGAGTGGGAAAGAAGCTCTGCGTTTGTCAACGCTAATCATAGCCAGCTGTGGATTTTTTGAAACGGCACACAGCCAAGACACGGTAAAAACATTTTTCTTATCATGATAATTTGAAGTAATAAGTGAAACTGGATTATGATATATTAAGCGAGTTTGATTTTCAGAAATTTTATGTTTCATGATTGTCAATATCAAAATTTAATTATATCTTAATTCTACATTAAAAAGAGAACTTTGTTAATGGTCTTATCTTTAAATTTGAAAAAAGAAAACGGTGATAAGTTCGTTTTCTTTTTCATAAAAAAATAATTATTTATAATTTAGCTTTCGCACAGAGGTTAAAATATGTAAAGCTAATACACATTTAGTTATCCGCAACTTTTATCTTTTAAAATAAGGATTATTTATTTTTTGAAATTTGTATCATTTTTATAAAGTTAGTTTATACACAGGTCTGTCAATTTTAATTTCATTGCATTTAGTTATTCAAAGTGAAAATATATTGATCAAGATAAATAATTTTTTTATGGATAATATTTGTAAAATGATTTATAATGAAAACAGCATAAAAGTTAATTTCCCATTCTTAGATGGGGATAGAGGTGTAGTTATCCTAAATTTATTTTAAATAACTTCAACCGCTTGAATAATATATCCTCCAGACTGGAAGACAAATTTGCGGGATTGTCGCGTCGTACCTCCTCGCAATGACAGAGATAAGCTGGATGACAAATTACCTACCTATGTAATTAGAAACTAAACACAAAAACTTCTCAACTCACTTTGCTTACTCGAAGAATATATTTATTTGTCAAATAGAGGTAATATTATAAACAAGACTAAACGATAAATATTTTTTTAACAATTTTAAAAAATATGATTAAAAAATTTCTTACATTTTCATTAATTCTTTTTATATTAATCTGGTTTGCATTTTCTTTTATAGAAAAAAGTTTTCCAAATTTTGATTTTGAGCAAATTCCACAACTTGAAAAAAAATTTAGTGAAAATTTATTAAAAGAAATTGATAGAAATATAAACACTCCATCACCACTTGTCAGCAGGGAAAATTCTGAAAATTCATATTTAACAAAAGCGGGGGTCTTAAACTGGACGAACATTCAAAGAGACGAAACAGAATCTTTCTCGGCACTTTTGAAAAGCAATATTCTTGATGAAATTGCAATGGCACGACTTGAAGATATGTTTGCCAAGCAATATTTTGAACATATTTCCCCCGAAGGTTTTGGAGCGTCGGATATTGCAAAGGATGTAAATTACGAGTATATTTCTATAGGTGAAAATATTGCCTTGGGAAACTTCAAAGACGATCAAACTCTTGTTCAGGCATGGATGGATAGCCCAGGACATAGAGCGAATATACTCAACACAAGTTATACTGAAATCGGGATTGCTGTAAAAAAAGGTTCTTACGAAAATCATCAAATGTGGATTGGCGTTCAAATTTTCGGCAGACCATTTTCTGATTGTCCAAAAGTAAATCAAAATTTGAAAACTGAAATCGAAAATAATCAAAACCAAATTTCAAATCTTGAAAAAAATTCAATCTCTCTT
>JAHYJV010000019.1 GCA_019428855.1 Patescibacteria group bacterium | reverse complement strand
CAAAAGTGAAACATCCTTATACTAATGGCAAAGCAGAAAGAGTTATTAGAACTATTATGGATATGTGGCACGACAAGACAGAATTCAAAAGCAGACAGCACCGGAGAACAGAATTAATCAGATTTATTAACTTTTACAATACGGTAAAACTCACAAGGGAATCGATAATCAAACCCCTATGGAGAAACTAATCAATTACTTTTATCCAGACGAACTATAAACAACGCTGGACAATGTTATATATCTTTTCAGATAGGATTATATAGTGTAAGATGTAGTTAAAGGTTTAATTAATTTAAATTATAGAAAGGGGAATATGAATATGAAAAAAATTAACGGCGAAAAAATTTATTTATTGCCAGAACTTCCTTATGAGTACGACGCTTTGGTGCCTTTTTTATCCAACGAGCAAATTCGAATTCATCACCAGAAACATCATGCTGGTTATGTGGCAGGAGTAAATGCCTCCTTTGAGAAATTAGAACAGGCGCGAATTGGGAATGTTGATTTGGATATGAAAGCTACGCTAAAAAATCAGGCATTCCATATCGGTGGTTATTTGTTACATAAATTATTTTGGAATAATCTTGCCCCATTAAATGACGGCGGAGGAGTACCAGCGGGAGAAATATTAATTGCAATTAATAATGAATTTGGTAGTTTTGAAAGATTTCAAAAAGAATTTACTCAGACGGCCTTGAGTACGGAAGGTTCTGGTTGGGCAGCTTTAGTATATTGCAAATGCACCAAGCGACCCCTTTTAATGCAAATTGAAAAGCATAATATAAACATCTATCCGAATTTCAAAATTTTGTTAGTGCTAGATGTTTGGGAACATGCCTATTATATCGATTATAAAAACGATCGCGGAAAATATATTGAGGCTTTTTGGAAGATTGTGAATTGGAAAAAAGTGGAGGAGAGGTTTGAGAAGGTAATGGCGTAAAAATAATAATTATCAATGGTATATGTTGAAGTATTAAATAAATTAGTGGAGTGGTTTATTAATATTAATTGGTTAATATTTGTTGAACTAGTATTTTTGTTAATCGGAATATTAGCAACTAAATATTTCGAAGAAAAGATAGACAGGTTTTATTTTCATAAAATAATATTCGAAAAAAAAGGAGACTTACATTTAAATTATAATCATGTGTCTTGCAATTCCAGGAAAAATAAAAGCGGTAGAGAAAAAAACCAAGGTGGCCTTGGTTGATTTTGATGGCATAGAAAGAATAGTGAATGTTTCTCTGGTGGAGGTGAAAAAGGGAGATTTTGTGATTGTGCATGCTGGTTTTGCAATTCAGAAATTGACGAGCCAGGATGCAAAAGAAATTTTAGATTTGTTGGAAGGGAAGTAAAGTATATACTTGTTATTTCTAATCCTGGAAGGTGAGAAATCTATAAATATTATTTGTCGCATTTATCATGTTTTTAGATCTCTCAATCGTACCTTATTTCGAGATGACAATTTAACTTGTCATTCCGACTGGTGCAATAGCAGAATGGAGGAATCGCTCTGAGTCTCATATAATTATTTATTAAAGTTTTGTGAGGGAAAGAGAGATCTTTCGGCTCCTATCGTCGCTCAAGATGACAAAAAATATTTTGTTTACATTGTAGGTGTATAAATATTGCAAGCTAGAAAAGTTGAGATGTAATATTCTAAAGATTCTGAATCAAGTTCAGAATGACAATTGATAATTCAATTTATAATTGAGAGAAATTTAAGTTTAAAGATCATGACTTCAGATATTATAAAAAAAATAAATAATCTCGCCAAGGAAATTAAGCGTGAAGTTGTGATTATGGAACTTTGCGGAACGCACACGGAAGCGGTGGCTCGAAATGGAATTAAGAAAATTTTACCGAAGAATGTGAGACTGCTTTCTGGGCCAGGTTGTCCTGTTTGTGTGACGGATCAAAAAGATGTTGATGCGATTATTAAATTAGCTTTGAATAATATTCCGCTTGCTTGTTATGGAGATGTCCTGCGAGTGCCAGGAAATTTGGTTTTGAAATCAGACAAAGGAAAACAAAATTTATCACTCAATAAGGCTCGCGAACTGGGGGCGGATATTAATGAAGTTTATTCAACTGAAGATGCTGTGAAATTGCTGCAAAAAAAACCAAACCTCGTTTTTTTCGGATTGGGATTTGAAACAACGACGCCGATGACGGCAGATGCGATTAAAAAAGGTTTGACGGTCTATTCTTCTCATAAACTTTTTGTGCCAGCGATGCAGGCATTGGTTGATACGCCAACTCTGAAGATTGACGGTTTTTTGAACCCCGGTCATGTTTCAGCCATAATCGGTACTGAGCCATATCGGAAGTTTAAATTGGCACAAGTTGTCACAGGTTTCACGGGTGAAGATGTGTTGTTGGGAATTTATATGCTTCTTGAACAAATTGTAGAAAGCAGAGCTGAAGTGGAAAATGAATATGTCAGATGTGTCCGTCCAGAGGGAAATCCGATTGCCAGAAAATTAGTTGAAGATGTTTTTGAAATGGGTGATGCTTTTTGGCGAGGATTGGGAAATATTCGAAATTCTGGTTTGGAAATTCGAAAAAAATATGCAAAGTTTGATGCAAAGGTGAAATATAAAGATATTATATCTGGTCATTCTGAAATTGTCGAAGAATCATTAAAGGGAACGGGTTGTATTTGCGGAGCAATTTTACGCGGCCTCAAGCAACCAAGAGATTGCAAACTGTTTAATAAAAAATGCACCGCGGAAAATCCAATAGGTGCATGTATGGTCTCTTCTGAAGGTGCCTGCGGAATTGAAGCGAAATATAGTTAAATTGCTAAATTGCTGTCTTGTCGAAGTAAGTATGTAGTACTGCCCTGGTTCAACCGTATAGAAATTGTCATTTCGTAGGAGTGGTAGCGACGAGAAATCTAGATAAAAGATTAAGTCTAATCAGTATATTCTCAGATTTTTCAATCGTACCTCATTTCAAGATAACATATTAATGACAATTTGGTAATTGTGTTTTGATACATATCAAATTTTTGCTAAAATAAAAAGGAAGTCTTTTGAGGTCATATTTTTAAAAATGTTAGACTTAATTGTTGATTTCAATCTAGTGAACTCGTGGAGGACTATCCCAACTCATTGAAATTTTAAACAAAAACACTGAGCTGTAAAACGGTCTTACAAGAAAATATTTGAAGCGGAGTATTCTGGATAAAAAAAGAAGGCGAAAGAACTTGTTTTAAGTTGCGATTCCCAGCTTGTCCATGATTTAAATATTTTGTGAATAAACCTTAGCAAATATATTTGGAATGCTTTTGATAGACTCTTTCCTGCAAAAACAAAAAAAACATTGAAAGCATCGCAAATAAAAGTATTACAAATAATTCCCTAGGTTTGAATTCACTTGTTATAAAAATCGCCGAAGCAAAAATTGTAAAAAGTATTCCGAATCAGAATTTGCGTATTCTTAATGCTGTATTGCCTGTTATTTGTTTAATAATATCTTATTTTGTCTTTTCTTTTTTTGGCATGATGCACTTTTATATTTAATATGATTAATCAGTTTACACAAACCAAAAAAATGTTAACGCACAACAAAAACTCGTCAATCTCTCTTGAGCTCGGCTCAGGGGGGAAAGCTTCTTGGGATTTTTTCAAGTATTTGCGAAAGATAATGGGATATAAAGGGGAGTGGACTAATACGGGAGATGATGCGGCTATTTTTGATTTGGGAAATCAGAAATTAGCCTTCACGACTGATGCCTTCATAATTGATCCGCTTTTTTTTAAGGGAGGAGATATTGGAAAAATTGCCATGTGTGGCACAATTAATGATGTTTCGGTGATGGGAGCGGTGCCAATTGGAATTTCACTTAGTTTTGTGATTGAAGAGGGTTTTTTGACGAAAGATTTAGAAAGAATTATCAAATCAATTGACCAAGTATCGCGTGAAGCAAAAGTGCCCGTGGTGACGGGAGATACAAAAGTTACCGAAAAGGGGAAAATCGATAAAATTGAGATTACTACCTCGGGAGTTGGCTTGGCAAATAATATCATCTCCAATAGTGGGGCCAAACCAGGGGACAAAATCATCACCTCGGGAAATTTAGGTGAGCATGGGGCGGTGATTTTGAGTCATCGTTTCAATTATAAAACAAAGTTGCAAAGCGATTGTCAGCCACTTGTCAAAGAAGTGCAAAGTGTGGCTGGCTTTTTGCATGTTTGTAAGGACCCAACGCGGGGAGGTTTAGGGGAGAATTTGAATGAAATTGCTGAAAAATCAAAAGTGAAAATCGTTTTAGACGAGAAAAACCTGCCTTTCAAAAAAGATGTGGTAGCCATCAGTGAATTATTAGGAGTAAATCTTTTTGCTTTTCCGTCGGAAGGAAGATTTATTGCCAGTGTTCCATCTAAAGATGCTGATAAAGTTGTAAAAAAGCTTCAGAAATTTAATTCGGAAGCCAGAATTATTGGTGAAGTTGAAAAAGGGAAAGGAGTATTTTTGAAAACTGTAATTGGTGGACAAAGACCGATTGAAATGCCACAAGGCAAGTTGATACCGCGGATTTGTTAGAGATAGAAAAGGGATTAAATGATATTTAATTTTTTTTATTCAACCACCCCAGCCCCTCCTCATCTGAGGCGGGGATTAATTAAATCCAGTATCATTTTTGTCGCCTTTATCTGAGGAGGGGATTAATTGGATCTGATACTAACTTGTGATCTTTATTTTAGGCTCGGATTAATTGAAATCAATATCAATTGCCTTCGTTAACGCAAGACTTCAAAATCCCCTCCTTTTCAAGGAGGGGTGGAAGTGGTTACTTAATAACAAGGAATCTCTGGTAAACTCAAAAAACTATACTATTAGAATATGTTTTTGGATTATTTAGTCTGGAGTTCACTCTTGAGAGTGTCATATAAATTGTGTTTTGCAGAAATTCAATTATGGTTTGCAAATAAATAAAAAACAATTTGCCCAAAGGCAATCCCTTCGTCACCGCGAGGAATTTTTTTTGATATATATATTCCTTCATTTTCTAAATATGATGACATAATCTTGTTGCTTGCCATACCTCCAGCAAAAAATGTGAGTACTTTTTTTTTGTTTGAATTTTTTGATACGATTTTCCGAAATCCTTCGGCAATATATTTTTGTGCTGTGGTTGCCAATCTTTTTCTGTCCTTATCGCAATTTATGACTAAAAACTCAAAAAGTGGTGTGGTTTGGAGAATAAAGCGATTGTCATTTTTATCAAATGAAATTTTTGGAGCTAACTTATACGGAATTGTTGAATTTTTTTCTAGTAGTTTGGTGGCCTCGTGTTTTGAATTCCTCTCGTTTTTTGCAAAATCAAGTAAAACCGAAACCGCATCTAAAATTCTGCCTGTGCTACTGGTTTGTTGACAATTGAAATTCTGCTGAAGTTGATTATAAAGAAGTTCGAATTCGTTTTTTGTATAAAATTTCTTCACATTCGCGTAGACTTTTTCTTTTGATAAAAATTTACTGAGAATACTAATCAGCATCCGTGCCGGCTCCTTAACCGCTAAATCTCCGCCAATCATTGTTTGTTCTTCAAGTGAGCCGATGCGGTTGATATTAAAATTTGCAAAAAGATTGTCACTCTGAGTTTGTCGAAGATTTTTTGTCGCAAAGTCATTTTTTGCCTTCTTAACTTTTTTGTCAGGGACAACATTTTGTGTGAGTTTAAAAACCTCTCCTCCCCAAATATTTCCGTCAAGGCCAAGGCCCGTGCCGTCAGAAGCAATGCCGTAAAAAGTTTTTGCTAAGTTGTCTTTTATGTTCATTTTTAATTTTTTTTTGTCATTCTGGGCGAAGCGGAGCGAAGTCAAAGAATCTCTTGCTATTTCAACTGATATGAATCTTTCGACGAGTCTTCCTGTCGGATAGGCAGGCTTAGGATGACTAAGCTTATCACCGATTGCTGAAAATATGTGAGCTAGATGATGCTGAACTTTGAAATGCGGAATTGCAAGTTTTTTTGATAATTCCTCTCCTAAAACTGTTGAAACATAGAGCGGATGCAGATCGGTTAGGATTACATCTGGGCTTTTTGCTTTTGTTTGGTTTAAAATTGCCTTTTTAAATTTTTTAAAGTTAGCTTTATCTAATAAATCTCCAAAATTATCTGACATATAAATCTCGCCACCAAAAAAGACCGCAAATCTTCCGCAAGATTCAGACCCAAGTGCGAGTATAATGGTTTTGTTAAAATTTTTCATTTATGGTAATTTTATACATTTGCTATATTATATAATGTTATATAGGTTTATACAAACAAAAAATAATTTTGGATGACATGAAGAGTCTGATGCTAATATCTGATATATCACAAAGCTTTTATTTTTTATAAATAATGGTTAAAATGAAGAAAAGTAATCAAAATAACTTAAATTACGAAGTGGCTTTTCTGTCATTTCGAAATGAGCGATAGCGATTGAGAAATCCCTTCAACAGTGTAAATAGCAATAATAATATTGAAGGGATTTCTCGCTTAAGGCTCAAAATGAAACAAAAATTTGCATTTCGTAATTCAAAGAAAATTAAGAATTTCGGCAAATCTCTTACCAAACTGCTTGTCTGATTTGGGAATAGAAATAAAAAATGCTTTTTTTAAAAGCATTTTTTGTGTAAAATATATTACATTTCTAGGAAACTCTACTAAACTTATGAAATTACATTTTTTGAATTTATTATCTAAAATTAAATCCTAGATTTTCGCAAAATGAGAAGGAGAGAAATTCTTTTTTGGGAAACATCTCTATTTGTTTTTTTCAGTCATGTTGTTTGTAAAATTCATTACTTCGTTTGTTGGAATAAAGATATTTCCACCTTGACTGATGCCGATGATTTCTCCTTTGGTATTAACTACGGGGGCACCATTAAAGGAGCTCTTTAGGGAGTCGACAATCTTTACTCTTTTTTGTATGTAGGATTTTTCTGCTGTTGTTTCCACAATAAAATCATCTACAAGTTTTGAAACAATATCTGTTACTATCGCACTGTCAATAATAATTACTTTTTCTCCAAGCCTCAAATTATCAGAATTACTAAAAGCAATTACGGAAAGATCTTTTTTGGGGATTTTGATAATTGCTAGTCCCAGAGAGAGGTCAATCTTTATTAATTCTGCTTCAAAAATATTACCGTCTTTCAATTTGATTTTTATGATGTTAGTTTTTTCATTATCAGATTCTGTCTCTTTCGGAGTGATGTTGGCAATTGAGGTAATTATATAACCGTCATTTGTCAAAATTATTCCGGCTCCCTTGTAAAATAACTTAGTGCCCTCGTTTGAGAATTCAAAAATTTCAACTACAGAGGGAGAGACTTTCTCGATTGCTTCAATCACGGCCTCATCTTCTGATATGTTAATTTCTATGGTTTCTCTGATAGTAGTTGTGCCTTCATACACTCTTTGGAAAAAATGATAACGAGTTAAATCTGGGTATTTAAATAATAAGTAAGGAAGTGCCACTCGATCTATCGTTATGCCACCAATTCCACCCACGATAAAGATAAAAAGAGACAGACACACGGTTTTGAAAAGAAATTTTGTTTTTCGTGGTTTATATGGAAGATCTTCCAGCTCACTGTCTTTTTTTGGGGGCTTATTGAAGAAGTCTGCCTTTTCCTCGGTAGTTTCATTTTGTTTATCACGCAGTGATTTGATGGTAATATTTTTCATATATTAAATTGTTTTAATTATTAAAAGAAGTATTATTTACTGTTTTATAATTAAGTTTAGTTGAGATTAAGAAAGTTGAAATTATCTTCTTGATTTTATGAGATTAGGAAATTGTCCACTGACTAAAGATAATTGTTATGCTCAAGAAAATGAAGAAAAATAAAATATTATTACTCACAATTGTTCTGGTAAGACTATTTCTCAGATAATTTTTCAAAATATTCCAGTAGGGATAATATATGGCGAGGATTATTGCTCCAATCGTAAGATGATTTGCAGGCCAAAAACTTACTGCCCAAGTTAATTCTACTATAATAAGACCGAAAAGGAAAGAATAGAAATTAAATGTCTTATTTTTCATTGTATCTAGATGAAGTTCTTCTGCCTTGCTTTTCAGAAAATTAATTCGTGTTAGGTAAATTGTTGAAAAAAGTGTTGTGGTGAAGATTGTAATGCTAAAAGACCAAAGTGGTAAATCGAAGTCAATATAAAGTCCGTACATTCCACTGGAAATTAAGAAGACAGAAATCATGATAATAGTTTGATTGAGGTTGAAACCAGAGTCTAGAATTTTTGGTTTCATACTTTCTTTTCTCATCCAGCTTTCTTCTTGTATAAAAAATCTATACAAACCAATTAAGGCAAAGAAAAATGTGATTGAAACTAGTTCAGTATAAAGTTGTTGAAAGCCACTTCTTCCAATTGTAACCAGAGTTAGTACACTGCCTGTTGTAAAGAGTAAAATTAAAATAATTGGTAGAAATCTATATCGCGTAATCCAAAAGGCACTGGAAATTGAAACTAAAAATAATGCGAATAATGATGACCATGATAGTGCAAAACTTCTAAAGAAAAATTCCATCATTAGATAAAAAATTAGTGAAGGAAAAATAAACTTTGCGTATTTTGATAATTTCATTTGGTTGTTATTTGATTGTTGTTCCAAAATTATTATGACCTAATAATGTTTTTTTTAAAACATTATTTTTGGTCAGATTTATTATTTTTGATTTGATTTTGAAATCTGACAAGAGGATAAGTTCATTAACTTTTCCTCTCATGCCGTCTGTTACATCAGTGGCAATTGAACCAGTGAGGGAAATTGTGTTTAAATTATTGCGGTTGATGTGGGATAGTAATTTTGCATCTTTTTGCACTTTGGGGTTGCAGGAGAAAATACCGTCAACATCAGTTCCGATAATTACCAATTCTGCACCAAGTTTTTGGGCAAGAAAGTACACAATTTGATCGCCAGAAAGAATGCCAAATTGCTGCCCGTTATCAACAAGCAGGTCTCCATGAAGAACTGGAGTCAGGCCGAGTTGAAGATATTTTTTTATTATTGATAGGTTACAATCCACAATTCTTCCATTTGCCATTTGCCATGCTGAGCCTTGATCGAAGGTCAGTGCTTTGATTTGTACTTTTTTTAGCTGACGAATAATAGCCAGATTTAATTTTTTTAAATTTAAATATAAATCAACTACAGCTTTTATTTGAGATTCATCTTGATAGCCATTTTTGAGGTCAAATTTTTTCGCAATCTTATGCCCAAAAGGTCCAACTCCATGAACAATAATCAATGAAAAATTATCCATTTTTTTTGCATCTGAAATTTCTTTCATAATTCTTTGGAGAACATCCTTTTTGATTACTTTCCGATTATTTTTTTTATCAGTAATCACCGATCCTCCAATTTTTATGATGACGAGTTTACTTTTTTTCATTAGCTTTATGCGTGAAAGTGATTTTATTTTTTATGGTATCAATTTTTACTTTGTCATCCTCTTTAAATTTACCTTCAATTATTTGTAGCGCTAGTTCATCAAGAATCTCATTTTGAATGACTCGTTTTAGGGGTCGTGCTCCATAACTTACATGGTAACCATGAGTGGCAATTAATTTTCTCGCCTGTTTGGTGAATTCAATTTTGATATTTTGTTTAGCAAGTCGGCGCGAAACAATGGCAAGCTGTAAATCGACAATTTGTTCAATTTCTTTTTCAGATAAGGAGTGAAATATTATTGTTTCATCGATGCGATTGAGAAATTCTGGTTTGAAATGATTTTTAAGCTCGGCTTTAATTTTATTTTCAAACTCTTTTTCACGGTTAGTTTTTTTGTTATCTCGGTTTACAAACCCAAGCGCGGAATACTCTTCAATGACATCATTGCCAATATTGGAGGTCATGATAATAATGGAGTTTTTGAAATTCACAACTCTTCCTTTAGCGTCGGTGAGCCTGCCGTTATCGAGAATTTGTAAAAATATATTAAATACTTCTGGATGAGCTTTTTCAATTTCATCAAAAAGAATTACGCTATAAGGTTTTCTTCTAATTTGTTCCGTGAGTTGTCCTCCTTCCTCAAAGCCGACATATCCAGGAGGGGAGCCAATCATTTTTGCGACTGCATGACGCTCCATATATTCGCTCATATCAACTCTGATAATGGCATCTTCACTTTCGAACATAAATTCTGCCAGTGCTTTTCCCAGTTCAGTTTTGCCAACGCCAGTTGGTCCCATAAAAATAAATGAACCAATGGGTTTATTTTCTTCCGAGATTCCAGCTCGATTTCTGCGGACGGCATTTGAGACAACCTTGATAGCTTCTTTTTGTCCAATAACTCTTTTGGACAAATATTCTTCCATCTGTGAAAGTTTTTGAGATTCTTCTTGCATCATTTTATTCGCCGGTATTCCAGTCCAGCGAGAAACCACTTGTGCGATATCTTCTTCGTCAACCTCTTCTTTCAAGATTGGTCTGGCCCCTTGAATTTTTTGAAGTCTGGTCTTTTCTTTTTTGATACTTTTTTCTAGATTTGGAATTTTCCCATATCTAATTTCAGCCACCTTTTGTAATTCTGCATTTCGGTCAGCAATCTCTGCTTCTTGTTTCAGTTTGTCTATTTCTTTCGTTGAAGTTCTGATGTTTGAAATTATCTCCTTTTCGTTTTTCCATTGGATTTCGATATCTTTGCTTTTTTCTTTGAGGTCGGCGATTGTTTTTTCAAGTTCTTTTAATCTTTCTTTTGCATCCCTATCCTTTTCTTTTTTTAGTGCTTTCGTTTCAATTTCAAATCGGCGGGTTTCTCTTTTCATTTTGTCGAGCTCTGCGGGCATACTGTCAATTTCCATTCGCAAAGAGGAGGCTGCTTCATCGATTAAATCAACAGCCTTGTCTGGTAAAAAGCGATCAGAAACATATTTTGATGAGAGGTTGGCGGCACTGACAAGTGCAGAATCCTTAATTCGCACCCCGTGATGAACTTCATATTTTTCCTTAATACCTCTCAAGATGGAAATAGTATCCTCAATGCTTGGTTCTTTAACATAGACAGGTTGAAATCTTCTTTCTAGAGCAGTATCTTTTTCAATATATTTTTGATATTCTTTGAGAGTGGTGGCACCAATCGTATGTAATTTTCCTCTGGCCAAAAGTGGTTTCAGCATATTAGAAGCATCCATTGATCCTTCTGAAGCACCAGCTCCGACCACTGTGTGAAGTTCATCTATGAAAAGGATTATTTTTCCAGTGGATTGTTCTACTTCTTTAAGAACTGCTTTGAGTCTTTCTTCAAATTCTCCACGAAATTTTGTGCCAGCAATTAAAGATCCTAAATCAAGAGCAACAAGATCCTTATTTTTTAAAGATTCTGGCACATCCCCCGCGATAATTCTTTGGGCCAGTCCTTCCACAATGGCAGTTTTTCCAGTTCCAGCTTCGCCGATTAGAACTGGATTATTTTTTGTTCGTCTGGAAATCACTTGCATCACTCTTCTGATTTCTTCGTCTCTGCCAATGACGGGGTCGAGCTTTTCTTCTTTGGCAAGTTTTGTCAAATTTTGAGCATATTTTTCTAGAACTTGAAATTTACTTTCTGGTTCGCTGTCCGAAACTCTTTGTGAACCTCGAACATCAACAAGAACTTTTAAAATATTTTCATAGGTGACATTGAATTTTTCAAGAATATTTTTCACCGTGCCACCAACCTCTGTCATGGAAAGTAATATATGTTCTGTGCTAATGAAATCATCCTTAAGTTTGTCCGCTTCTTTTTGTGAATTTTCCAGAATTTGAACAAGATAGGGGGTGAGATAAACTTGTCCTGTAATTCGTGGTGCTTGCATTTTGTGTATTTTTTTTATTTCGGCATCAATCTCCACTTCCAGGAAATTAATTTGCACACTCAGTTTATTGAGAACCGAAAGCACAACCCCACCTTCTTGTTTAATTAGAGCAAGAAGAAGGTGAAGTGTATCAATTTGTTGTTGATTATAATCAGATGCAATTGACTGAGCCGAGGCAATCGCTTCTTGTGATTTTGTGGTAAATTTGTTTGGATTTATCATATATTTATTGTTATATAATAAATATGTTTTATAATTTAATTTTAGCTTTTTAAAGTAAAAAAGTCAAAAAAATATAATAATTTGTAAAGGGGAAATAGACTTATTAATCTTACTTGATTATCAGAAAAGGGATTTGTTTGATTCACAACCACCCCTACCCATCCTTACTTAAGGCGGGGATTATTTGATTCACAACCACATTTTCTGAATTATTTTGAATTACGAAATACAACACACTTGTCACCCTGAGCCTGTCGAAGGGTTGAAGTCTCACAAAACAATCTCTAACACAAAAACCTAAAACACTGTCATTTTGAATTAATTTCAGAATCTATTAGACATTATATTAAAACCAACCTATCAAGTACCGAAACTCACCATACACTGTCATCCCGAAAGAGCGGTAGCGACGGAGGGATCTAAAAGTAAATTTAGTTTCATTTTCCCTATTCTAAGATCTCTCACTCCGTTCGAGATGACAAGATTGGAACAGCATTTCATAATTCACAGGAATTCAGAATCTACTGGACATAACGGCAAAACCAACCTATCAAGCACCTCAACTCACCATACACTGTCATCCCGAAAGAGTGGTAGCGACGGAGGGATCTAAAAGTAAATTTAGTTTCATTTTCCCTATTCTAAGATCTCTCACTCCGTTCGAGATGACAAGATTGGAACAGCATTTCGTAATTTAAAATAATTCACAACCACCTCATCCCCTCCTTACTTAAGGAGGGGATTATTTGAAACTAACACCAACTTGTTACGAAGAAGAAGTACAGCCGCTTGTTTTATACTCTCATGCGGAGCATTTTGCTGTTTATAACTGGAGTTTAACCTTTAGGGCGTAAATTAGTCTCACTAAGAAAATCTTTGAAAAAACTGTTTTTTCATCACGAAAACGCGTGCAATCAAACAGATGCTCTGCAATAGTTGGGTATCTTAGAATACAAAATACGAAGCATCCTTAAACATTTGTGCCAATTAAGAGCGATTCCTTTGCTCCGCTACCACTACGGTCGGAATAACAATAATCCTTGCCTGATTTTATACTCCTGCATGAAGCATCGTGCAAAAAACATAAAATATAATCGTGCCAACATAATAAAATTGTATAATAGACAGTTTAAAATGTCGGTTTTAGAATATTATGGAACAAGCTTCAATATAAAAAGAAAAGCCTGTCGCAATAAAAAAACACCCTCATATTTCAGAGAGTGTTTTGATAAATCCAAATAAATATTATCCGCAAGATGCATCAGTTGCGTTTCCTGTGGCATCAAATCCGAAACCTGCTGATGCTGAAACTGTCGGAAGCTGTTTATTGCATTCTTCTGGGGCAATCTCAAAGCCAGAACAAATTAAATCTAAGATACTTTGAGGGTCTCTGTTTGATGAAACTTTAGCACCATTGATGACGAGAGAAGGTGAACCTTGGACTCCGTATTTCGTATTTTCAGCTTTGTGAATGTCGAATGGAGCATATTTTGTAGTCCAAGAACTTCGGTCATTTAGTTTTTCAGTAATCTTGAAGGTTTTGTCTGTGGCGCTGATACAACTAGATAATTTTGTCATATTAATTTTTGTCTTTTTCACACAATTGTCTGTTTCTCCGGCCTCGAGAAAACACTTTAGATAATCGTTAAATTTTGCATTCTCTTCTTTTTGAATACAATATTGATTTAATTGTTCATTAACCTCGACTTCACCATGCATTGCATAGTCCACAAATTTGAGTTCAAAATCAATTTTATCTCCAAGCGTGTCAATTACCGGTAGAATACCTTTTTCCATCTGAGTTCCATAAGGGCAATGACTCATTACAAATAATTCAACAACTGGTTTTTCATTTTTAATTATATCTTGAGGTAGTTGTTCTTGCCCATTCGTGCCCGCTGCTTTTTCTGCCTTGACTTTTTCTATATCTAAAACATTTTCAATAAACAATTTTCCATCTTTTGAAAGATAGACATCAACATCCTGGTTTTGAGAAGTTGTAACGGTAATTTTATAAAGTCCATTTACTTCGGAACCTCCTTTGATTGACACGGCAGCTTCTGGATTTCCCTCAAAAAAAGTATCATTAATTAAGCTGGCAGTTTGAGTTTTTGCTTCTTCAAGAGTAAGTCCTGTGTGATTTTTCACAAAGGGAGATAAAACAGCATTAAACAAAATTATAATTATTGCACTTGTAAGTAAAAAACCAAGAAAAAAACCAAGATTAAAATCTTTGCTTTTGCAACATTTTGTTTTATGTTTTTTGATTGAATGATGCTTAATATCACTTTCAGTTTTTGGTTTTTCTGCTTTAAGCTTATTAACTTCTTTTTCTTTTTCCATAATTTTTTTGTTATTTTTTAAATGCATACTTTTATGCGAAGTTATTATAGCATAAAAAATAATTTTCACAATACTTTTGTACAAGACGCATACATAGGTAACACATTACTAAAATTCATCGGAGTTTCATAATTGAGGGTTTGATGCGGTCTGCCGAAATTATACTCAATTAACCACTCAGTTAATTCCTAGTTAAATTCATCAGGATCAGAATTAAAGTTTCCTAAGTTGATAAATTCAGTTTGAAGAGTTTGGTTAAATCTT
>JAHYJV010000018.1 GCA_019428855.1 Patescibacteria group bacterium | reverse complement strand
CAAGCGATTTGACGATCAACAACCCAGGAGACTTAATAGAAATTGATGTTGTGGTTAGATTTATTGGTTCAATGAAAAGATATATTGTCACAGCAATAGATATCCACAGCAGATATTCATTTGCACTCTGCTATAAAAAACACAACAGTTTATATGCCAGAGACTTTATGACAAAACTAGAACAAGTATTCCCATACAAGATTAAAACAATTCAGACAGACAACGGAAGTGAATTTCATAAATACTTTATGCAATATCTAGAAAAAAGAAATATCACTCACTATTGGAACTACAAAGGACAACCATATAAACAGGGACACATTGAAAAGTTTAATAGAACAATTCAAGAAGAATTCATAGATCAAAATGAAATATACTTTGACGAGATAGAGCAATTCAATGAAAAAATGTTAGAATGGATTATATGGTATAATACAAAAAGATATCATTGGAGCTTGGGCTTGCAATCCCCCGTGGATTATATGATTAATAATAATTTATTGTCCAGAATGTGTTGGACTAATACATCCGCTTTACATTGTTCAATTACAATGTTATAGTGATGTCACATGGGTTGATGAAAAACTATTTACAGTCAGGGCATTATCACCGTATTTTGTGCCCTTCTATTTTGCTGAGGATTTAATTCCTGATGCTTCTCAACGTCTTAAAGACATTCAAGAAGCATGGGGATGTTATAACATTAACTTATATCCACATCCTTTCGCATAATAGCAAAGTATAGTATTTCATTAATCGTGTAACAAAACAGCAAGGAGGTGAAATAAATGGAGATTGAAATTGTCAAAATAGACCACACCAAAGATGCTGAAAAAATTGCTATGAAGAGTAGCGATTCTTCAGGAGGATCTGCAAACAGCAAAGACTAAAAATAAAATTAGTCTAAAATATAAATCGAAAATGACATAAATGACTGGGGATTTTTACTCTAGTCTCTTTTTTTTATTCCCCCACAACTAATATATTCCGATCTCTTCTCACAATTGCTTCTATAACCATATTGCTATCAAGCCAATCATAATAATGACCAGTATATCTGCGGGAAGGATTGGCAATTTTTAATTTATTTTTTTTATAACCATTAATAATAACTATATGTCCCCAGGTTGACCCTTTAATATCATTAACTTTGTTCTTTAAAATGCGAGGTGAATTAAAAGCAATTGTTGCGTCAAGAGCGGCTATGATATATTTATTCTGGCTGATAATTTTTTTAATTATTTCTAAAGTAAGCGGTTGTAATTTTATAAATCCGCCTTTTTTTATATATTTAATCATTGCTTCAAGCTCAGTGATATTGATTTTCAATTCGTACTCGGCAAGGTATTCCGATGAAACTATTTTTGGGTTGCGTTTAATTTTATTAAACCAAAGCTTTCTCTTTTTGATTTTCTCTGATAAATCCGCCATTTTTAATTTCTGCCAGCTTAAATCAATCACACTTGTTGAAAGAGTAATGACAGATGTTTTTAATTCTTTCTCTTGGGCAATAGCGCCGAGACGATATAACCAATCTCGCTGTTTAAAACTATTTTTAGAAACCTTTGAAATAATTTCTTCTTCAGTAATATTATTAATATTGTACTGTTTAAAAATAGCAAAAAGACAAGCTGGACCGCACTCTATCGGCTGTTGGGATTGCATTTTTATTGGTAATATTTTTGTTTCTTTGACCATATTTTTAAATTTAAAAATTATTTCTACTTTTTTAATTTCTTCTTATCACTTCTCTACCACTCAAACATATCAACAATATTTTCAATCGCATTTTTAATACGATCAATGATGCCCTGCCGTTTTAAAATTTTTGGCTGTTTTATCTTCTTCTCAATTAGAGGAAAGCGGAAACGCTCTATTCTTAATCGCAAAAGGGCAAAAGCTTGTCCCGTGCCACGACACGGGATTCCTTCCCCCCAACCCCCTTCCTTTTTGCCCTTTTGCTTTTCGGCGGAGTTTATCCCGCTGGATAGCGGGACCCGATTTTTTTTCGGCGGGCGGGCTACAAATTAAAAAGGTAAAGAGTGGGCTTGAAAAACTAATTTTCAAGCAGATCCTCAATTGAACTTCTAAACTCTCCTTTGAATAATCTACCGTCAATCAAATATTCTGCAAACTCTGAATAACTTTTTGGACTAACGAAATGAAAAAAGTATTTTTGATCGATTTTTGCTTTTTTCAATTCCTTATTCAAATCCTCAAAATGTTTTTTCGCCCAGCGATGTTTTGCCTTGTTTTCTTCAGAATCGTCGCCGTCTGATTTTATTTCAACAACAATGATATTTTTACCGACTTTCAAAAAGAAATCTGGATTAAAACTCCCTTGTGTTGGATGTTCACCTTTTCGCCAAGAATATTCAATACTATAAAAACCCATATCTCGAGATTTTATCCAAGAATCTAATTTTTCACACAAATGAGCATTCACCAATGTTTCAACAAATTTTCGTTCAGGTTCAAGTTTTGTTAAAACGACATTAACTGGAGTTTTAAAACAATACGGATTAACTTCTTTGCTTGCACTTCTTGGCAAACTTTCGTCATCAATTATATCCTGCAAAATATCAACCATGCCATTATTACACTCGTCTTTGAAATTTTCGGTATAAAAAATTGTTGATCCGTGTTTTATTGCTCCAACGGCAACGCTTTCTTTTTCAAGCCCTTTTGTGCTTATTAACTTCGGTTTGTTTACTATTCTTTCCAGAACAATTGTTGATCCTCTTGCTCTGAAAAGCGTTTGAAACGCTTTAAAAATTCTATTGGCATTATCCTCTATCAAAACACCGCTTTTTATACCGACTTTTTTCATTGAATTAACAATAATTTCTTTAATTTCATCTGCAGGAGGTAAATTTTCTTTTTGATATTCGCCTTTTGGAAATCTGATTTTTGCTTCAAAATCTCTTGTTTTAAAAGTTTCAACTATTTTTGCCACTATTTCATCAACATCAAAAACTTCTTTTTGGATTATTGTTGTTTTTGGTTTAATAACCCCGACTAAATCCTCGTATTCAGTTTCTCTTTCTATTCGTTCAACTTGAGCAACTAAATTGATGAATCCTTTTGAATAATCAAAAATCGCAGTATCTTTTTTGGCTTTAACTGCTTTCTCTTGTTTTTCATAATCAATTGTATAAAGGTCAAAGTTATATTTTTTTCTCTCGCCCGAAGTTAAAACCTCGCTTGTCAAACGAACTTCAATTTCTAAAATTTCATCAACCAAACCGCGAATATTTCTGCTCCAAGCATCATGATTAAAAACTCTTACCTTTGGCTGTGGCGATTTGTATTCTTCTGGTATACGAAGCCCACGACCTAAAACTTGAGCAATCAGAAGTTTTTGAATTAAAAGCTCGGTCTTCCCACGGCACAATTTGAAAAACATTTTTTACATCCCAGCCCTCGGTAAGCATAGAAACAGAAATAATCCATTCAACCGAATTTTCTTTGTCATCAACATTTTTTAATTCAGAAACATTTTTCTTGTGGTCTTTGTGAGAGGTTACAATTAGAACTTTTTTCTCAACCGCTTTTCGTGAAATTTTTTCTCGCTTTTCCAAAAAATCAATCAAATCTTCCCGAAGCGTTTTTGCTTTGGAAATATCTTTTGTAACCAAAATCATAAGCGGTTTAATGAGGCGATATTTTTTTACAAACTCATCATGATTATCATAAATTTTTTGAAATTTTTCGTTTTTGTCTATATTTTCATCCTTTGATACATAATCAACAGACTTAACAACTTTATCATTAACAGCTTCGCGTATTGAATAACGATAAATAACATCATTAAAATACTCATCGTTAATATATGCCGTACCAGTAAACCCTAAAATGTATTTAAAATTAAAATCATAACTAAGCAAAAAAGTTTTCCATTTTCTTATGTCTTTTTCGCTTGATGAATTATAAACATGGTGGACTTCATCATTTAACACTAAAACACGCTCACCATTTCCTTTTAAGCTATCGTTTATTGATGAACCAGCCCTTTCATAAACGGCATGGATATTTTCAACGCAAATGTCGCCATTTTTTATGGTACCACCTAGGGGAATCGAACCCCTATTGCCAGGATGAGAACCTGGTGTCCTAACCGTTAGACGAAGGCGGCGAAATTGATATTTGATGAGCGTCAAATATATCAACTTAAGCTCGATAATATATCAAGGAAATCAGTGATATAATACTACATAAACTTATCACAATTAATATTATTTTACAAGTAGTTTGTCTGCAAGTGTTGGTTTTGCCATCAACTCTTTCACTATTCTCTCCATTCTCATAGTTCTAGATCCTTTTATTAATATAATATTATCTATTTTGATTGTTTTTAGTAAAAAGCCTATAAGATCATCTATCTCCTCAAAATGAAAAATCATTTCTTTATCCATTCCAGAATTTATAGCCTCCTCGGATATTATTTTACTTCGACATCCAAAAGTTATTAATATATCAACCGAATCTTGAATCATTTTTCCGACTTCTCGGTGAACTTTTTCGCAATATTCTCCTAATTCAAGCATATCTCCCAGAACTGCGATTTTTTTAGGAGATTTCAATTTTCCAATAGTCTCTAAGGCAGATATCATTGAACTGCCATTGGCATTAAAAGTGTCATCAATTAACATCGACGCTTTTATTCCACTAATCAGATTCATTCTTCCTGGTAACGGTCTATATTCAGAGAAAACTTGTGACATTTTCACAAGATTCATTTCAAAATTTATACCGACAGCCACGGCCGCAAGAGTCGAATAAATTTGTCCTCTTCCCAATGCATATATTAACCGAAATGGGACCGTTGTTCCTTTGTGAGATATTTTAAATGTCAAACCCATTGATCCATCTTCCATCCGAAATTTTTTATCACCGAGCAATATTTCATCTGCTTTTACTTGAGATTGTTTGCTAAAACCATAAGTTATTACTTTTGCTTTGGAACTCTTTTTTAGTTCATTAAAATAGACATCATCACAATTTAGAATTGCTAGGTCATTTTTTCCTAAAGATTTAATCAATAGTAATTTTTCCCTTATAATATGTTTTATATCTTTAAAATATTTTGTATGGGCAGGATATTTTCCAATTGTGGTCATAATTACAATATGAGGCTTAACAACTTCAAGTATTTTTTTCATATCACCGGGTCGATTCACACCCATTTCTATGATTATTATTTCTGGATAATTTGATTTTTTGATTATTATTTTAATTGCTTTAAATATAATGTGCAACCATCTTACAATAGAATGTCCGCCACTGTCAGATCCTATAATTGTCAAAGGTATCTCAATATCAACATTATAAACACTTTTATCACAATATACATTGTAGTTATCTTTTAATATTTCATAAACAATTTTTTTTGTACTACTTTTTCCAACGCTTCCAGAAATGCCTATAATAATTGGATTATACTTATGTAGCATTTCTTTTGCCAGAATATTTAAAATTTTTACGACAATCTTTCGCATAGATATTTACTCCTAAACAATAAGTAATTAGTCTTTATCCCTTGTGGGAGGAATATTATAATAATTTACAAGCTCTTCGGTTAATTCCCTAAACACTATTGCAGTCGTATCTGCCGCAAATGGAGCATTTTTCGGTTCATCTAGTTTAACTAAAATTGAGAACTTTGGACTAGGCATTGGTCCAAATCCAACGAAGGTATGAATTGTTTTTTCTTCCTCATATCCCCTACCATCTTTTTTTGGTATCTGTGCTGTGCCAGTTTTTCCAGCAAAATTGTAACCTGCTACTTTTGCTAGCTTTGCATGACCATTTTCTATTACACTTATCATCATAGCAGAAACGATATTTGCTGTTCTTGGCGACACAACCTGTCTTAATTCTGTCGGTTCTACTTTTTCTCTTGTGCCATCTGGATTTATAAACTCACTTACAATATGAGGTTTCATAAGTTTCCCATCATTAGCAAGCGCCGAAATTGCGTTTATGATTGCTAGCGGAGTTACTGAAATTCCTTGACCATATGAAGCAGTTGCATAATTTATATCTTTTTTACCTTTCAAGTTTGATAAATTTCCCCTCGCTTCTCCAGAAATTTCAATTCCGGTTAATTGATCTAAACCAAAATTTGATAAATATTTATAATAATCTGATTTTTCAACTTGCTGTGCAACAAATATTGTTCCTGTGTTTAGTGATTTTTCCAATACTTCTTTCATACTTTGTTTCCCGTTTACCTTTCCGTCCGAATTTCTTATTGTCCAATTATCAATTTTTACAAAACCTTCATCAATGTATGTTGTACTTGGACCAATTTTACCTGTATCAATTCCAATCGCCATTGTCAATGGCTTTTGGATAGAGCCTGGCTCGTATAAATTATGAATTCCAGAATTCAAAAACACACTCATGTCTTTCTCTGTGAAATATTCATTCGGATTATAATTTTGATATTGAGCCATTGCAATTATTTCTCCTGTCTTTGGATTCATAATTATAATATCCCCTTTAACTGCACCAAATAATTCTACGGCATTTTTTATTTTTTTTTCGGCAACATATTGAATTGTCTGATCAATTGTGAGTACAATGCTAGTGCCATCTTTTGGATATTGTGAACTTTTCAGACCGAATGATATTAACTTTCCAGAAGCATCTTTTTCCATTTCCATAAAACCCATTTTACCTTCAAGTTTTTCATTATAAAATCCTTCAATCCCATACTGACCCTTCGGCTTCTCTTCACCATAACCTAAAAATCCGATCACATTTGATGCTAATTCATTACCAGGGTAATATCTTGTGATTTCGGGAATAAAGTCAATTCCTTCAATTTCTTCTTTTTTAATCATTTCAACAAGCTCGTCACTAATCTTTTTTTTAATTACCTCATACGGGTCGTCTTTTTTATCTATTTTCTTGTAAACCTCATCGGCATCTAATTCTAAAATAGTGCTAAGCCTATCAGACACATTTTTTTTATCTTCAATGACTTTTGGAATTGCATAAAGTGTACTAAGTTCCTTGTTAACTGCCAATGGATACAATTTCTCGGAATATAAATCTTTTATGAAAATCTCTCCCCTTCTTGGCATTGTATTTGAAAAAAATTCATGTTGATTCTGAGCAAGTGCTTTATAAAAATCATTTTTCACAATTTGAATTTGAAATACCCGATATAGAATTAAAAAAAATAGCAATATTATAAAAGCAATTAAAATATACAAACGCATTATAAATACATTTTTACAATTCAAAGTTGAATAGTTTTTTTTCATATAATTATTATCGTAATTTTTTTTCTTATAATATTTATCTTTCCAATGCAACCGCACTGAAACTTGATGTTATATGATTTATACTATCATATTGAATTGAAACCAATTCTATATTTCCATTTTCATTTTCAAAATTATTTAATGATTTTAAATCAGCTAATTTGATGTTTATTTTTTGATTCTCTTTTTTTAATTCATTCAGCTTATTTTCATGTTTTTCAATTTCATATCCATTTGTCGCCATAGAACTTATTTGATAGATATAAAAAATACTCAATACCACAATTACAAAAGCAACAAAAGAGCCAACTAATAGTTCACTTTCTTTTATTTTTTGTGAAACTGTTCTGCGTTTCATTCTATTTTTGTTGAAATTGAAATTTCTTGCGGTATAAACCTTGGACATAAGATTATTAAGTTATATTTTTTTAGCTACTCTTAATTTTGCACTTCTCGACCTTGGGTTTTCTCTTAACTCCTCGGGGCTAGCGGTAATTGGTTTTTTTGTCAAAATTTCCAATCTTTTTTTGTGCCCGCAAACACATGTTGGAGTACCAACTTCACATAAACAATCTTTTGCTTCTTTTTGAAAAAATCTTTTCACAATTCTATCCTCCAGTGAATGAAATGAAATAATTCCAATTCTCCCACCATTTTGCAACATTTCAAATGCCTTCGGAAGTGCGATCTGCAAACTCTCCAGTTCTTGATTAACCGCAATTCGGATCGCTTGAAATGTTTTTGTGGCAAAATGAATTCTTTGATTTTTATATTTCTGAGGAACAGACTCGGAAATAATTTCTACTAGTTGCTCCGTATTTTCGATTCTTTTTTCTTTTCGAACGGACACAATTCTATTTGAAATTAATTTTGCATATCTTTCCTCGCCATAGTCTTTTAATAAATTAGTAATTCTCTCTTCTGTCCAAGTATTAATTATTTGCTCGGCCGTTAATCTATTGTCATCATGTGCACTATATCCTCCAATTCTCATATCAAGCCGATTTTTTTTCAAAAAAGATAATCCCATTAAATCGTCATTAATTTGCTGCGATGAAAATCCTAAATCAAGAAAAAATATATTTACAACATCAAAATTATTCTTTTGCGCAATTTCTTCAAAATCTATAAAATTTCCTCTTTCAAAAATTACGCGTTCTGTCATATTTGCAAATTTACCCCTACATTCAATTAAGGCCTCTCTGTCTAAGTCAATTCCAAGCAATTTACCATTCGGAGCAGTTTTTTCAAGGAAAAGTTTAGCATGATTTCCTCCACCAACTGTTCCGTCAATAAGATTTTCTCCAGGTATCGGTTGGATAATATCAATTACTTCCTTTGATAATACTGGTATATGAAAATATGACATAATTAAAGCTTAATAATAAGATTTTGCTATACTCCTAACTCACCTAATTTTTCGGCAATATCTCCACTATCTTTTTCTGTTTTGCTTTTATATTTCTCCCAAGCTTCTTCATTCCAAATTTCTAATCGATTATATAAACCACCTATAATTATTTTCTTTATTAATCCTGCATATTTTCGAAGATAATCGGGCAGAATTATCCTCCCTTGTTTATCAAGTTGAACATCCATTGCCCCAGCCAACATTAATCTGGCAAATGCTCTTGTATTTGATTGACTAATAGGAAGATTACTTAATTTCTCAGCCAAGATTTTCCATTCTTCAAGAGTATACAAAAATAGACAACCATCAAGACCTCTGGTGACAACTGCACCTTTTTTCAATTTATCTCTAAACTTAACTGGGATTGCGAGTCTTCCCTTTTCATCAAGGTTATGATTGTACTCTCCTATAAACATATAGTTATCCACTTTTATTTATTAATTTTCCCCACTTTTATCCACTTTTCTACTCCATAGTTCCATTATACGCCACTTTGTATAATAGTCAAACCACACCGTACCATTTTTAATTTTCTTCATATTCGCCTTATTTAAAGCAATATTATGATTTCTGACATAAAAAAAGAGCAAACTCTATCCACAGTTTGCTCACATATCTTCTAAATTATTTTTTCTAATGGTTTCTTTTTACAATAAAATCAAATAAATCAAATAAAAAAAATTTTTTTTCATCACTAACATTTAATAAATCTAATTTGTTTTTGGCAATTACAATTAATTTGGCAGCTTTGTCCTCTGAATATTTCAGTGATCCAGTATTTATAATTATTTCTCGTACTCTTTTAATTTTCTCGAAATTAATATCTTCGCTTCCGAGAGTATCAATTAAAAATTTCTTATCCTTTTCCTGGGCATTCTCAAGCGCCTTCGATATTAACAAGGTTTTTTTACCCTCTTTTAAATCTGAGCCAGTGGGTTTCCCAATTTTTTTCTTATCACCAAAAACTCCAATAATATCATCTTTAATTTGAAAAGCAATGCCCACAGGAATTGCAAACTCACTAATTTGATTTAAAAACTTCTCATCTGCACTAGCCAATATTGCTCCGAGTTGTAATGGTCCTTCAATCGTATATTTTGCTGTTTTAAATTTTTGCATTTCGATTATTTGTTCTTCTTTAACATCGACAAACCTTACTAATTTTACATCTAAGGCTTGACCAATAAGTGTATTAGAGTCGATTTGATTCAATTTATTGATGGCTTTTATCTTCAAACTATCAGAAAATTGTGAATTTGTTAAAACCTCATATCCAAAAGCTGAAGCAAAATCACCGACTAAAATTGCCATAGAATTTCCATAATGTTTTGCATTTCTATTTTCATATTTTTCTCGATAGTCTTTCATGTATTTCTGATGCATGGAATGAATTCCATGCCGAAATGCATCTCGATCAATTATATCATCATGGATTAAGAGATATGAATGTATTAGTTCAATGGAAATTGAGGCTTTCAGAGCATCTGATTTCTTCTGGCCACCTGCCAAAATGTAACCAAAATAAAAAAGAATGGGACGCATTCTTTTCCCTGAGTTTAAGATATACAATTTTAAATTCTTAGCTACATCAACAATCTCTTTCTGATTTCCGCTGCTTTCAGCCTTTTTAATTTTAAGCTCAAAAAAATTTTCAAGTTCAGCATTAATCTGATTTTTTATAGCAAAAATTTGATTATCAATCTGCATATATAAATAATTTAATAAATTAATTCTTAGTAATATATAAATCTAAACCTGTTTTATTTTTAATAATACGCTGACAGTAGTTCCCTTCCCAAGACCATCGCTTTTTAATCCAATCTTTCCATTATGAGCACTAATAATTTTTCTAGCAATAAACATACCCAAACCGCTTCCTGTCGCATTTTCTTCGATTGCATTTTTACCTCTGGCAAATTTTTCAAAAACTTTAGCTCTTTCATCTTTTTTAATGCCGACTCCTGTGTCTTTTATTTTAACCTCAATAAACTTATTACCACTTTTTTTAACACTAATTTCAATACCACCCTCTCTCGTATATTTACAGGCATTATCAATCGTATTCATAAATACTTGCCTGATATAATTTGGTTCAACATCACAATCAGGCAATCCTTTTTCAATCTTTATTTTTATATACAACTTCTTTTCATCAAAATTAGGTTTCAAAGTATCAATAGTTTCCTTGACAATATCTGCAATTGAAGATTTTTTAAACTGAAATTTCAAAAACCCGCCTTCAAGTTCAAGGGCATCAAGCATATCATTTGTAATGTTATTCAATCTTTCAGTGCTAATTAAAATTCTTTTCACCATGCCTTTTTTTTCTTTCAGAGGTAAATCATCAAAGTCTCCGTCAACCCACATTGATATCATCCCCCTAATTGCAGTCAAAGGAGTTCGAAGTTGATGAGATGTAATATGTAAAAATTCATTCTTAATTTCCAACAATTCCTTAAGCTTGACATTTGCCTTGCCAAGATCTTTATTTAGTTTTTTCATTTCTTTTATTTGTAAATTCGTTTGTTCATATAACCTCGCATTTTCAATCGCATTACCAGTATGAGAAGAAAACATATATAAAATATTTTTATCTCGCTCGGTTATTTTTTTTTCATTTTTTATTCCGACAAATAACAATACCCCTATTACATTACCTCTGGAATAAAGTGGCACCGAGACAAAAGATTTTGCTCTCGTGACTTTCTGAATAATCTTGCAAATACTCACACCAACAGTTGGAGCTATAAAATCTTCTAACTTACTTCCTACAAATATTTTCTTATCCTGAATTGTTTTCGCAACTAAATTATCAACATCAGTAATATAATTCTTATGTTTTTCTAGAGATTTTCCCAAAAACTTTTTTGCTTTTCTGCCAAGAGCTGATTCAGTAATCGCATATGCCTGCATTGTCTTACTATCTCTATTATAAGATATATAGATTCCGCCTTTATTACCTAAATGACCTAAGCTTTTCGGTATAATATCCACAACCCCCTGTGCAATTTTTTTTGAATCCATCTCCTTAACCACTGCATCGCTGGCATCAAGTAAAGCTTTTAAATCTTCATTTCTTTCTTCTAAAGTTTTATTTGAATCTTCCAATTTTTCAACATAATGTCTTATCTTTTCATTTGCATCCTGTAATTTCTCAGCCACTTCTTTCTCTTTTTTAATACTAATAACTAAGTCTCTAGCAAAATATAAAAAAGTAATCAAAACTCCAATTTTTAATAGCATCATAAAACCATCACCAGTCAACGCGACTATATCAACCAATAATATTATTGATATAACAACTATCAAAATTTGAGTAACTAAAATTTTTATTCCCATTAACTCGTTTTTTACAATTGCATAGGCTATAAAAAAAAGAAGGAATATTGTTGAATAATCACCTAAAAAATAGTAACTAGTGATATCTAAAAAAATTGGAAGTGCTATATTAAAAATAATATTTGCGATATAAAATATTATAATTCCAAATAAATAATACTCAATTTTTTTTCTATCATTTTTTGAACTAAAATAATATTTTTTAAAAAGTACTTGTAAAGTTGCAACTATAAATAAAAAAATGCTGATAAGAAATTGCAGCATCCAGTCTCCATAGACCAACCTAATTAAAAACTCATCCATAAACATTACATCCATAACAACATGATCTGTAAATCCTATAATAAGAGAAGTAACCACAGCTAAAAATATAATCACTATATTGATGATTTTATATTTAAAATTATCAACAAAAAGATGCAACGATAGAACATAAAGTAAAATAAAAAACAAAGGAGTAGCAAACCAAGCAATTTTTAAAAATAAAAGTACTAAATACGGATGTAAATCGCCTAGGAACCTAGCAAGATAAGCAAAGTTTACCCAGAGCATCATAAAAAAAACCATTCCTACGAAAACCTGATTTAAACCCTGCCTCGGATTACTAGAATAAACCCAATATCCTAATAAAATAGCAATAACATCAATCAATATAATAACAACTTTGTTTACTATGAATAAATCAATTATCATATTATATAAATATAGTGTATTAAACTAAATTAAATTTTCCCCAATTAATACTAAGATTGCCCATAAAACAAACTGCCCACTTCCAAGAATATAGCCAAAATAATTTTTATCTTGTACTATTTTAAAAGTAAAAAAATCAAAAGGAATAGTCAAAAGAAGAAATAAGATTAGACTTGGAAATAAGTGGATGTAAAGCGAAAAAAATATAATAATCGGTGCAGTGGTAATAATGCTTATTATCGGCAAGATCTGAAAAGTTTTTTTCTCCCCAATTATTACCCCTAAGGTTTTCAGTCTTTGCTTTCTGTCACATACCAAATCCTTTAAATCCAAAAATATCTGCATCATAAATGATTTCAAAAAAACAAAAGCCATCAGCACTATTATAACAACAACGGATTGACCGCTGATTGAAAACGAATGGAAGACAGCCGTAAAAAAAACCAATGCGGTAAAAAAAGCAGAGACATAAATATTCTTAAAAAGAAAAATCTTTTGAGTTACATTTTTAAAAATCGTAGTGTAAAGAAGACCAAGCACTAGCAAAATCAAGCCAAAAATGAAAGAACTTAAATTTCCAAAATATGCCAAAAGACCGACAATTGCGGCGATTACTAAACAAAAAATAATCGGCATAATATGAATATACTTCCTTAGGTGCATAGTTCTGTCAGGATTAGTGGCATAATCGATTTCAATTTCTTTCCATCTGTTATATAAATAAAGCGGATAAAAAAGTAAATAAGCGACAACGAGCGAACTCCATTTTAACTCAATGTTTAAAAAAACTGCTGAAACATAAACAATACTAGATGCACCCAAAGACTGTAAATGCCCGCCATGAACAAACTCATTTGCTATAAATTCAAAATTCTTTCTCACATTCATATACATTTTATAAAAATAAAAAAATCATGCTTGATTATTATAAATTTGCAGATTATTATTTACTAAAAATTTAGTATGTTCAATAAAAGATATATTTTTATTTCTTCCGAGTTATAATCTTTTTATTTACATTTATATTATATCACAAAACTAAAAATAAATATATAGGCGATGAATACCAAAAAAACTGAGTCGTAAAACTCAGCTTTTGATATAAAATAATTTTTGATTTCTATCTTGCAAAATGAGCGAAGGCTCTGTTTGCTTCTGCCATCTTCTGAACATCTTCTCTTTTCTTCATGGCATTTCCAGTTCCATTTATAATATCCAAAACTTCTTCAGCAAGTTTTTCGGACATTGGTTTTCCTTTTTTGCTCTTTGCAGCACCAATCAACCACCTGAAGGCAAGCTGCATTCTACGATCTCCTCGAACCTCCATTGGCACCTGATAAGTAGCCCCTCCGACTCTCTTTGATTTTACTTCTAAAATTGGAGCAACTTTATTGAAAGCCGTTTCAAAAACCTCAACTGGATCTTCCTTGGTTTTTTCTTTGATAATTTCAAGCATATTATAAACTATTCTTGTCGCTACACTCTTCTTTCCATCCATCATAATATAATTTATAAATCTTGATAACATTGGGTTATTATGTTTGTAATCAGATTTTATGCCTCTGTCAATTTTCTTTTTTCTTCTTCCCATATTTATATATATTAATTTAGATTATATTTATCTATTTAGGTCTTTTTGCTCCGTATTTACTTCTTTCTTGTTTTCTACCTTCCACTCCAGCTGCATCAAGAACTCCACGAACAACATGATATCTCACACCTGGAAGATCTTTTACTCTTCCTCCTCGAATCATTACCACCGAGTGTTCTTGAAGATTATGTCCTATTCCTGGAATATAGGCTGTAACCTCAGAGCCATTTGTCAATTTTACTCTCGCAATCTTTCGCAGAGCCGAGTTCGGTTTTCTTGGAGTTACAGTACCAACCTTCACACAAACACCACGCTTAAAAGGATTTCCTTTTTTCGCAGTTGACGGCTTGTTTTTTAAAAAATTAAAATTTCGTGACAAAGCAGGTGTTTTTGTCTTTTTGATAGTTTTCGTTCGCGGTTTTCTAATCAATTGTTGAATAGTAGGCATTGTTTTTAATTTAAATTGTTTTATTATTTATAAATCACTTAAAAATAGCACAACTGCAGAAGCTTGTGCAATTTAGAATATTTTAAGATAGTTTTCTTTCCTTATAATTTCAAGATTAACAGATAGTTAAAGATATGTCAAGAAACTTAGGCTCTACACTAATAACTGTGGTGGAAAACTAAAGAAGTGGTAGAATTATGTAAAAATTATTTTGAATTACGAAATTCAACATACTTGTCACCCTGAGACTACCACCTTGTCACCCTGAGCTTGTCGAAGGGTTGAAGTTACAAAAAGCAACCTCTGGCACAGAAACACAAAAACTGTCATTCTGGATTTAATTCAGAATCTATTGGACATTACATCAAAACAATCCTATCAAGCACCTCAAGTCAACATACTTTGAATCAAATATAAGAAAGCCCTAATAACCAAAAGATACTAAAACAAGTTCAGCATGACAAGATGGATTTACTGCGGCAAGCTCAGTATAAACTTAAGCTCACCATGACAAATTTATTAAAGCGAAATTCACAACCACCCCTGCCCCTTCTTGCTTAAGGATGGGATTATTTGGAACTGACACTAATTTGTTATAAAAAAAACACAATCGCTTACTCCATACTCCTGTGTAA
>JAHYJV010000051.1 GCA_019428855.1 Patescibacteria group bacterium | reverse complement strand
CCGCCTGAGATCCAAAGATTTTTGTTTATTTGCATATTTACTATAATTTAATATTTTGTAATTCAAAGTAATTTATAATCAATCTTAAAACAATTTGTGTTTTCAACTGTATCTAACTGTTACTCTTCTGTCCCATTTAATATCGCTAACATTAGCCCAGAATGGAACAGTTTATGTTTTCAACTGTATCTAACTGTTACCTTTCTGTCCCTTTATTCTCCAAAAAGTCTTAATAGATTGAGGATTACCATCTAGAAAAATAAGGTCTTCATCTTTTAATACGCTTAATAATTTGTTTATTTTAGGTTTTGTTAACTTATCTTCAAACAATTTTTTAAAATCACTCATTTTTCCTTTTTTGTGTTGCTTAAAATAATTCAGTAAAACTTGTTTTTGCTGCTCCTTACTTAACCATTTTTTTCTAGTATATTCGCTTTTTTCATCTATAAAATCATAAAAAGGCTTTGATAATAAATATTTTATACCACTAGTCTTTCCCGTCTTTTCGATTATATTATTTTTGAGAAAAGTATTAATTATTTCTTTTTCACTACTTGTTCCATTTTCTCTAATTTCTTCTAAAACCAAAAAATCCTTTATATGATTAAAGGTAACTTGTTTTTCTTGAGCTATTCTCTCTAAAAAATAAACAAAATTTATATCTCTCACTTTGGTCGGAATATTTAAAACTACATCATCTTTTTTTACCTCAAAAATCGGAAGCCCCTTGCCATCCTTAATACTTTTTTTAAAAATTCTATCTAATCCAACTCCAGCTCTTTCTACTAATCCGATTTTTGCTAACACTTCCATTAAAAATCTATTTCGCCATTTTCCTTCTGCAAAAAGTACATTCTCAATTGTAACTCCTTCAATAAATCCACCTGGGCTTTTAATTTTAAAATTATCAGGATTAAATTTAATAAACACTGGCTCTGTTCTATTAAAATATTCCCGATGAGCAAAAGCATTTAAAACTGCTTCTCTAATCGGCTGTTCGCTATATGCCCAGATATCAAGCTCAATAAACCCCTGCTTAAAAGGACTTCTGATATTACGCGCATTAATTACCTGCCAAATTTCATCATAAGCTAATAGAAAGGGCTTTCTAATGTCTTTGCTAAAATCTGGATCCATTTTTTCTTGTCCTCTCCATTCAATCATAAACTCCGAATTTGGAATATGGTTTGCTAAAGTTTTTTCACTGCCTAATAACAAAACACAGGCATTAGTTATTTTGTTATTATTTTTTAATAATAGCTTATCTAAAATCTCATCATTGTTTAAGTCTAAAAATTCCTTATTACCTGATTTTTGCGACCATTTTTGTTTTAATAAATTAATAGCAATAGCATCTAAGTCTTTTATATCAACACCTTCGCACACTTGAATAGACCAGTCAATGTTTTTATTCTGATTTCTTATTTCATCAAATTTACCAATACTTAACGCCACCAAACTTTCTCCATCTCTTGCATAATAATGTCCCTGAAACGCGACTGGGATATTTTGTGAAGCAGGAGGAATTTCAAACATAATAACCCGTCCTTTGTCAGTGCTCACCGAATAAATACCAAGAAAACTGATATTGTTATTAACTTGTTTCGCGATTTCGTGTTTTAAAGATTGTAAATATTTATCATCTTTACGATAGTTTGTTCCTACTATTTCTTGTTTATTATTAACACCGAAAATTAACCATGCGTGTTTTTGATTTTTTAAATTTGCCTCATTAGAAAGTGCTGAAAAATATTTACCTAACTCCTTGAAATCAAAGCTATTTTCAGCTGTTTTAAATTCAAGAACCTCTATTTCGCACGGTTCTTGTATTAATTCATATAGCTTTCTTTTCAATTCTTCCTGATCCATATTTTCTTTACTATTTAACTTATGTTTACATTATACCATTAAATTTTGTTTCTGATAATAAGATTAAAAAGGACTGTCTTTTATCCAAGGACAGTCCTTTTTGTTAAAATATATCAATTTTTATCAATCCCAACCCCCAACTCAAATTCTCTCTCTTTATCTTTCTTAAACACACCTCCGACCCCTCTTGAGAGGGGAATAAATAATATTGATACATCCTGAAAAACTTTTTCCAGTCCGTCTTGAAAATTGGCAAATGAATAAATTGGCGTGATGAAAACATCAGCTTTGGAAAAATCAAATTGCAATATTATTCCCTTAAATTTATCTTCTATTCTTAAGCT
>JAHYJV010000017.1 GCA_019428855.1 Patescibacteria group bacterium | reverse complement strand
AACGGAGTGAGAGATCTTAAAATACAGGAAATGAAACTAGCTTTACTTTTAGACCCCTCCTTTGCTATTGCTCTTTCGGGATGACAAAAAAAGAAATGCTCATTTCGTAATTCAAAAGAATAAACAATTCACACCACTCCTTTGAAAAAGGATATTTAAAAAACTGTTTTGAGATGTCCTCCCGAGTGACGAGAGGGGCCGAGGGATCCCTGTCAGACACACTAAACCTTATCAAAATAAATACCGAATCAAGTGCGATTAAATTTCTAAGAGTGTCAAATGTAATGCGAGCGGAGTTTGATCGTAGTCTCACATCACATTTTTTTTAATAGAACTACACTTCGTTTCGCTTTATAATCCAAGACTGTAATTTCTTATTGCTTTGTATTAAAGTTTGGCGCTTATAGTATTGGTTTTTTTGCCCAAGGGCTGACTTCAGTTATTAGAATGACGAACTTATTGCTTCTTGAAGCTTATGATCTAGAGTGCACCCTTTAGAGTGTAGCTAGCCACAATAAAGCAAGAGTTACGGAGTAATATTTGCTTTCTAATATTTTATTATCTGATAATGGAGACTGCGAAGGAAAAGATAAATTATTGATAACAAAATAAAGAATAGGTTTATTTTGAATTCAATAATTTCATGTTGATGATATCCTCAAGCGTCTAGTTGAAATAGGAACGAGGTTGCGAATTAGAGACGATTTAGCTAAGACTATGGTCTATTAAGGATGCCGAAGATTATTTCCAGGATAGTAAAAGCCATCAAAGCAATTGCAAGACCAAGTCCTGCTGAATAAGTTGCATCTTTGGCCGATTTCATTTTTTCTTCATTTCCTGCAGAAAGTATGTATCTTATGCCACCAATAACTAAAAACAAAAATGATAAAATTCCGACAATTGACAGTAGATATCGGATGATAAGGACAATAGCTCCGGCAATTGTATCAGTTGATATTACATTACAAAAAACTCCAGTAGCCAAACCACAAGTAGCGGCATTCGCAGAATTTATACCAAGAAAAAGAAAGAATACGAATATAAATTTAGTTAATATTTTTTTGTTAATTCTATCGCACATATTTGTATTTAAAAATGATTTTATGTTATCAAATATTTATCATAAATCATAGGAACAAATTATAAATCCTGAATAATCAAATTTCATTCTCTACTCGCAATAAAATTAACTGATTGCCAATAGAAGATTTTATCCTTTGACTACTAGTTTCCGAGCATACACATTGGTAAATAAATAAGCGATTCAGTAATTTAATTACTATTTCATTAATTCCTTAAATTCATCTTTTTCAATTGTCTCAACTTCAATTAGTCTTTTGGCAATTTTATCTAGTTTAGCTCTGTGTTCTTTGATTAATTCGGCAGAACGGCTTGAAGCTTCTTTAATAATTCGGTCCACTTCCGCATCTATATCAGCGGCGACTTTCTCAGAATAATTTCTCTGTTCGTGAATTTCTTTGCCTAAGAAAACTGTTTCGCTGTGTTGCCCAAAAACGACAGGACCGATTTTTTCGCTCATTCCATATTTTGTCACTAGTTCTCTGGCAATTCGGCTCGCTCTCATCAAATCATTGCTAGCTCCAGTGGTCAGATCGTGAAAAACTGTTTGTTCTGCAGTATAGCCACCCATCAGCATAACTAGATTATCCAAAAATTCAGATTTAGTATGAAAATGTCGATCCTCTTCGGGCAAATTCAAGGTATAACCAGCAGCTCTTCCGCGAGAAACGATTGAAATCTTGTGAATCGGATCTGTTTTGGGCAAAATATGTCCGAGCAGTGCATGCCCAGCTTCATGGTAGGCGGTAATTTCTTTTTCGTTTTTCAAGAGAAGATTGCTTTTCTTTTCAGGTCCCATCATCACTTTTTCAATTGAATCGAGGATCGCTACTTCGTTGATTATTTTTTTATTTTCTCGTGCAGTTAAGATGGCTGCTTCATTAAGAAGGTTAAACAACTCTGCTCCTGAAAATCCGGGAGTTCTTTCAGCAATTTTTCGAAGATTTACGCCTTTGTCTATGGGTTTATTTTTGGCATGTACTTGCAAAATTTCTTCTCGATCATTGATATCTGGAAGATCAAGTGTCACTCGACGGTCAAATCTTCCTGGACGAAGGAGGGCTGGATCAAGCACATCTGGCCGATTGGTGGCTGCCATGACAATGACATTTGTTTCCGTGTTGAACCCATCCATTTCCACTAAAATTTGATTTAAAGTTTGCTCTCTTTCATCGTGACCTCCACCAAGACCAGCTCCTCTGTGTCTTCCCACAGCATCAATCTCGTCAATAAACAGGATACTAGGGGCATGTTTTTGGGCATTTTTAAAAAGATCGCGAACTCTGGATGCTCCAACTCCGACAAACATTTCGACAAATTCTGAACCAGAAATATTGAAAAATGGGACATCTGCTTCTCCGGCAACTGCTTTGGCTAGTAATGTTTTTCCAGTTCCCGGGGCACCCAAAAGCAAAACACCTCTTGGAATTCTAGCACCTAAGTCTAAAAATTTTTTCGGATGCTTCAAAAAATCAACGATTTCCAATAATTCTTCTTTGGCCTCCTTTATGCCAGCGACATCCTTGAATGTTGTTTTTTTCTCTCCTGGTTTGAGAAATTTAGCTTTTGATTTTCCAAATGACATTGCTTGTCCGTTTTGTTTTTGAGCTTGACCAAGCATCATCCATAAAAGAAAACCAACGAGTATGAATAGTAAGAGTGAAGGGCCAAAGGCAAGCAGAAATTTTTCGATTCCTGTTTTATCTTTCATAATAATATTCGCTTTGACAATTTTCTCTTGATTAACTCCATAATCTTCTCTCAGAGACGTTTCCAAAGAAGAGTTCGTGTCTTTGAGCGCTGTTTCTTTAGTTTCCTTTTCATCATTGAGAGTAATTTCAACTATATCTTCTTTAACAATAATTTCTTTTACTTTTTCTTCATCAACTTTCTGTGCAAGTTTGCTAATAGATATTTCAACAGGTTTTTCTGTTGATAAACCAGCCATTGAAAAAAGTGCTGACATAAAGACAAAAAGAAGTATAATTGTCACCAGGTTTTTTAAAAAGTCGTTCTTAATTGGATTTTTCGGTAATTTTTTTTTAATTTTTTTCATTCAGTTATTTTACTATTATTAATTAACTTAAATACAAAAATAACAAAAGCTTTTTCAAATAGCTTTATAATTCTGCATTCCCAATGCTATATTATTATAATACATAATTTATATTTTGTCTTGTTTTTTTAAATTTGCCTGACATTAACACCACTACATATAAATTATTTGTAATTTAATTTTAAATATGTAGTATAGCTTCTCTATTTCAAAAAATTGAATTTATAACAAACCGTCCAATAAACTCATATATGTTTTTATTAAAAGTGGAATTGCAATTACAAGTCCAATCAAAGGCAAAACAAACACTACTATTGTAAAAATTGCATTATAAAGAATATATTTTCTTGTTTTCTCTGCGGATTGATAAGTCTTTTGCAAAACATCTTGATTTTGTTTTAAGATTTCCAAAATCTGTTCTTCGTTGGTCATAGTTTTTGATTTACTGGTAAATGATACTTTTTTATTAATGGCAAAGACATATGAGAAAAACTTAAACCACGCTCGTTCTCGGTCGATATTGAAGTGCCTCGGCAACATGTGAACTTTGGATGTTTTCCGTTCCTTCAAGGTCGGCAATTGTGCGGGCCAGTTTGAGCATTTTGTAATAAGACCGAGCACTCAGTTGAAATTGACTAACCGCCGTTTTCAAAATTTCCAAAGTCTGCTCATCAATCTTGCAAAATTCCTTCACTTCTTGAGAATTCATTTCAGAGTTGGAGATGATTTTTTTGTCTATAAATCTTGCCAGTTGGACTTTTCTGGCCTTTTCGACGCGTTCTCGTATAGAGACTGAACTTTCCGCCAATTCCTCATTAGCCAATTTTTCAAATTTAATTCGCGGAACCTCAATATGTAAATCAATGCGGTCGATTAACGGTCCCGAGATTTTCTTTTGATATTTAATAATTTGCATTGGTGAACAACTGCAATCACGATCAGGATCACTGGCATAACCGCAAGGGCAAGGGTTCATACTGGCGACCAAGGAAAATTTTGCTGGAAAGGTAAGGGTTCCTTGTGCTCGGCTAATTGTGACGACACCATCTTCAAGAGGTTGTCGCAAATTTTCCAAAATGTTTCGCGGAAATTCTGGCAGTTCATCTAAAAATAGAACTCCTCGATGAGCCAAACTTATTTCTCCTGGTTTTGGAAATGTTCCGCCGCCAACCAAGGAAACACTACTGGCACTATGATGAGGAGTGCGAAATGGCCTGATGCGAATTAAAGGTTTGTCGCTCGGCAAAAGTCCAGCGATACTATAAATTTTTGTGATTTCCAAAATCTCCTCTTTCGTCATTTTCGGCAGAATAGTTGGAATGGCACGAGCCAAAAGCGTTTTACCAGTTCCAGGAGGTCCACTCATCAAAACATTATGTCCCCCACTGGCCGAAATTTCCAAAGCTCGTTTAATATGCTCCTGCCCTTTGATATGGGCAAAATCAATTGAGAAATTATTTTCCTCCAGGACATCCAATAAATCATGAGGCAAAGTTGGTTCGATAATTTTTGTGCCATCGAGATGCTTGGCAAGTTCGAGTAAGCTGTTAATCGGCATAATATCAATTCCTTCCACTAGACTTGCTTCATATTCATTAATTTTCGGAATGTATAGTTTCTTATACCCTTTTTCTTTAGCAAAAATTGTAATTGGCAAAATCCCATTAGTGTGTCTTAGCTTTCCATCAAGTGCTAGCTCTCCTACAAAAAGACTATCATGAAGATCAGCAGAAATTTGCTTGGTCGCCAAAAGCATACTTACTGCAATTGGCAAATCATAGGCTGGTCCAGCTTTTTTGATATCTGCAGGAGCCAAATTAATCGTTATGCGTGTGGTAGGATATGAAAATCCAGAGTTCTTTATTGCCGAACGCACTCTTTCTTTTGATTCCTGTACGGCCGTGTCCGGCAATCCAACAACAGTAATATTCCCTAATCCAGCCGTAATATCCAATTCCACTTCTACCGGCTCACAATCCAGTCCAATAACCGCACAAGAATTTACTTTTGAAAGCATAAATTTAATTTAATCTTATAGCTTTATTTTATCACTTTTAAGAGTTCTGAACAAATAATTTATTTTTTATATATAGTAAACTCTGAAAAAATTCTTAAAAATTGTATAATATAGACAGTTAATCACTGATTCAAACTCTCAAAATTATGCCATTTTTTAAAAATTTTTACTTCATAGTTCTAAATGAAAAAAAATAAAATGCGAGAAGTTTTTAAACAAAATGAATCTAGTGATTCTCTGCAATATACTAATTAAAGAGATTAAAAAGCATTACTCGGAAAACAAAATTGGTAGGAAGAAAACAGATATTAAATTATTTTTTAAAAATATATTTTCTCCAGCAGTGATATAATCTCTCAGACCTTGGAGCAGAAGAAATTATTTATAATGGAAATTCATTTCAGAAAACTTAAATATTTTATAAAACTTCTCACAAGCATGACCCATTCAATAGACGGTTATTTCGCTAATTGTATCTATAGTAGTTTATCGGCTTATCAATTATTTTAGTTTTGTAATTCAATGAAATTAAAATAGCTTCAAATCGAAAATGAAACTATTAAAGATGATAATATAAATAACTAAAAATTCTTTAGGATTTATTTGTCAAAAGCTTGGCATATTTTGGATTAGTTCCTCTTACAATTGCTCACTTATCTTCAAATCCAAAACATTCATTTGCAATTCTCGATTACCGTTCCATTCATTGATTTCCAATTGGAAAACAACATCCACAACATCCCCCCAACGCAAACCATTTTTTCCGCCGGGCATTTCTTCGGCGAGCTTCCCTTGGCGAAAGCCAATGGCTTTGAAATATTTGATACTGCCATTATTTAGCGAAGACTTAAAACATAATTTCAAATGAGCATTATCATTTCCAACGGTTCTGATTTCATGTACCTCTAGTTTTTTTGTGACAAAAACTGGTTTTTGATTTCCTTGCCCAAATGGTTTGAATTTCTCAATTTCATCAAAAAGATGCCAATCAATTTGTTCGTGTTCAACTTCACAATCAATTTCTACAGATGGAATTAAGTCCTTTTCAGTTAAAACCTCATCAGCGATTTTTTCTAATTTTTTTTTAAATTTCTTGAAATTTTTTTCTTCAACTTTCAAACCCGCAGCTTGCGAATGACCTCCAAAGCTAAGTAAAATATCCTGACATTTTTCAATGGCTTCAATCAGATTAAACCCGGGGATGCTTCTCCCAGAGCCTGCCAGTAATTCCTGCTTTGATTGCAAAACCAAAAACGGTCTGGCATATTCATTGACTAGTTTACCAGCCACTAGTCCGACAATGCCGATTCGCCAATTAGGGTCTGATTCAATTATTATTTTTGGCAGCTTCTTTTTTTTATCGAGCCTGTTTTTTATTTCTTGCATAGCCTTTTCCGTAATTCTTTGCCTGTTTTGATTATTTTTTTCCAAATTGCTGACAAGTTTTTCAGCTTCATTTATATCTTCAGAAATTAAAAGATCGTAAGAAGTATTAGCATGATCAATGCGACCAGCCGCATTTAATCTTGGTGCCAAAATAAATCCAATTGTAGTTGCATCAACTGATTTTGCTTCAGTCACATTTCCATTCACTCTCATTTTTGTTCCAGCAGCTTCAACTAATTTTTTTATTCCGATTTGTTGAGTTTTATTAATAACTACAAGACCATAAGTGAGCAAAGTTCGATTTTCTCCTAGAAGGTCAACACAATCAGCCACTGTTCCCAGCGCCACAAAATCAAGAAGCCATTTTTCAAATCCCAGCGATAGTTTTCTTTTTCCTTTCATTTTTCTTGTTTCTAATTCTATCAAAAGTCCCTGTACAAGTTTGAAGGCAATACCAACTCCAGCAAGTTCTTTGAAGGGATAGATGCATTCTTTTTGTTTGGGGTTTATCACTGCCAACGCATTAGGAATTTTATCAGGAACGTGATGATGGTCTGTAATGATGATCTCCATCCCTATTTTATTGATAACTTCGACAGTTTCAAAGCTGGAAATTCCACAATCAACCGTAATGATTAAATCAGTTTTATCTTTTTTAATTTTTTTAATTGCTTCTTTATTTAATCCATATCCCTCAAGTTCGCGGTCTGGAATATAAACAGTTATGAATTTTTTAGCTTCATCTTTATTAATTTGCTTCATCACAGATTTCAGCTCAATCAGGGTTTTTACAAGGACAACTGCGGAAGTAACACCATCGACATCATAATCGCCATAAACAATGATTTTTTCTTCTCGTTCTAGTGCTACAAAAATTCTTTGCACCGCCTTGTCCATATCTTTTAAGAGATATGGCTTATGAATATCTTGCATATAATCGGGGTGAAAAAATTCATCAATGAGAGGCTGACTGTTAATTTTTCGATCCCACAAAAGTTGCAGAACAATTGGAGAAAATTCTGGAAATTGCTCTTGAAATTTTTTGGGGTACTTTTTGTTGATCAACCATCTTTTTTTGTTCATATATTAAGAGATTATAATTTATTGTTTTAATTATAGCATCCTTAAAGCTATGTTCAAAATTATTCTTTGCCTAAAATCAAAATATGATATAGCATTAGTATATTAGTATTAAATTAAAAGATGATTTCGAAAATAATACTTGAATTATTTAGTAATTATTATGCATCACTTTTTGTGCTGAGTTTTCTGGCTTCCACATTAGTGCCTCTCGGATCAGAGTGGTTTGTTTATTTCCTGATGGGATTGGAATATAATATCATTCACATTATTTTAATTGCCACTCTTGGAAATTACCTCGGAGCGGTTACTAATTATTACATCGGCATCAAGGGGAGTAGCACGATAATGCACAAAGTAATAAGATTTAACGACAAAGAAATTGAAAAAGCTGATAAAAGCTTCAAAAATTATGGTCCTATAATATTATTTTTTTCATGGTTGCCAGTCATTGGAGATCCATTGACTTTAGTTGCCGGTGTTTTGAAATATAATTTTAAAAAATTTACTTTTTATGTACTTTTAGGAAAAATGATGAGGTATGTAATGATAGTTTTGATTGCGCGTGGAATTATGAGCTAGTTGAATTGGCGAAAATTTTTCAACAATTAAAAAAGACTATCCTTTAGAGAGGATAGTCTTTTTCTAATTATGATTTATTGAATTCCTTTGAACATTGGCATGCCATTATCAGGATTAGTGGGGACATAAATCGTTCCTGTTCTATCTTTGAGTTCTCTGATATAGAGGTAGTTCAGATATTCTGCAGTTAAACTCTCGTTGATTGTTTTTTGTGCATCTCTTTGTCCCTCGGCCTCAATTCTTTTTCGTTCGGCTTCCTTCTTTTCTTTTTCGAGAATAAAATCATATCTTTGGCTTTCTTGTTCGGCTTGTAATTTTTCTTGAATACTGGAGTCAAGCTTGGCTGGGAGAATGACATTTCGCAAAAGTACTTGTTCAATGGCAATTCCTCTTGGCTCTATGTTGCTAGTCATTTTTTCTCTAATAGTTGTAATGATTTCTTCTCTTTTTTCAGAATAGATTGATTTTGAATCATAACCAGCCACAACTTCTCGAATTGCACTTCTGATTTCTGGTCTGATGATTTTTTCTTGGTAATCAGTTCCGAGGTTTTTATATACATCAGAAGCACTTTCTTCGACTAAGTGATAGAAAACAGTAATATCCAACTTCACTGTTAATCCTTCGCTAGTTAGGGCATCGATGGAATCGTCTCCCAGTCTTTGCCCTTCTTCTCTGGCAATGCTCATCGTATATTGCTCTGTTCTTGTGCTAAGTTTTGTAATTTGAGCCAGTGGGTTGATGAGATGAAAACCAGATTTTACTTCCGCCTCTCTTACTTTTCCAAAAAGATGATAGACTCCTGTTTCTCCGGCAGGAATAATGACAATTGATTTGAGGAGAACTATCAGTGCCAAAATAAGCACGACAGCCGTATTGGTTGCTTTTTTATCCATAAATTTTGAACTTAATTTATTAAAAAATTGATTAGGACTTTGAGCTGAAAAAAATTTCTTACCATCTTTTATTCCTGAAAAATTAAGATTGATACCTTTCTTCTGGGTTTTTTCCTTAATCGCTAAAAATACGGGAAGTAAAAAAACAATTCCAAAGACGATCCAAATAATGATAGATGGCTTGAACAGTAAGAGGAATATAAATATCCAGATGATGTATTTTGATAGTTGTTCTTGATTTCGCATTATTGTTTAGCTAAATGTTTTATTAAGTTGTATTGCTAATTTATCATCTACCACAGATTCTGAGCTAAATTTCAAATGACAGTGAGAATGATAATATAAACTATTCCTGACAATCAGCAGCCCGTTTCTGAATCCTCGCAAACTCGTTGTCGTAATGCTCTTGAATCTCCTGCACGAGTCCTTCATTTTCAGGTTTCAAAAGGTGCTTAAATCTTTTTTGAGATTTAAACCATTGGAGAATTGGTGTTTTTTCTCTGGGTGTATAATTTAGAATGAATTTACCATGATCAACTTCATAAAGTGGCCAATAGTTTGATTGCACGGCTAATTCACAGATACGCACTGTTTTGGCTGGGTCAAACCCCCAACTTCGTTGACAAGGACTAATTAGATTTATGAAAGATGGTCCTTCAACTTCCATTGCTCTTCTTGCTTTGCGAGTTAAATCAGCAAAATTTGAAATTGAAGCCTGTGCTACATAGTTGATGTGATGTCCTTCAATAATGGCTGTGAGGTCTTTACGAAACTCATTTTTTCCTTGTTGCACTTTTCCAGCAGGTGATGTTGTCGTGTTTGAGCCGCGCGGAGTGGCTCCCGATCTTTGATTTCCAGTGTTCATATAAGCCCCATTGTCATAACAAACATATAAAAATTGATGACCTCTTTCAAGTGCACCGGAAAGACTTTGCAAACCGATGTCGTAAGTTCCACCATCTCCACCAATTACTAAAAATTTCAAATTATCAGGAAGATTTTTTGCCCAATCAGGTCGATCTTCTTTCTTTTTCCGCAGTAGAACTTTATAAGCTTCGATGACTCCGCTCGCAGTGGCCGACGCATTTTCAAAAGCATTATGTATCCAAGGAATTTTCCAGGAGGTGTAAGGATAAATTGTAGTAGCAACTTCCAAACAGCTTGTGGCATTAATAACCACTACTGGCTCATCTATGGCTGCTAAAATTAATTTTATATTAATCGGTTCTGCACATCCAGCACAAAGCCGGTGACCTGAAGTAAATCTCTCTTCTTTTTGAGATAGTTCAATTAGATTCATATTTATATTTTTATGTTTATCATAAATATTATAGCAGAGTTTCAAAAAAATGAAAATCAGTAGCAGATTGTTTTAAAATATGAAAAATTGAAGAGTTGATTTATATTGTGGATAATCATCATATTAAATCATATAATAATCTTACCGTAAATCTCTAAAATTTAGCCATATAATTCTTGATTGATTATTTCTTAAAATTGTATGATTTTCTTAAGTTTTTTATTTACCTCTTTTTTTAATTGTATAGGTGTAAGATATAATAGCGTTGTATATAATTTCGGTAACACCAGAGCCCTCGGACTTAAAAGATTTTTCAGCATTGGAGAACTTAACGCCAGTTGGTATAACAGTACACGAATTCCTTCATGGAATAATAAACCCCATTACTAAAAAAATTAAATTGGACAAACAGCAAGAAAAAAAGGTGCTAAATCTAATTTCCTTCAGGTTAAGAAATTCCCAAAGCTATAACGGCAATGCAAGTAATTTGCTAAACGAAAGTTTAATCAGGGCCTACCCTCTTCAACTTATTGGAGGAAGACCGATTTCATTAGAAAATTTGCGAAGACACACTGATGAGATGACTGAAAAATTATTTCAAGAAATGAAGAAGGAAATTGAGCAAAGCAATATGAGAATTAAATCAAAAACACTTGAAGAGTTTAGAAAATCTGAATTAGAAAGTTTTTATCGTGAATATTTAAAAGACAATCTTGCCGACAGAATAAACGATTTTTATAAAGACTACATGGCAGAAAAAGTGAGACAAACGGATACAACCTTTGAAGATTACTTTCTAAAAAATTACAAAGAATTATTACAATAAACAACGACCAGATAATGCATAGAAAAAAACCTCATCTGGAAGGAGGAATAGTAAGGGAGAATAATTTGAAATAAATTAATTAACATCTACTGATTTTCTCCAATCATCCCTCCCTTACCAAGGTAGAAATTTTTTAATTCTCAACCACCCCAGCCCCTCCTTACTTAAGAAGGGGATTTTATCGCCTCCTTTTTAGTGGAATCTTAAAATGCAAAAACTGGTTGACGATGTTTTGAAAAATGAAATAAAGTTTCCAAAGATTTTTAGATGGCTCGCGACAAAGCAAATCCCAAAACTTGAGAGATGGAAAAAATACATAAAGTAATTACATATCGCCTAATACGGTTTTAGAACCCCCCCCTCTCCGCAGGTTTAGTAAGTCCAAATATACTTCCATATTTAGTCCTTTATTTTGCATATCATCCAAAATTTGCTAAAATAAAGATGAACTTAAACCAACTAATAAATCCAAAATTCATGTTTAAAAAAATTATAATTATTATTCTTTTATTATTAACTGGTGGAGTTATTACACTGGCATCAGCGAGTGGCATGATTAAAATTCCCGTTATCACTCATCTCCTTGGGGCAGACAGTCCCAGAAACCTTATTGGTGATGTTGATTTAAATCTTTATAAAGAAGTACTTGCTAAAGGAGAAGTTACTCTTACTGGAGAGGCAAGCAGATATTGTCTGACATGTGATATGACTTATGAAAATTTCAGTCCTCTCGATATCACTCTCTCCAGTGCCGAACTTAGCTCACTTCTTCAAGCAACGAACAATGAGCTTGGTCCCCTCAAAGATATTCAAATAAAATTAAACGACAACGACAAAGTGGAGATGTCAGCATTTTTTGATTTACAAAAATTCGGCTACGATTTTTCGGGACCCATTTATGCTTCAGGAGGAATTTTCAAAAGCGGTTCCTCTCGCATTGGTGTTGAAATCAACAGAGTTGAAATGGGAATTCTTTCAATTCCTGAAAAATATATCAAGCAAGGAGAAGATGGCATAAATCTTCTGATTAATCAACAACTATCAAAAATGAAAGATTTGAAAATTGATTCACTCTACATCAGCAATAACTCTCTTCATTTTCAAGGAATCTATCCAAAGTCAGCTTCGGCGAAATAATGTCTGCTGAAAAAATATTTTCTTTTGCCTTTACCTCAAAATTAAAACACTCTCACAATTTATCCATGCAAGAAAAAACTAAATGTAAGAGCATATAGTTTTTTTTATTAGATACTTTAAATGAAGCCTGTTTGTCTTCGTTAATTTTTTTAATAGCAAGATAAATTATTAAAATCTAGAAATAACAACTTGGAGTTCACTTTTGAGAGTGAAATTATTGGTAAGAAAGGATTACAGACCAATATCTATTCTCAATCAAACAACTCCTTTTTCGCTTTTTTTATTTCTCTAGCATCTTCCAAAAGTTCGCCTTTATGCAGTTTGCGTATAAGCGGCATTACTCCACAATCAAGACAAACTCTTCAGTCACATTTTCCGTCATTTTCACGCGATAATTTTTTGCACATCAAAAGCTCCCTTTCATAGACTTCTTCGTCAATGATATTTTTTTCAATCCTGTTTTACAGAAGATTTTATCGTTCTGCATAAATATATGACATTTATTTAATATTTATTTGCGATTATTATATCAATATTTTGGTAATTACACAAAAAATAAACATACAAATATGCACATTTCGCTATAAAAATATTCCATTGTATAAAAAAACAATTTATGGTAGCATATTTATACGAAAGGAATAGATTTAGCTTAGCAATATACTAAAGGACAGGCAGCTTGAGAATAAAATTATATGAATTCGTGAAATATTAGTACACTACCAAAATAACAATCTTGCTCGAGTGGAGCGGTAGCGGAATCGAGAACTGAATCGTTTGGTATCTTTATCGGAGAGCTTTGCACCAATGGCACGGACTTCTCGACTCGTTGCTCTTCCTGAAAGAATATTAGAGATTGCTCAAATAATATCGTGTTGTTGTTCGAAAAATAATAGAAATAACTGGAAAACGAAATATTCAAATTAAAATGTCTACAAATATTAATTTAAATAATCATAAAAATATGTCAAAAGACAATGATTTAAATTTTACAATCGCAGAAAATATCAGAAAATATCGCAATCTCAAAGGAATCTCACACGAGGATCTTGAAGAATTATCAGGAATTGATTATGACACAATTGTAAAAATTGAAACTGGAGGATTAGAAGAAGTCTTGATTGAAGACATTGAAGCACTCGCTGAAGCTTTAGATATTACCGTAGACGATATTACAGATATCACATAATAGAACTCTTTATAAAATCAAATAATATTTAGTTCTAAATTACGGGAATTTCTAATAAACTCAAAAAACTGCGCCTTTGAAATTTGTGCGGCGTTAATCAAAATAAGGAAATGACAAAAACTGCGCTTGAAAGAGATTCCTATATTAAATATTTATATTTAACTTTATGCCAGAGCTTCCAGAGGTTGAAACAATCAGGCGGGACCTTGAAAAAAAAATTATTGGCAAAAAAATAATTGATATTAATGTTATTCAAAAAAAATCTCTTAAAAACAGCTCAACTGAATTTACAAAAAATCTCAAAAATAATTCTATAAAATCAATTAGCCGAAAAGGGAAACTTTTGATTTTTGAAATAAAGGAAAAGAAAAAATATCTCCTCGTTCATCTGCGAATGACTGGACAATTATTATATTTTCAAGCCAAGAAAGAAGCTGACAAAAACACGAGAATAATTATCACTTTCGAAAATAATTCAAAACTATTTTTCAATGACACTCGTCGCTTTGGATATCTGAAAATTACGACCACAAAAGAAAAGAATGCGACACTTGAAAAAATGGGGATAGATATCCTAGATAAAAATTTTACTCAAGAAAATCTGAAAGCTCTCTTGCAAAACAAAAGAAGAAATTTGAAATCGATACTACTTGATCAAAAAATTCTTGCTGGAATTGGAAATATATATGCTGATGAAATCTGTTTTGACGCCAAACTGCGACCAGATGCCAAGATTGAAACCCTTAATGACAAAACGGTAAAAAAATTATATAATTCAATCAGAAAAATTATAAGTCTTGCTGTCAAAAATCGTGGAACAACCATCAGTGATTATGTTGATTCAAGTGGTAAAAATGGCAATTTTTCAAAACTTCTCAATGTATATCAAAGAGAAAAAAAGGTTTGTCGAAATTGCCATCAAAAATCAATAAAAAAAATCAAGGTTGCTAGCAGATCAACTAGATATTGTGAAAATTGTCAAAAAAGATATTTTTTAACAAACTAGCAAAATTATATGAATGTAATAGTCTATACCACTCCAACTTGCCCCTATTGTCATATGGCAATGGATTTTTTGAAAAAAAACAATATTGATTTTCAGGAAATAGATGTCTCAAAAAATGAAGCTATTGCCATAGATATAATAAATAGAAGTGGGCATATTGGTGCACCTATAATTGAAATTGGAGAACAATTTGTGGCTGGCTTTGATGAGGAAAAAATTAAAAATCTATTATACCTCTAAACCATATTCATGATATACGACTCTATTATAATTGGAGCTGGACCTGCTGGTATTTCTGCCACTATTTATGCTGCCAGAAAAGGCATAAAATTCAAAGTAATATCAGAAAATATTGGCGGACAAGTCACCAAGACTTCGATTGTCGAAAATTATACTGGCTATCAAGAAATTACCGGACAGGAGCTTGTCAAAAAATTTCAAAACCATTTAAAGGAATTTAATTTTGATTTTACACAATCCAGTGTTGAAAAGATTAATAAAGATAATCATTTTTATACAGTAGCAACTTCTTCAGAAATATTTCAAAGTAAAACTATAATAATCGCCACAGGTGCAAAACCAAAAGAACTAAATGTTTCAGGAGAAAGAGAGTTTAGAGGCAAGGGAGTGACTTATTGTGCAACTTGCGATGCTCCCCTATTTCACAATAAAGAAGTTGCCGTCATCGGTGGTGGGAATTCCGCCCTTGAATCTGCCTTGCAACTTACGGGAATTGCCAAAATGGTATATATTCTCAATATTAACTCTAAATTCTCAGGAGATAAGATTCTAGTGAATAAATTAGAAAATAATGGAAAAGTGATAATTTTTCATAATGCAATCACGACAGAAATTAAAGGTGAAAAATTTGTTAAAGGAATAAATTTTTTTCAAGACAATAAAATCAATGACATTTCCGTGCAAGGTGTATTTATTGAAATTGGGTTTGTGCCGAACACCAAACTTGTAGAAAATTTAGTGAAATTGAACAGAAAGAATGAGATTGAAATCACTGCTTCTGGACAAACAAGCGAAAAAAATATTTTTGCTGCCGGAGATTGCACAAATACTCCCTATAAGCAAATCATCATAGCGAGCGGTTTTGGGGCCATAGCCGCACTAAGCGCATTTAATTATTTAGCTAAAGAAAAATAATATGATTGTAGATGAGATAAAAATTGAAGTTGCTGGAGGAAAAGGAGGAAATGGCATTGTGGCCTTTAACAAAAGCAAACGAGAGAAAGGTCCAACTGGAGGCGACGGAGGAAATGGTGGTAATGTATACCTTGAGGGAGTATCAAATCTGACTGCCCTCAATAAGTTTCGATTTAAAAAAGATTTTTTTGCAAAAGACGGCGTTGACGGGAAAAACAAGCTTCTCGAAGGTGCTAGAGGAGAGAGTCTTGTTTTGAAAGTTCCCATTGGTACAGTTGCTCACAATCTTGATACAAAAAAAGATGTAGAGATTACGAAAGTCGGAGAGAAAGTTATGATTGCGAGGGGTGGAAAAAGAGGCAGAGGAAATTGGCACTTCAGATCATCAACAAACACGACTCCATTGGAATCTGAAGAAGGAAAGGAAGGACAAAGATATAATTTTCTCATAGAGCTACAAATGATTGCAGATGTCGGATTCATTGGACTTCCAAGCACTGGTAAATCAAGTTTGCTTAATGCTCTCACCAAAGCCAACGCCAAAACCGCAGCCTATCATTTCACAACTCTCGAACCTAATCTTGGAGATTATTATGGAATGATACTTGCAGACATTCCTGGGCTCATTGAGGGTGCCTCGAGAGGAAAAGGTCTAGGAATTAAATTCCTAAGACACATCAGGAGAACTAGGATATTAATTCACTGCCTTTCAGCTGAATCGCTAGACTTAACCAAAGACTACAATGTTGTCAAAAACGAATTGAAAGAATATGAAGCAGAAGTAGCAGAAAAAAAAGAATATCTCTTTTTAACAAAGATTGACCTAATCAATGAAAAAGAAGTTGCCCAAAAAATAAAAGAGCTAAAAAAAATCAGCTCTCATGTTCTCGCCGTTTCAATTTATGATGAAGAAAGTATAGAAAAA
>JAHYJV010000050.1 GCA_019428855.1 Patescibacteria group bacterium | reverse complement strand
ATTATTATTGTTTTTTCTTCTTTTAATCCACTTAAAATATCCACAATCTTTGTCTCGTGCTCAGCATCAAGCTGATTTGTTCCTTCATCAAAAATGATAATTGGTCGATCTTGAATTAAAACCCTCGCAATTGAAAGAAGTTGCAATTGTCCGCCTGAAAATTGAACATCATCACCAATAATCGCATCAAGTTTTTTGGGCAATTTTTCAATTTCCTTTTTCAAATCCAAAACTTCAAAAATCTTCCAAATTTTTTCATCCGTATCTTTTTCAGTTTCACCAAAAAAAATATTTTCCCGAATTGAAAAACTTTCCAGCAAAAAAGGTTCTTGCGGAATTATACTTATATATTTTTTCACATATTTCGGCTCAATGTTTATCAATGTATTATTTCCAATCAAAATACTTCCTTTTCGGGGATCATAATTTCTCGTAATCAAGTTTACCAGTGTCGTCTTGCCACTCCCGTTTCTACCAACTATCGCCGTAATTTCCCCTTTTTTTAATTTAATTCCAATCTTCTTTAAAACTACCGGCATTTTTCCAACTTTTTTGGAAAGAATTTGTTTCCACTCAGTCAAATCTCCAAACTCCCAGACAAATGAAGATTTTTTCTGAAGACTTTCTTCTTTCCTGACGATGCTTTTTATATACTCACGCTCTTCTTTATAAAAATTAGGATAACTAAAATCAATGTTTTTAAATATAATATCACCAGAGATTGAACAATTTATATTTTTGATTTTATCCAACTTTAACCTCGGCTTCAAATTCATAAAAAATTCTAGTTTATGAAACTTAATTAAGATGCTATTTAAATCAGGAATAACTGAAGAAATATCTCGGAATACTCCCTGTAAAAGCGAGGTATATAAAATCAGCATTACAAAACTACCGATAGTTATATTTCCGCTTGTAACCTGAAATCCTGCAAAAAGAGCTGTAAACATGTAAGCAAAATTTTGAGACAATGACTCTGATATTGAGTATTTTCCATATATTTCCTCTTCCTTTTTCTCAAGATTATATCTGGTTTTCCGAAGTCCCCAATATTTTTTCATCACAAAATTATCACTATCTATATTTGTGATATTTTGAAGTTCATAGAAAATTAAATTCTGTAATTCCCAAAACCGTGACAGCTTTCTTTCTTTGACAACATTTAGCATAATATCTTTTTTTGTCCGACTGTTTATTATAATAATTTGAACCACACCAAAAAAAAGCAAAACAAAAAATATACTCGGACTGAAATAGGCAACAATCGGCAAAATTCCAAACACAGCAACTATGGTATTTATTTGACCAGAAGCAAAACTCAAAAGCCTACCAACTAAATATGTAACATCTAAGGAACTATTTACTATTCTTCTGTTGCGTGGATTCTTCATAAATCCAGCATCAAATTTTTCTATACATTCATATAATTCTTTTTCCAATTTTACTGAACAGTTATAGTCAATTTTCCGATTATATAAACTAGAAATGGTTGCAAAAACTTTCTCCAATAAATTCACACAAACTGCCAGAAAAACGATTAATACAAAAATAAATTCTGGACTAGAAGAAAGAACACCAAAAAAATCACTATATTGATTTTCCAGCTGATCAACTTGAAGTTTGCTAAAATATGGAACCAGAAGGACAAGTCCCGATTGAATAACTCCGATAAACAAAAAAATCACAAAAAGAATTTTGTTTTGTGAGATAATTTTTGTGATGAATTTGTATTGTTGAGTCATTGAAATTTTATTTTAATCTTCTATAAAAATTACATAATTCTAAAGACTGCTCAGTCCACTATTGGATTCATAATCCATTATTTATATGAGATGATATGGGAGAATTCTATCACTATCTCAATTATTCAACTTCCGCTACTAATGGATCTCTACCTAAATCAATTTCTTCTTTGTCGGTTAAACCATCTCCATCTGTGTCAGCATTGTTTATATCAGTTCCAAATTTTTTTTCATCAGCGTCTCCAAGTCCATCACCATCTGAATCAAGTTGTCCTGGTCCAAGTGGATCGTAACCGCCTTCAACTTCTTGTCCATCAAAATAGCCATCGCCGTCTGTATCCGCAAGAAGTGGATTTGTTTTCCAATTTCTAATCTCAAGGAAATCGCTTAAACCATCATCGTCTGTATCGGCCTTATTGATGTCAGTTCCATACAAATTCTCTTCGTCATCAAATAGTCCATCTTTATCTGAATCAA
>JAHYJV010000016.1 GCA_019428855.1 Patescibacteria group bacterium | reverse complement strand
ATCATCCCGACAAAAACAAGTTACCAGAAGCCGAAGAAATGTTTAAAAAAATCGCTGAGGCTTATTCAGTAATATCAGATCCAAGCAAGCGGAAACAATATGATATAGATAATGAACCAAGAAATGTTATGCTCAGAAGTGAACAAGAAAACAGATGGCAAATAATAAGAGAGCAAAAACAAAGAAATGCCAGAACAAACCGTATTCTATGGGATTTCAATCTATACCAGGAACAAGAATACATTAAAGCTAAACAAAGAGAGAATGAAACTATGAATATTATGTATGGGTAACAGCATTTCCACACTAACCATCCGGCGCGAAGCGGCGGAGTATTCTTATAATTGCACGAAAATCCAACAAACTTCTTACACCGGAACAATTCGCAAAAATGGCTCACAAAATATCCCGTGTCGAGTCAACCTTACAATGTTGCCAAGTGGAAAATGAGTAAGACCGATTTGAAAATGATTAAAATGTGATATTTGTTAATTAAATGTAATTAGCTTAAAAACTTTCCGACATATCGGACAAAAAATATACTTTTTATACGATATATATTATATATATGCCATATTTGAGATCGAATATTTGCAATTTTAGGAACATAACATATTATGCCACTATGACCTCGGGCTTGAGATCGACGGTTCCTCAAAAGATTAGTGCGTCCAAAAACCCCGCCCATAGAATCAATCGGCTCGTGATCCATATTGACAAACTCTGCACCGTGGACTTCGCGAGTGCACTATGTTGAATTTGGACATTCAGATTACTTTTACATCATGTTTCGCAAGGGATTAAAAGTAATCAAGTTAGATACATTTTTAATAGTTGTAATGAATATTAATAAAGTATGTCTATTTTATCTGAAATTTTTAACTATTATAAGGAATCCTTGGATAGTTCAATTGAAAGATATCAAGAATTATGTAATGCAACAGCTGACAACGGACTGAAATTTCATAATGAATTTTTGAACCAATTATTGATCAACTACAATAATGTCTTTTCAAAACCTCATACAATGGGATTAATAAATGAAAAGATTAAAGAATATTTCCAAAATGATCATCTGGAATTTGTAGCCATTGATGGAACGTGCTCAGCAGATCCTTTCAGTGATTTTATGGTTTTCTTTGCTGCAGCATACGGTGTAAGAGGAGAAATTCACATCGAAACCCAACCTCCAAAGTTAAAATACGAAAGATGGTCAATGGAACAAGATGTTAGTCTTGTTTCGTATGTTCCTATACCGTACGATCAATATGGAGATGTTGTAGATTATACACATGAGAACTTTGTTGTTGATGACAAAAAAACAGCAAATCTATCAAATATACACACGAAATTAATGCTGCTTTCTGAAATATATCTTGCATATGAAATGGCAAGTTCATCGGTTTCAAAATCTCCCAAAATAATCTTTATGGACATGTCTGTTAGTGGTGTATTAATGAATACTGATGTAAATTTAAACAAAGTTCATCTATTTGGTCATCCGATTGAAACAAGAGAACTTAGTAAAATAGATGGAATTGTTGTTTATGCACATCCTTTTAATGCAGAATTAGGACTACCCACAACAAAAAAATATAGACGATGGGCATATCTGGTTAATTTATTTGCAGAAACCAAAAAGAAATCTATTACAATCAGTGATTTATCAGAGCATACAAACATCACTGAAAATAAATGGATTATGACCTTAAATGATATTTATGCAAAACAAATATTTGATATGAAAAATGGTGAGATTACTCCTAAATTTGATTTTGCTGCATCATGGTTTGATAGTGTCAGATTTTTTGAGGATTTTTGCAACCGTCTCTTCCATAAACGTGAAAATGATGCACTTCTTTATTCGATTGTAGAAAATGGTGAGAAAAGAAATAGATGGATGTCGCCTGAAGATGTTTCATTCCTTACTGCAATTGGAATTAGGGCATTGATAGAAAAATGCTGGAAAAACAGAATAATGCTTGTTGGTGTAGTGAAAGATTCTGCATCAAAATACTTCTCCAGACATTACATCGGAGTTATGCAAGAAATTGGATGTTATCCTAAAATTGATGTGGGACCTTTGCCTTGGACCGACCGTTCATTATTGGAAAGTCTTTCATACCAGTTGGAAACTCTATCAGCTCCATGGGCAACGGTTGAATTCGATTCAGTTTTTATGTCGCTGAGGCTAGAAGAGGAAAATAATAAACGACTAATCAGGGGAATAAAATGGCCAGATGTATCCGGAAATAAATCATTTTTTGTGAACCAAGAACGATTATTTGCCCGTTCCTTATCACAGTTCTTTAAGATGAATTCTAAATCAAAAGCATTGATGGGCCATGTGGTTTTTTTGGATAGACTCATTGATCCTAAACTCGATCAAAATTGTATAAATAATTCCAATAACACGCAGATTTATACAGATGAATTGGGACACATTAATCCTGTTTTTTTTGGTGATAATACAAATCTAAATTATGGCCAAGCTATTGCAATATGTTTACTTAATGTATTAACTAGAAATCTGTATCCAGAAGTAATAGGTTATCCTGACCCGCTTCATAAAGCGGATTGGGGAGCGAAAAGCGTCAAGAGAAAAGTAGATGGACTGATAAGATCGAGTGAGATTGCTTTCCGATCAAAACCTCTTAAAAGAACGTTTAGGACTACAAGAGATTCATCGAGGAAGTAACAATGTCAAATTCTACATTAGGAAATTTAGAACTATTTGAACCAAACAGACTTGGAAGACTTATGAAGATTGAAGAAAATGAGTATACAAGATATCAGTTCGAAATTTGGTTTGAATATACGCGCCAGTCAATGATGGAGTTAAAAGAAGGTACATTACTTGCCGCTAAGAACTTTGATTCAAATGGTGATGAAAGCCATTATTCCATCCTTGAATTAATTTCGATTAAACCTGTACACTATGCTCTTGGCGATAATATAGATGGGTATCCAGGCTTTGTTATGGAGGCGGCAAAAAATATTTCATCTGATTGGATAACACAGGAGTCAGAATCAACTGAAGATACCACTATCATCAAATGCATTGCCACCCCTACGGAGATTGAAATTATACAAAGTGATTCTGAATGCTCTATAAAAGTAGACAAATCTATTCCTATGATAGGAACTGCCATTAAAGTTGTTACTGGAGATGTTACAGAAAAAATAATCAACAAAGGTATTCCATTTGAATCTGGGTTAATATTCGAGGGTGGAAAATGGTTGGTAAACGAAAAAATCCCGATATTTCTAACTACTGATGAGTTCTTGAGAGTTCATTTTGGAATATTCGGTTTTACAAAAGCCGGTAAATCAAATCTTCTGAGCACGCTGATATCAAAAATGCTTCAGTCATCAAAATTTGGAAACCCTGTAAAGATTGTAATCTTCGATTTGATGAGTGAATTTAATGTTCTATTAGCAGATCAATTGGACATGTTTAAAAACGGAAGATTGGTTGCAATTGGTGAAAAAACATATCCTGATAGTGTTATTCAATATTTAACAGGACATGATGGCTTTAAAAATAAAGCAATAAATGATTTAGTATTTAGTTCATTGTACCCACAGGAACTTGAAAAATCAAAACTAAAATTTGAACAAATTGTAGGCTCAATGTTTGATAATCATGCAATTAGAGTATTACATGAATCACAGATTAAATTAGAAGATTTAGTTAATAATAATCGGGATATACTGACAAGAGGATCAACAGGGAACTCAGGCAGATTTATTAAAGCATTTATAAATAATCTTTATAAACACGGCGATAAAAACATTTCTATTGTTTTACTCAATGACATTATTACTTCAATTGACACATTGTTAAAGGAACAAACCAATCATGTTTATCTTTCTGGAATTGTGCTCACTGATAAAGGCCTAACACAAACAGCTGAGGATAATTTGAGGAACTTTAGGGGTATACTGCTTCAAATGTTTAAAACTCTACAAAGACAAAGCTCATATCTTGATCATGCCATGATTACAACAGATGATATTGTTGACGATTTGAATGATGAGAATGAATCAAGTCTTTATGTAATACAATCTCATGATCCTGATTCATTAAGAGAATTTGCATATGAATTGGGAAATAATCTTTTTGAGAACCGGAGAATGAATGGAACATTATCCCCACTGGTAAGTTTCATCTTCGATGAAGCAGATGAATTTATTCCTCAGCAAGCCGAGAAAGACAGCTCTTATTATAAATCTGTTAGCATAGCGCATATGCTTGCAAGAAGAGGACGGAAATTCGGAATTGGTATTGGTATCGCTACTCAAAGAACTCGTTATCTTAATACAAGTATTATGGCTCAACCTCACACATACCTTGTTAGTAAATTGCCTCGAAAAATGGATCGAGATGTAGTTCAAGAAGCCTTTGGTTTTTCCGAAGAGGTATTCAAGCAGACATTTAAATTTACAAAAGGTGATTGGCTTTTAGCAAGTTATGATGCAACTGGGTTGACTGGTGTACCAATTCCAATACATGCAGAAAATGCAAATGAGAGGATTATGAAATATTTAGAAAAAATGGATGACGATTTGTGAAATGAAACGATAACCTTTTAGTTTTACTAAACGGTAAGTTAAATCTAAAGTGTTATCTCAAATTTAATTTGCGAAGCATAGATGTGATTCCACCTCTTTGTCTTCCTAATATAACCATTAGTTCTTCAATGGTTTTGCCTTTTCTATACTCAGAAATTAACATGTTTTCCTCTTCTGATGTCCAAGGATTATATGCATTCGGATGAGTATTTCTAATGTCATCAATCGAATAAGATTTTGATTTTTCAAGTGACTGTTTACTTGTGGGATCAACTGGTGTTTTGTCATCAATATTATGTTCCACACAGTATTCTGTTATTTCTTTTAAAAACGCTTCACCAAAGTTTTCATTCTTTTTATTTCCAATACCTTTTGTTTTTTCAAAATTAGATGTACTTTGAGGATATAATCGTGCCATTTCTTTTAAACAATCGTCATCAAAAATTTCACCTGATGGGACATCACATTGTTCAGAAACCTTGTTCCTCAATCCCACCAATTTCGAAAATAAATTCCCATCATACCACTTCTCTATGTATTCCGGTTTATTGGACGACTTTTGCATTTCATATGCTCGTACCAAACGTATCTCTTCATAAGAATAATCATCCCCCAACTCTTCTTTTATAGGTTTTAATAATCCATCACCCAGAAGCGACAATACTTTTCGTATCTGTTCTTGTTTATCGTTAGCGACAAAACTATCGATAGAGATATCCTCACCTGAATTGATTAGTTTTTCAATTTGAGATGCAATTGTACTTGGTGCTAACTTCCTCGTTTGTGCAATTTCCTCAATTGATAAGTTTTGCTTGCAAAGTTGAATTGTTTCTTGGAACGTAGATGTTTTTGTATTGACCGACTGCCTATTTTTATGAATATGCATCGGTTCTGTGCTATGCTCTTTACTCGCTTCAATTTTGTGTTCTTTGCAATAAGCATCAATCTTTTCTAAAAACTTCTCGCTGTATTTCTCTAACTTATTTTCCCCAACGCCGTTAATATTAAGAAAATCTGACCTGTCTCTAGGTAAACGAGTTGCCATGGCCCTCAAACTCAAATCATTGAATATAATATAAGGCGGCATGCCTTCAGCAACGGCAATCTCCTTCCTCAAAACTCTTAAAATCTCAAATAAATCAGAATCCATTTTTATGTTGTAATCAATTTGTGTAATCTTTACGTCATCTACTGGTCTGGTCAATGAAATTTCTTTGTGTTTTGATAAATCATCGCGCAATTTGGGAATTATTTTCACAATAGGGTATTCGCCTTCTAATTTTAAGTAATCAAGTTGAATGAGTTCTCTCAAATAAATCTGCCACTGCTTTTTGGAGTATTCTTTACCAGTGCCATGACTTGTAAGAGCATCATGCCGATTACTAATTATTTTTTTATTCCTTGAACCACATAAAACATCAGCAATGTAACCCATCCCAAATCTTTCATTGAGTTGAGTTGTGCACGACATGATTTTCTGGGCTATGATTGTTCCGTCTATCGTTTCTTTTGGTTCTAAACAAATATCACAGCCATTGCAATTTGTTTCATTATAATCTTCGCCAAAATAGTTCAATAATATCTTTCTACGACATGTTATGCTTTCGCAAAACTTAATCATATCACTTAATTTCTGAGATGCAATGCGTTTTTCTGTTACATTATCCTTTTGATCAATAAAATAGTCTATTTTTCTCTTATCGCCATAACTGTAAAAAAGAATACAATCGCTTTTTTCCCCATCTCTTCCAGCTCTGCCTGTTTCTTGGTAATAACTTTCAAGGTTCTTCGGTAGATCATAATGAATTACGAAACGTATATTGGATTTATCTATCCCCATTCCAAAAGCGATTGTAGCTACAATTATCTCAACATCATCCTTTACAAATCTTTCTTGTGTTTCTGTTCTTAAATTAGAACTCAACCCAGCGTGATAAGGTAAAACACGATACCCATCTGATTGTAGTTTATTTGCAAGATTGTCAGTATCTTTACGACTCTGACAATAAATGATCCCCGAGTCTTTATTATGATCTTTTAAATAATGAAGCAATTGTTGGTAAGCAGTATCTTTTGGTTTAACTTGGTAAAATAAGTTGCTTCGATTTAAACTTGCTCGATAACATTTTGGATTCTCTAACTTTAACTGTGTGACAATATCCTCTTGTACTTCTGAAATAGCTGTTGCCGTCATTGCAATTAATGGTATCTTAGGCAAATGCTCTTTAATCAATTTTAATTGGCGATATTCTGGTCTAAAATCGTGACCCCATTCAGATATACAATGAGCTTCGTCTATAGCTATTAAATTTATATTTAAACTTTGTAAGAATGATATGAAGTCAGGTAGCACAATTCTTTCTGGGGCCACGTAAAGAATGCTGATTTTATTTTCCAGTAGTTCAGATTTTATTTGTTTTATTTGTTCAGAACGTAATGAACTATTTATATACGCTGCTGAAATCCCATTTGCTTTTAATCCATCAACCTGATCCTTCATTAAAGCAATAAGTGGCGAAACAACAATTGTAATACCATCTAATAAAAGAGATGGAATCTGATAACATAAAGATTTACCACCACCAGTTGGCATCAAGACAAAAACATCGTTTTTTTGCAAAACGTCTTTTATGATATCCTTTTGTAGGGGAAGAAATGACGTATATCCAAAGTATTTTTGTAGCGCTTGACGTGCTAATTCCATATCAATTTGTTTTTCATAATCCATTTGAACGACAAACTCCTTGGATTTATAATATCAAAACATTATATAAAAGTTGTGGAATTTGCTGATTTTATCACATTTGCTTTAGTAGATTAAGCGGTAGGGTGGTTGTCATGCATACCGCGTGCGGCTCCTCATCCGTTCATCCCTACCCTGCCACTATAAAGCGAAAAAGAACTTGCCCGCTTCATTTCGCAAAAAAAGTTTTCAAAAAACAACAACTCTACTCCGATTCCCGACACTCAGTTCAATTTGATCATTATACCCAATCTTCGAATATGCATCCATTATCTGAACAGGACTATCAATATCAAGTTCATCTATAACAAGTGCATGATCGCCCCAAAGTGCCACACGGATATGTCCACTGCCATCGGTCACTTCGATATTTGCAACCATATTAAGTGTTCCATCACCGCGCGTGAATTCCCGAACTGCCCCTATATCTGATACTGTACCTTCAATGGAATAGTTTTCACCCGGCACAATCTCTGAAATTGGTGTGAAGTTTTCTTTATGTTCAACAGTTTTGGTTGATTTTTTGATTGTACTGCGATCCTCAATCTGGATCTCAACCTGCTGATTGAAATTGTTTTCCTTAGCGTATCCGTTAATGATCTCAACCGAATCATCAAGAGTAACATCCTTTGTGAATTCGGTATTTTGATCCCATAGTGTTACACAGATCTTACCGGTATCATCTCCAATGGTTATGTTGCAAACACTGCCGGAGGTTCCGTCTTTTTTGGAAAACGTCTTCATATCAGAGATCTCAACGATCCGTCCAAAAAGGTTGATATCACCCATGCCGTTCTTGATATCTTTGATCTTAAGTGTGCTTGCCACAGTATCCATAGTTTCATTGGATCCAGCAATTACACCATTCTTTCCTACATTTACTTCAAGTCCGAAATATCCGTTTTTCACATATCCACTGATCTGTACTGTTTGTCCAACCTTGATGTCTTTATTTTTGATCAATTCTGTCTTGTCATCCCAAAGCGTTACACGAACATTTCCGGTTTCATCGGCAACAGTGAGGTTCACGACTCTGCCTATTGAGCCGTCGTTTCGATTAAATTCCTTCACATTCAATGCAGAAATGATTTTGGCAATTAGGTTGACATTACAACTGTCTGCATTGATATCGGATATTTTTGTAATTCCAGTTTCAGTATTATCCATACAAACATCTTCCAACTCTTATACTTACATTGAAAATATGTTACAGGTATATTTAAAACGCACTATATCACTTTGAAATACGTATTCAATCAATGATTCAATTTATTTTTTTCATGCTGTTTTTGCAATTCTTCCATTTCTTTCATCCGATCCAGTATTTTTTGTTCTTCCGGGGATGATGCTTTTCTTGGTTTTGAGATGACTTTTTGCGCATTTTGGATTCTTGCAAGCACATCATCACGGCGAAGTTGTTGTCGAACCCGATTCAAAGCATCTTTCGTATTGACCGGTTCAACTGTTTTCTTGACAGGTGTTGGACTTTCCTTCGGTTTTGGTTCGGGTGGCACGTAAGCGGATTTGCCAAGAAGTTCATGGAGTATCATAATTGCGGCTTGTTTATCAAGTGGTTTGTTATGATTTCCGCATTTTGGCGATTGTATGCAGATGGGACAACCTTCAGTACATGGACAGGTCTTAATCGCCTTTAGTGTGACATCGAGAATATCATTGATTTTATCAAATCCCTTCTCTGCATATCCTACACCACCTTCATGTCCGTCGTATATGAAAATACCAGGCATATTCTTAAGGTCGGCATGTTGTGGGGTTGATACTCCTCCAATATCGTTTCTATCTGCCAAGAGGTGCAATGGATACATTGCTATCATTGCATGTTCGATTGCGTGAATACCACCTGCAAAATCAAGACCATGGTTTTCAACCAGCACCATGAACCGGTCTGGGAACTCTAACCAGAGAGCGATGGTTTCAAGGGTTAGTGGAGGCATGTCCAATTTGAATTCTCCCTTCTCATCTTCGGTGAAATGTTGAAGTTGTTTATATCCTGTTACATGCTCAATTACTTCTACATCACCAAGTCCGACTTTCACATCTTTACAAGTGGGCAAGATTTTTTCGTCATATTTTTCTTTCAAACAAATATCAGAATCAATTATAGCTCTTGTGAAATAATCTAATTTTCTGGCTTCTTCAACGTGTATTTCTTTCTTATCGTGATCTAGTTTGTTCACTAAATATGGTGTACTCATATGCAGGTATACCGCACCTTCATACCCTTCTCGATAAGCCATAGATCTTTCAAGATCCTTCTCGATAGGTTTGTGTTGTCCGCCCCGGGATGTGACTAATGAGTAGGTATTCTTGTCGATTCCACGAATTGATAAATCCATATGAGAAAATTCAGGTGTTGGGTTTCCACCATTGATCAAAAGCCCTTCTTTTGTAAGTAATTCAACCATTCTGGTGTACCCTTCCCCAAAGAATTTTTTATCATTTTCCGTAAGAGGAATTTCTTTTGCTGCACACAGGATGTGGCCTGCCTGAATTGATTGATTTGATACATTCAGTACCGCTTCTTCACTATTCCGTTCAAAAAACTCATTTGGATGTTGCATGTAGTATTGGTCAAGAGCATTTGATCCTCCCACCAATACGACAATACTTTCTGTATTTCCTCTCCCGGCTCGTCCAGCCTGCTGTTTTGTACTCATGACAGTTCCGGGGTATCTGTCAATTATGCATGCATCCAATCCACCAATATCGATTCCAAGTTCAAGAGCGTTTGTTGAGAATACACCTCGAAGAAATCCTTCGGAAAGTTGTTTTTCAATTTTCTCCCGCTCTTCATTAAAGTATCCTCCCCGGTACGAAGATATCTGCTTGGTGAGGTTTGGTTGAGCACTTCCACGAAGACTTTTTTTACCTGCCAAAAAGAGTCTTTCCATTCCCTGCCGGGATTTTGTAAAAACAATTGTTTGCAGTCCGTCCTGAACAAACCTGCTAAACAGATTAGATGTGTCATCCAAACTGCTCCTGCGAACAGTGAATCCACTTTTGTTGACATACAGTGGCGGATTCCAAAAAACAAATTTCTGTGGACCATGACCGGAACCATCTTTGTCAATTACGGTAACATCTCTTCCAATTAAATCGCTTGTGTGCTTACCCGGATTTCCAATGGTTGCTGAACAGCAAATGTATTGTGGTTTTGATCCATAGTAGTCACACATTCGATTAAGTCTTGCGAATACATTCGCCATATTGCTTCCCATCACACCACGATAGTAATGGCTTTCATCAACTATAATGTATTTAAGATTCGAAAGGAATCTTTTCCATTGCCAGTTCCATCCTAAGATGCTTAGATGAACCATCTCAGGATTGGTGATGACAATTTTGGAACTGTTTTTCACTATTCTTTTTTCATCCTGACTTTGTGAACCGGTGAATTTTCCAATATCAGTTTCAATTCCGAGTTTATTTTGAATTTTAATGAATTTTTGATATTGATCATTCACAAGTGCATTAAGTGGAGCAATATATAGTGCTGTGGCGTTAGGATCATCCATCGCCGATTCAAAAACAGGGATCATATAGGCCATTGATTTCCCACTGGCCGTACTTGTCACCAGAACAACATCTTTTCCATTTCTTATCTTTTCAATGGCCTCTACCTGGTGTGTATAGAGTTGTTTGATTCCAATTTGATCCAATGCGAAGTGCATCAAAGGTTTCAGTTCAATTGAACTGTATTGTGGCTCCTTGAGCGGTATATCCTCTATGTGAACAATCTGATTCTTGTAGGATTTGTGCGATTTTATGTTTTGGATTATGCTGGAGATTTTCATTTTTTCGTTTTTGATTAAAATTTGGAAACTGTATCACTGTTGTTTTTAGAACTATTTAACCTTTTTTTGACGTTAGGTTTACCTCTTTCACCTTCACTCTTCTCAGAGACACGGTATTCAATGGAAAAATCACAATCTATAACAACCGACAACACATGAATATAAGCACATCAACGGAGTGGACCTTCACTGTGTTGGACGGCGGTGAGTTGTTTTGGTTTGAGGGTGGTTAGGAGGGTGTTTAACATGGGAGGGACCTCGTTTTTTTGTAGGTAGTAATTTGATGGTATGGATATAATTGTTTTGAAAGTGTTTTAGGGAGAATTGAAAACCCGCAGAACACGTGGAGGGCACAGGGTTTGAGTGATGGATTGGCGCGCATAGTATCAGTTTCTATACTGATACTAAAATGGCAAAATGAAATTGCGGTTCACATTCTCCAAGCAGGATTCTACACTACAATACTACATTCTTTAAAAGTTTAGACATAAAAAATAAATTGACTTAAAATATACATTTGATTAACATTTAAATTGATTGGATGCCATTGTTTTGGTATGAAAATACGCCAGCGTTTTCATGCTTGTGGGTGTCCCATGGGTTATGAATGTTTATTTCGAAATTGATTTAAAATTAAAATAAATGTTAATTATATGTTAATTGTATTGATATATTGTGTTAATCAATTTATTATTATGGATTTAAATTTGCTTGGCTATCTTAAAGACGGAAAATATCGTCTTAAAACTCTAGAACTATTGTATGAATCACCTTACATTTCAAGTGAATTAGCTGAAAAATTAGATATCAATAGAGCTTCTATGAGTCGAATATTAAAAAGTTTAAAAGAAAAACAGTTAGTTGAACCATCAACAAATAATTCAAGAACCGTGGTATATTGCATCACTGAAAATGGAAAAAATGCAATGGAAGAGGTTGAAAAATGAATTTTCCTTCTATTGTTTTTGAAGATGTAAGTGGGTATGATTTTTCAAAACACAACAAAAAACATGTCACTGAAGATTTTGTAAGCGAAAATTTTAAAGAATTGGGCTGGAACGTTTATAGACCTTTTAATGACACCGGCATCGATTTAATAATTATTAAGAGATGTTGTCCACGAGGTCATGAACAAATCGATGAGAGTGCAAATAATGAGGTATGTAGCCAATGTGGAAATGATTTAGTACACATAAAACGATTTATTCAAGTTAAGACTAGAGAAATTAAAGGGAAAAGCAATTCAAGTCAATTTTTCGGGTATACGTTAAAATCAAAAGATTTTCGAACAGACCCTCGGCATGTTTTTTTACTTTATTCCGATTATACAAATGACTTTCTAATTATTCCGATGTATGAATATTTAAAAATTTTTTATGAAAACAAGGAATTGGGCAAGTCTCACTTTGGAACACCATCGTTTAGAAAAGGAAACAACAAATTGAACAGTTTAAGAAAACATCCAAATGGACAATGGGTGTGGAAATCTAGAAACAATGCAAGAGGCATAAGTTTTGATAAATTTGTAAATAAAAATGGTTTGAAATTGATGTCGAATCCTGATTATGATATTAATGTACAAAAATATGCTGAACAGATTAGTGAAATGAAACTACATCTTTTTTACACTTATTCACATGGCAGACAATTTAATAAAGAACTGGAAAAGGAAATTAACAACTACTTATCAAATAAAGTAAAAGACAATATTGAATCAATTTCAAGTATTAGATCCGAAACTCGCAAAAAATTAAGAAAAGAACTATCGTCTGAGTTAATTGATAGTATAGAAAATGGTTACTTGGTAAAATTTGAAGGTGTATCATTTTATGACTAGTAGAGACCTTAAATCAATTAGCTATGCATTCATAGTGAATGATATTAACATATACCTTCCAGATAATGAAGATGAATGTTTCATTGCTGAAAAATTACTATGTACTGAATGCAACAGTCCTTGGCACACTTCACTATTGGAATGCTATTTTTGTGGTGAATTAAATTACTATTTATATCTCTGCACAGTATGTGGAAAAAAGTATTCCATAACTAACAGCAATGTGAAATGTAGTTGTGGTGACTCTAATTCAAAATTAATAAAAGCATGTGTAAATGAAAAATGTCCAACTAATACAAACGCCATTATAAAAAATCTAGCAAAAGAAGAAAAAGGGGTATTTGATCTAAATTCTACACTTAATCTGTCTTTAACCTATTGTGTAAAATGTGGATCAACAACTAATCATTACGCAACATTTAAAATATTCGTGTTAAATGGACGATTTAATGAATCATTTGACCTTTATTTAAGCAACCACCCAGTGTTTGAAGGAGATGTAATCCTTTTCAAAAATGAAATTGATGGAAAAATTATGTATGATTATTCAATATACGATCCAAAAATGAATTTCGAACCGTCCTTCAAATATAACAAAATAAAACAAATAACTGATGAACTTTTTTTTCATAAAAAACGATAGAGTTAAGTACTTCTAAACAATTAACATTTGATTAACATGCAATCTCAAAAATCTAGTGAAGACATTATAGTTTCTTTCTTAAAAAAGCACAATATAGAACTAAATATTCAAGAGTTCTTGCCTGTAATTGATATAGAATTAAACATTCCAATCGAACTACCATCTAACATTATAGAGCAAATAATCACGGATGCATATGGTGGTTCCAATAACATTGTTAAAGACATTTCTAATAATTTACAAAATATACATTCCATGTACATTGGAAGAGTCCAAAAAAATCAATTACAGAAATATATAAACTATGAAATGGATAAATATTTTAAAATTTTTGAAAACCTCATCAAAGAAGATTTTGAAGATGACATTAATTTAAAACAATTTTGTGATGACATAATAGAGTCCTATGGAGATTTTAGGTCATCTTCTGTATCTGCATTTTTAATTAATTTGAACGATTCTATAAATTCAAACAACAAAAGTAGAATTCAGGATTATCTGATTTTCATATATTCAAGATTAATAAGCTTGAACGAATCGAAGTTTATTAGTTTAAATGATATATTTGAAAGTAATAAATCGATAATCAAAAAAGAACTAAAGAATAATGATTTCATCAAACTTCAAAAGTTCTGCAATAATTTCACAAAAATAGATCGAGATATAACAATAAGGAATTTTAATTTTGAATATATTAAAATTATAGAAACAAATGGAAATCATAAAATGAAAAACGCAGTTGTGTATTTTAACATAACTCAAGAATTATTCAATAAATTTAATGATAAATCAAGGTTTTACTCGTATATTCATTCCATTGTAAGAAAATCATATGATTTAACTCAAAATCATAAGTCATTTGTGGTGAAAGTTGAAAACATCATATACAATGATGTTAACATTAAATGGGAAATATATTCAAATCTCACAATATATGCTGAAAAATTTAATAAAATAGAGGAAAATCGCCAATACTTTCATCCAGAGATTATATTAAATGATTCATTAAACCACAAATATGGAATCGAATTATCAAAATCCAATATGAAACTTCTAAGTGACTATTATAAAAATATAGTTACTTTTGATGCTCTTAAAGAAATAAAATCTTTTAGCATTTGGAACTCAAAAGAATACGTTGACGATTTTAAGTACATTTACACTGGTTTCACATTTATCGATTGTTATATACTTCTGAGCAAAAACGCCTTCGAAAATTCAAAAGAAGTTGAATTTATAGAAAACAATAATGAGATATTATTAATATTTGCTAAACACGCCATTGATGATTCAAAAATTCCATGTCCTATATGTGGTTTCCTCAAAGTATCTGGTAATTCTTATCCTGAAATTGGAGTTAAAAGTTGGGAGTGCAAAAATCCATTATGTTCTTCAAGAAGCAAGACTAATAGGGGCAAAAGGTATTCTGAAAGAACAATATTTATGCAAAATGCAACTTATGATTTTTCTCCTGAGAACATAATTCCCAAAAAAATTACAAAATTATGGAGAAAAGATGTTGTAATATCATGGGAATTAGATGATTTGTATAGAATGATAGTCAAGTACTATTCTTTTGTTGATGACACAATTACAATAATTGATGCTACAAATGTAGAATTGTTCAAACAAATATCCAAATCTGAAAAACGGGATGTAGTATCAGTCAAATCATCTGATTTTGTTGATGTTAATGATTTTGATCTTATTGATACAGTATTTGATGATTCAAATCAATCTTTCATAAATCATTTTCTGTATGGATCTTCAAAAGAGTACAAAATTTCTGATCAATATAGAACTGTTAACAAGTTTGATAATAAGATTAAGTTGATACATGGGGATAGTGCCATTGTATTAAGTGAATTAGAAGCAAATTTAATCGATAACATGATTACTTCCCCTCCATATTATAATGCAAGAGAGTATTCTCAGTGGCCAAATTTACATTCATATTTAAATGATATGTACAAAATTATACTTGAATCATTTCATGCTTTGAAGCCGGGTGGTGTTTTTCTATTTAATATTGGAGACATTTTTGATAACGAGAATATAGTTGTAAAATCAAAAATGGGTGAAAAACGAATTCCACTTGGGGCATACATTATTTTATTATTCCAAAAAGCAGGTTTTGAATTGTTGGATAATGTAATTTGGTATAAAGGTGAACCTCAAAGTAATAGACACAAAAACGATGGTAACTATACGCCATATTACCAAAGACCTGCTAATTGCTATGAACATATGTTCATTTTCAAAAAGAAAGGTGCAAAATTGTGCCTTAATAAAAATGTTGATGAGATTAATTTGCGTAATAATGTTCAAAAATTTATACCAGTGTATAAAATCGGTAAAGGTGGGGTGAATCGATGTGGACATACTGCACCATTCCCTCCAAACATACCTTTGTTTTCAATTATGACTTTTACAAACGAAGGAGAACTGGTTTTAGATCCATTTTCAGGAAGCTCAACATCTCCAATTATGGCTCAAAAAACTAATCGAATTGGAATAGGTATTGAGTTAAATGAAGATTATATTAGTTTATCCTGCGATAAAGCTAAGGAAAACAACATAGAAACAGAATTGTTTCGCGCACTTTTCGCAGGTAAAAAGAGCTGAGAAGATAACTGGTATCACGTCAACTTTCAAAGTCCGTTCATGATGGGCATAGATTCTATGGTGTAATTATCTAAACTCCAAAATGACTGATAGGTTTATCCCAAGTTTGACAGTTATCACTCTTTCTTGAAGAGAATGTATTCTCATTTGCCCTAAAATCTCCCAATTTTGTCAGGAAAACCCTTTTGACAGTTAAAAAATTATTAACTAAAAATCTACGTAATTCCCTGTTTTCCCCTCAAAATCAGTGTATTCATTGGGTCAAAATTCGCATAAATAAAATTTTTTAAGCCACTTTTCATGTAATCTACGGTAACTGTCAAATTCAATAAGCTTTTTTTGATAGAATATTTCGAATCTAAATATTCGATGAATTTTGTCGACTTATGCTTCAGTTCATCGAATT
>JAHYJV010000001.1 GCA_019428855.1 Patescibacteria group bacterium | reverse complement strand
CTTAAGCGCTTGATTTCATTGATTATCCTGTAATCTATAACTCTTTTTCTTCTGTTTATTGGCGCTTGTGATTTAGGATTTAAGCTTTCCAGCTTATTTCCCGATTCTTGATATATCTTTTGCCAATTATAAAGAGTTGACCTTTTGGCTCCGTAAGCGTCTGTTGTCGCCCGCAGTCCGTATTTTTTCCAAAAGTTAATAATCTTTAACCTTTGCTTAGCTTCTTTGGTGATCATATGAGTATGTTTAAATGAATACTCATATAGCATACCAAATCCTTGGCAATTATGATACTTAAATCCTATTTGCATATACTCTTTTCTCCTTCTAGAGAGTCCAGAATGTATGTGAACTTATTCAACATCTCCATAAACATTAATAACTAACCGCGGTATTGATTTTAAAACAAGCTTTATAATTTCTAATATTCTAATCACAAATATTATTCATTGCTTATTGATTATTATTTAATTCTTTTTTTGTTCAGACAAGAACTCAATAGCTCTATCAAGTTGCGGATCTTTTTCGTTTTCATAGTCTTCTTGAGTAAATTCGATTTCAATATCAGGATCAATTCCATTTTTATTTATATCGTGTCCATTTGGAGTTAGCCATCTTGCTACCGTAATTTTTAAGGCTGAACCATCTTTTAAATTCTGCATTTCCTGAACCAATCCTTTTCCAAAAGTCTGCTTGCCAATTAATGTTGATCCATTGTTATCCCTCAATGCACCAGCAAATATTTCAGACGCACTCGCACTTCCTTCATTTATCAAAACCACAATTGGAATATCACCAAATTTTCTACTTCCATTGGATAAATGAGATTTCTGTTTTTTGCCAAAATCTTCAACAAAAATTACGTCCCCTTTCTTCAAAAATTTACTAGCTATATTTTCCAAAGTACTGACATATCCGCCTGGATTATTTCTCAAATCAACTATAATTCCACTCGGTTCCATCAAAAGAATATCATCAATTTGATTATCAAATTCATTTGATGTTTTTTCTGAGAACTGACTAATCTTGATATAAACAATATTGTCTATCTTCCCTTCCCACTCCACAGTATTTATTTTTATAATATCTCTTGTTACATTAATTTCCATAAGCTTATCGACATTCTCCCTACTAATTAATAATTTTACGACTGTCCCTTGTTCGCCTCTAATAAGACTTACGGCCTCGTCTATACTAACACTTATAATTTCTCGATCATCTACCTTTAGAATCTTATCTCCAGCAATTATTCCTGCCTTTTCAGCAGGACTGTCTTTCAGTGGCGCAATAATAGTTAGAAGTTTATCTCTAAACCCAATTTCTGCCCCAATGCCACTGAAACTTCCTTTCAAATCCTGCTCAAAAATTGTCAGGTCCTGAGGAGTAAAAAATATTGTATACGGATCTTCTAACGAATCAACCATCCCTGAAACTGCCCCATAAACCATATTCTGATAATCTAATGGCTCTGTTGTATATTTATTTTCAATCATATTCCAGGCATCCCAAAAAACACTAAAATCTGCTCTATCGTCAATACTACTCTTGCCGTTATTCAAAACGCTCCAGATTGAATTAAGAGAGCTGTCATCACTCACATTTTCACCATTAAAATTATAAAAATTTATCAGTCCCCGAATATTACTTTTCGCACTGAAATTTTTTACAAAATCACTAACCGCAAAGCCAGCACTAAAACTTGTAATTATTAACAAAAAAGTAAAAAAATTTCTTTTAAATGATTTCATAGTATATAATGTTTTTTTTAATTAAATATATTTCTAGCTGCTTCCTGCATCTTTTCAAAATTGTCTCCTTCGGGCAAAAGTATATATGACCCTTTCGCATCCCTTGAAGCATATAAAAGACCTTCTTTGCTTGTATCAAAAACTTTCTTTCTTATATCATTAGCTTTTGTTTTTCTAAAAACATCAGCAAGCTCTTTTATTTCCCATAACTCAGCATCTGTTTTTATATGATTTCCAAGAGAATCAAGAATTGTCAATATTTTAACAGGATTTGAAACAACACCTAAGCTAAAGGCTTTTTCCTTAATACCTAATAACAGTTGTTGTTGTCTTTTTGATCGATCAAAATCACTAGAGCTAAATCTCGCTCGTGCATAAAGTAATGCTGTATCGCCATCGATAATTTGCGTCCCTGCTGGAAGTTTGATGATACCCTCTTCAAATTGATTTGTTTCTGAAAATGGTCTATTCAGTGTAATTTTCACACCACCTAGGGTATCTACAATTTCCTTAAAAGCGTCGAAATCAACACTAACAACATAGTGGATGTCAAGACTAGAAACATTTTTAATTGTTTTTTTACTATATTCGAAACCTTTTTCCCAACCGCCGTCTTGCACTCCATTAACAAACACTTCATTAATCTTATTCTTATCATCTCGATGTGGAATTTCAACATATAAATCCCTTGGGATTGAAATTAAAGCGAGTTGCTCTGTATTTGGCTTCAGACTAACAATTATCATAGTGTCTGTTAACAACCCCCCATTTGGGTCACCAACACCTCTTATACCAAGTAATAAAATATTTAGTCTATCAAGCTCATTGTTTTTTAGCTTTTCTATCGTACTTTTTTCATCATCTTGTGGAAATACTTGAAAGAAATTATCACCCATGGGAAGCATTTTTATAAAACTCATTATAACTGAATTTTCTTTTCCTGTAATTTTATCAAAAGTTGAATTTGCTCTATAAACCATATATCCTCCCGAAATTAAAACAATCAAAATGAAAATTCCCAAAAACATAAGTATTTTTTTGGGTGATATTTTTTTTCTTTTTCTCTGAATATCCCTTAAACTATTCTCATTTTCAGTTTCCGTTTGATTAACAATTCTCTCAATATCAAACTGCTTTTCTGGTGGACAATAAACCATAATTATTAAACTTTAATTAATTTCATATGCATTCATTTTCGCATTTTTTCTCATTTTTGTAAATAGTGAGCAAAACAGTGTAAAGCTGAAATAGAAAAATGATAATAATCTCTTACCTACAATTCTAGTTTTTTCTGATTTTCCAGTACAAAATAAACCAAACCGATCACAACCACAAGATACATCAAAACCTTGTCATTGAAAATAACAACATCAAAAAGTCCATATGCAGATATCCAGAAGAAATAGATAAAAAATGATCCTGCAAATGTTTTTAAATAATCATTTGAGAGAGTCTTGAAAAGACGATGGCAAACACTCAAGACTTCAACAATTAACAATATAAATACCAGTAATGCAAAAATTCCTAATTCCGCTGCAATGTCCAAATATATATTATGTGCCGAAGAACCTCTTTTAACATTATTCAGACTTTCATTCAAGACTAAAGGATAATTTCCATAACCTACTCCGAAAAAAGTATTATCTGATATCGAAACTACCGTTTCCTTCCAAATTTGAAGTCTCCCTTTATTTGAGATTTCAGAAAAATCAGTTACTGATCTTACCCGCTCAAATAAATTAAACTTATCATCAACCACAATTTTCTCGCCATTTTTATATAATTGCATCTCTTGATTTTGTCTTAATACAAAAAAAGAAATTGGGGCGACAATAAAAAATAAAATAATGGAATATAAAATTATTTTTGAATTCACATTATCTAAATTATGCTTCTTTGTTCTTACTAAATATGGTCTTCTTCTCGTAAACTTATACGAAAAAAAAGGAGACATAGCGACGAATAAAGTCATTATCAATCCAACCCAAATACCTCTCGTTCCAGAAAAAAATATTGAACATGCTGCCAATATCAATGTCCAAATCAAAATCCTTTTACTAACAATATTTTGAGACAATAAGACTAATAACAATGGGATTGAAATAATAACTATCATTGCAAATGAGTGAGAATCAGGCATCACCGAAAACATTCTTAATGTTGGTGGTAAGTTTGAATAATAAGAGAACCATGTATTACTATAGCTTAATAAAACACTGAGATTTTCGCCATATAGAACCTTTATTACATTGTGCGACCAGAACTGCCAAAAATCGTGCAACGGAATAATAAAAGTTAATCCAAACTGAAAATATCCGAAAAAAAGAATAATTGAAATCGAATAAAATAAATATTTAATTATATTAATTAAGTCTTTCTCGCTCTCTAGGCAATATAATGTAATTGGAAATAATAATATAATATTTACAAAAAACAATATCTTTTTCACTCCCGCTGATATATCCTGAGCAAATAATAAAGATACAATAGTAAAGGAGAGAAACACAGAAACTAATATGAATAATTTATAATAACTTTTTTTATTAAGATAGCTTAGTTCCTTTTTAACTCTCTGACATCTCTTTTTGAAAATTTGTAGAAAACTAAATGACTTTCCGACATTTTTTGCATACAACTTTTCATAACATAATTTCAGAAACAATACCAGAATTAAAACCCTCCAGCTACTCATTGAATCTGAAAACGCATTAGCCGGTAGTGCGACAAAAAAGGGAACTGAAAGAATAAAAAGCTTTAAGGAATCCGACATCTTCATTTTAAGAAAGCTCACCGAAAGCAAAAACAAAATAAGATATGAAAATTCCTGAGGAATAATTCCCGCAACCATGGCAAAAACCAGGATTAATTCTGAGATGAAAATTGTTTTCAAGGATGTCAACATTTTTGAAATTGTATTATTAAGTAATGAAAGCTAGATATTTTATCAAAATGATAAAACATAAGAGGAAAAAGAAACATGTTGGAAACTTAGTGCCTCGCCACAATAAAGACAGAGAATTTTCATAATAATTATAGAGAACAAACACCTTCTTTTTTATTTGAATTCTGGACTATAGCGCGGAATAATAAGAGAGATTTAAAGCCCTTACAATTTGAATGCGTAAATTTAGCTTTTTTAAATTACAGCTCATATCATTGCTTCTTCTCTTTTGATCAGTCAATTTTCAATATAATAACTTATTCAGTGTCTCCATTGCAGACTTCTCCCAACTAAACCTTTTTAAATTCTCAGCACCCTTTTGCACTAGCTGGCCCTTGTAATCTTCATTAAAAATAACTTTCTCCATGGATCTCTGAATTTCTTCTGTCGTGTTTTCCTTCACAAATTCAACTGAATTTCCCCCTACTTCAATCAACGATGTATTATAGCTTGTAAGCAGAGCTTTGCCAAAAAACTGAGCTTCAATCACAGGTAAACCAAATCCCTCATAATCAGAGAGATAAATGACAAAATCACAAGAGCTATACAAAGCCATTAATTCCTGCTCAGAAACGGAATTAAGATGGATTATGCTATTATTTTTAATATTCTGATTGATTAGCTCTATTTTTTTATCAATATCAACAAAAGGATGCGTCACGTTTTTTCCGACAATTAAAAGTTGGTATTCCAAGCTTTTATCCGAAATCTTTTCAAATGCCTCAATAATTTCACTGATATGTCTTCTAGAAAAAATTGTTCCAATGCAAAAAATAAATTTCTTTACAATGCCATATTTTTTTTTCATGGTTTTTATTTTATCCAAATCCTCAATTTTTGAAAAACTATCATCGGGAGCTAAATTAGTCACTGTAATTTTTTCAGAATCAGTACCGTAGTATTTAATAATCTCCTTTTTACTATAAAACGAAACAGTAAATATTCTCTGTGCTGTTTTAGCAGAATATCTTGAAAGCATTCTTAAGACAAATTGACTTTTAAAATCAAACCACTCTGGATGAGCTTCATAAGAAATATCATGAAGGACTATAGATGATTTTACGGGACAATAAATCGGCTTGAGATAAAATGGAGAAAAGAAATAATCAATTTTATCTTTTTTAAGACGATTGGGCAACAAAAAATGCTGAAAGAAAAAATTACTCGAAAAACCAAGTGGATTTTTCAACAACACTTTTTCAAAATTATCAGTATCAGCGAGCTCTTCTTTGGGAATTTGATCCTTAAAATAAAGAACAAACTGGATACTCTTTTCATTCTTCCAAAATTTCAATAAGTTAGACAGATATCTGCCAACTCCAGTTTTTGAATTCTCAAGACTTCTAGCATCTATTCCAATTTTCATACATTAATATAGTTAATTTTATAACTTCCTTTGAATTACGAAATGCTGTTTTCTTGTCATCTCGAACAATATGAGAGATCTTAAAATACGGGAAATGAAACTAGCTTTACTTTTAGATCCCTTCGTCGCTACCGCTCTTTCGGGATGACAAAAAAAGAAATGCTCATTTCGTAATTCAAAAAACTTCATTAAATACTAACATAAAAAATTCAATTTCTTTTGGCTCTACACTAATTATTATAGTGGATAGATGAAAAAATAAAAGAAGTATATTGATAAATTAACAATTCCCACCACTCCTGTGAAAAATGATATCAAAAAACTGTTTTCAAATGTTGTCTAGAGTGACGAGAGGATATTAGTAGTCTCTCTTTGACTTACTAAATCTTTACCGATATTAATCCCCAACTAAGCACAATCAAATTTCCAGGAGTGTCAAATGTTACGAGAGCTAAAATTTGACCGTAATTTCACAGCACGGCGTTTTCAGTAAAACTCCACTCCGCTATCGCTCCAGCCAGAAGAACTATTAAATTACTCATTTCTTTCAGACAAAATTATATAGCCAAGGTTATATCAGCATTTGTTCCACTTCGATGCTTAACCACCACAAATTTTGACAAAGAACCTTTTTTCTAATAAACAGACTTATGTCAATAAAAATTCCCTAATATAATTTAGGGAATTTTTATTTTACATAAAAAATTATTTTACAGCATCCTTCAAGCTTTTTCCAGCTTTAAATTTTGGTACATTCATTGCAGGAATTTGAATCTTTTGCTCTGGATGTTGAGGATTAACCCCTGTTCTTGCCTCTCTTCTGTTAACACTGAATGTTCCAAAACCTGTAAAAGCAACCTTATCACCATCAACGAGTGCTTTTGTGATTGACTCTAAAACTGCATTAACGGTCCTTTCTGTGTCTTTTTTTGAAGAATCAGTCTTTGCAGAAACAACTTCTATTAATTCATCTTTTGTCATTTGATACACCTCCTTTCTTAATAAGGATTTAATTATTTATATACTTTTAAAAAACAAAATATTTTATATTATAGCTAATATCATCATTATATACAAAGAGCTGAAATAAGGCAAATTTTTTCAAACAGAACTTTTTACAACCTCATTTATACGCAAAATATTTTTTGCTACTAATTTTTTATCATCAATTTCAACGACCACCGCCCCAATCAAAATATTTTTGTCCTCACTAATTTGATAGCAAAATTTAGTTTGATTTTGCATTTGCTCTATCACAAATTCTTTTTTACAGCCCAAAACAGAATCATTCGGACCAACCATTCCAACATCGGAAATATAGGCTGTTCCTCCTGGAAAGATTTGCTCATCAGCAGTTTGAATGTGTGTATGTGTTCCCAAAAAACAAGAAACTCTTGAGTCTAAATATAAACCAAGAGCTCTTTTCTCACTTGTCGCCTCGCCATGAAAATCAACTATCGCTATATCAAATTTTTCTTTATTATCTTTGAGGATTTTATCAACAGCACGAAATGGACAATCAGGATGATCTTTTAGAAAAACCCTGCCAATCAAATTTATAACTAAAACCTTCTTAGACTTAATTTTAATGATTTTATAACCTTTCTTAAGATCTAAGATGGGATAGTTTGCTGGACAGATAAAGTTAAACTCACTGCTCTTTAATATTTCGATTGCCTGGGAAGTATCCCAGGTATGATCACCACAAGTTATAATATCAATCCCATACTCTTTTATTTCCTGAAGCGTATTTTTCGTTACTCCCTTTCCATGTGCTAAATTATCACCATTAGCAATGGTAAGGTCAATGTTATATTTTTTTTTCATTTCTGGCAAAATCTGCTTTAAGATGTTCCTGGCTGACCTTCCTACAAGATCTCCAAAAAATAAAATATTCATTGCTTAATATTTAATACTTAATTCTTAGCATAGTCAGTTTGAATTATCTGGCATAATCGATAGCCCTCGTTTCTCTGATAACATGAACCTTAATTTCTCCAGGATAATTCAGAGTCTCTTCAATTTTCTTTGCAATATCTTTTGAAATCTTTACAGCTCCTAAATCATCAATCTTTTCTGGCGTCACAAACACACGAATCTCTCTCCCAGCCTGAATCGCAAAGGACTTCTCAACCTCTTCAAAGGAATTTGCAATACCTTCAAGCTCTTCCAAGCGCTTCAAATAATTCTCCAGAGAATCTTTTCTAGCACCAGGACGAGAAGCTGAAATTGCATCTGCAACTCGCACAATCACTGACTCTGTCGTTTCAAAAGGAAAATCTTCGTGATGCGACTGCATCGCTTTGATAATATCTTCTGAGATTCCAAATTTAATTAATATATTTCTACCAATTTCAACATGAGTTCCTTGAATCTCATGGTCAACTGCCTTACCGATGTCATGAAGCAGCCCAGCCTTTCTGGCAACTGTAACATTTGCACCAAGCTCAGAAGCAATAGACGCTGATAAATGAGCAACTTCAATTGAATGAATTAAAACATTTTGACCATAACTCGTTCTATATTTCAATCTTCCAATTAGTTGAACCAGTTTTTGATTAAATCCAACCACACCTACATCTGAAACAGCAACCTGTCCAGCATGCTTTACTGTCTCAATTATCTCTTTTTTGACTTCATCAACAATCTCTTCGATTCGAGCTGGATGAATCCTGCCATCTAGCATAAGTTTTTCCAACGACAGCTTAGCAACCTGCCTTCTAATCGGATCAAATCCAGAAACAATAATTGTCTGAGGAGTGTCATCAATAATAATCTCCACTCCAGTTGCCTGTTCTAGGGCTTTTATATTTCTTCCCTCTCGACCAATAATTCTTCCTTTCATTTCATCACTTGGCAAAGAAACATTTGAAGTCGTAGTTTCAGCTGTATGTGCTCCAGAATATCTTTGAATAGCCTGCACAATAATATCATTTGCTTTCGCCTTGAGAACATCTTGACCTTCTTCTTCAAGATCCTTGATTTTCTTGATCACTTCTTCTTTGTGAACTTGCTCAACCTTTTCAAGAATAATTTGTTTAGCAGCTTCTTGATCTAAATCAGCAATTTCTTCTAATTTTTTTATTTGCTCTTGCTTAATATTTTCAATATCATCCTTGATTTTCAAAATTTGTTTGCCCTTTCCCTGAAGTATTACTTTTTGATTCTCAATTTCTATTTTTTCCTTTTCTAAATTTTCTTCCTTACTTACCAGCCTTTGTTCATTTCGATTTACTTGTCTATTTCTTTCCATCTCTTCATTCTTGGCATCATCTAAAATTTTGACAGCCTTGTTTTTGGCATTCAACGAAATTTCTGCTGCCTGATTTTTGGCATCACTTAAAATCTTGTTAACTTTTCCTTCTGCAGTTTCCATTTGTTTTGTTGCCAGAAACTGCCTACCTAAATATCCTATCATAGCACCCACACTAAAAGCTACAAGCAAACCAATCATTATTTGTATTTCATTCATTTTATATTTCCTCTAAATCAATCGATCAAATACCGATGTATAATCTAGAATCTACTTGTCTACCTTTTTTAAAATGTATTATCATTTTTAATCCATACTAATATTAAAAAGACTCACTAAAAGTCTCTTTTATGTAAAGAACCATTATTAGTATAAATTAAGGCGATTAATTGTATTTTAAAGCTATAAAGTAACGACATATGATTTTATCTAGATTATCAACAATATCTTTCAATCAAAATTAACTATTTAATTATGTAATTTCATATTATCAGATATACTCAGGATTGTCAAAATTTGTACTGTCAAAATTAGAATTTATAATTTTTTATTATTAGTTTTTTCATTGTTGGTTTTGCATGATATTAAATATTTTTGGCATTATAGGGAATATACTTTGTTGATTATCTTATTTTTTCTCTTTTTGTCATTGAATAATTTCATTTAGCATTTCTACAATAGATGTCTTCTACTTTCTTACTCTTAAATATAATTAATATTTTCTTTTTTTAAAAAATAATTAAAGCCTAAAATCCAAAAAAACTTCCAAAAACTCTACTCCTGCCTTAATGCATCTATTGGGTTTAATTTTGCAGCTTCTTTCGCTGGATACCAACCAAATACAATCCCAAAAAATGCGGCCGTCAAAAATGCGATAATTATTGCTTCCATTGAAATGACAAACGGCCAGTCAAAGCCATATGCCCTGACAGCAATTGTGATAACAAAAGAAACTGTAATTCCGACTATTATACCAATAATTCCCCCCAGGACTGATATCAATACCGCTTCTGTCACAAATTGATTTAAAATATCCTTTCGCTTGGCACCGACTGATTTTCGAAGTCCAATTTCCCATGTTCTTTCTGTGACAATAACTAACATAATATTCATAATCCCAACCCCTCCGACAATCAATGAAATCGCCGCCAGCAAACCCAATAACAGAGAAATCACACTTGTTACCGTATTAACAATTTTAATTATTTGATCCATTGACATAATTTCAAAATCATCTTTCGCAGGGTCATCAATATTATGTCGCTGGCGGAGCAACTGCGTAATTTCCACTTCTGCCTGTGCAAAATGTTGATCATCTTCCATAACCATGGCAAACTCAAGTAGATGATCAACTCCGGTAATAAGTTTTTGGGAAGTTTTTAAAGGGATATAAACCATTGTGTCCCAATCCATTGTCATCACAAGTCCTCTTTCTTGCATCACTCCAATTACTTTGAAACCAATCTGTTTGATTTTAATCTGCTTGCCGATTGGATTTTCTCCTCGAAAAAAATCATCAGCAATCTTACTCCCAATTACAACGACCCTAACTATACCCCTTTCTTCTTCACTGGAAAAATATCGCCCCGTAGCAATTTTGAGTTGTCCATCAATATCAGGATAAAAGGCATCACTGGCAATAATCATCACCTGTTTCTCTTTTTCCCGATAAGTTGCCCAATCCATTCCCGCCGCATAACCAGAAGCCGATTTGATGTAGGGAAATCTTTCTTTATCTCTCACCGCCTCAACATCCTCATATTTCAGCGTGGTAATCACCGTTCCTTCAACCATTGATTGCATTGAAGATCTGTAATCACTTCCTGGAATTTTAACTTGCACGCTCATCATATTATCTCCAAACACACTAATCTGATTGACAATTAAAACTTTTAATCCCTGACCGACTGAAACAATCACAATCACCGCCGCCACTCCAATCACAATACCCAGCACCGAAAGGGCTGTCCTAGTCATATTCGCCTTTAATCCGACAATGGCGAGTTTGAGAGTTTTAATTGGCAGTCTTGACATAAAGATATATATGTGTGTATTAGATTGCTTTGTTATAGTAAAGCAGCTATGACCTATCTCAGATGAAGTAGAGTTAAATTGGAGAAAAAGAAAAATGAAGGAAATAATAGTACTAGGATTAATAGTAGCTTCGGTTATTCAATTTCATGTTTGTTTAGATTTTGCAAAACACAAATGCTACAAAAGAGCTTATTGGTATAGTTTTGGATCATGGCTCACATTCGGGTCGGAAAGCCTTCCAGAATTATCCTTGTAGAATAATTCTGGAAAAGAGCTTGACAGCACTCTAACCAAGTCTGTCTTTTTTTATTGCCTCTTTTCTCCCATTAATCTCAAACTGGATTTCAGGTTTCAACCTGTAAATTACGAATTAAATCCTAGACTTCAGAATCTTACAGACTAAAGTCTAAGCTCCAAGAACTATTTGCTGAAGTCTGAGCTCCAGATTCTATTCATGTCTTAGTGCTTCAATTGCATTGAGACTAGCCGCTTTTTTAGCAGGATAAATTCCGAAAAGAAGTCCAATTATAACTGCGATAGAAAAAGAAAGAATTACAGAAAAAGAAGTAATTACTAAATCCCAATCATATCCCCAATATTGCACACCTACAGCAATAATAGCTGCAAAAAGAGAACCTCCAACGATACCAATCAAACCACCTATAAAAGTAATGACAATCGACTCAGTCAAAAATTGACTTATGATATTTTTTCTTTTTGCACCCAATGCCTTTCGAAGTCCAATTTCCCTGGTTCTTTCTGTTACACTTACAAGCATAATATTCATAATTCCAATTCCCCCAACCAAAAGTGAAATTGCCGCGATTGCACCCAGAAATGCGTTCAAGGCATCCGTCACCGTTCCAATCATATCAAGTGCCTGGCTCATACTCTGAACTGTGAAATCAATTTTCTTAGGGTCTTTAATATTATGTCTCTGTTGCAAAAGCTTTTTTATTTCACTAATTACTAGAGGTGCTTTTTTTTCATCATCAATTTTCACTCTAATCAGTCCAACATGATTAACTCCTAGCAAAGTTTTCTGTGCCGTTTTTACAGGAATAAAAACATTCTTATCTCTATTTGCTACTAAAGAAGAACCTTTTTTCTCCATAACTCCCACAACCACAAAACTTGTTTGATCTATTTTAATTCTCTCTCCTATAGGATTATTTTCACCGAATAAAGCTTCTTTAATCTCCGAACCTAAAACGACAATCCTCGTGGTGCTTTCGTCTTCCGCGGCAGAAATAAATCGGCCTTGACTGACTTTGTTTTCTTCTACTCCAAGATATTGTGAGGAAACTCCCACAAAACCTGCATTTTTCGTTTTGTCACCATAAGAAAGATTAGCATTCCCATTGGAATAGGGTGTTACAGCCAGAATATGGGGAATATTGCCAATTGCCTTCGCATCTTCATAAGTTAGAGTAGTTATCATAACACCCATCATCGCAGCTGGAGGAGCACCCTCTTCACTTCCTCCCGGAATAACTCCAACTAAATTTGTGCCGAAGGATGTAATTTCATTAAAAATCAAACTTTGTGCTCCTGCTCCAATGGACATTATTGCAATTACAGAACCAACTCCAATAATCATTCCTAACATCGTCAAAAAAGACCGAAATTTGTTTACGGCTAAATTTACAAGAGATGATTTAATAGTTTGAGCTATGTTCATAAAAAAAGTAACGAGTATCAAGTATAAAGTAGTACCGATGTCGTCTTGCTTAATAATTGATACTTAATACTGACTACTTTTTAAAATCTCCATTAACTGCCAATCTTTGTGAGCCGACTCTGTCATCACTAATAATCAAACCATCCTTGATGTGTAAGATTCTTTTTGCACATTCTGCTGTATATTGCTCGTGGGTTACCATAATGATAGTTTTTCCTTCCTTGTTTAAATCCTGCAAAATATCCATAATCTCTTCTCCAGATTTACTGTCCAAATTTCCAGTTGGCTCGTCAGCCAGAATCAATTGTGGATTATTTATTAAAGCACGAACAATGGCAACTCTTTGTTGTTCACCACCTGAGAGCTGATTCGGTCTGTGATCAATCCTATGACCCAGTCCTACTCTTTCTAAAAGTTTTCGTGCTTCGACTTCGGCTTTCTTTAAATCACCCCCCACATAATATGTCGATGGCAAAAGAACATTATCTAAAACTGATGTTCTTTGAAGCAAATTATATGACTGAAATATAAAACCAATTTTTTCATTACGAAATTCTGCCAACCTATCCTCGTCATGTTTTGATGTATCTAAACCCTCAAAAAAATATGCTCCACTGGTCGGCATATCTAAAAATCCCAAAATATACATCAAGGTTGATTTCCCAGATCCCGATGAACCCATAATAGAAACAAACTCCCCTTGCTGAATTTCAAAAGAAACCCCCTTCAAGACGCTGGTTATAATGTCGCCAGTGACATAATCTTTTGCAAGATTTTGAGTTCTAATTAAAATTGACATAAATTTAATATTAAATAACTAGTAGAAATAGTTAAACCGCGACAAGACATTGACATTAACATTTATATTTTTTTTATATTAAACTTTTGATAATATTACAAAAGTTATTAAGGTATACAAGCCTAAAATAACACGAGGAATAAATATGACAAAATGGGTTGATGATTGTAATTGCATAACAAAATGCGAAAACAGTGGAGACCATATATAAACATGCCATCAACGAACCGACTGCAGTTTTGCTAGGCATATAAAAACTATAGTTGGTTTAAAATGAATGCCCACTTGGAGAAGTAACTTACTGTAAACTATTTTCGGCTTGTGATTCATTGTCGACTTGCCCCACAGTGTTGTTAAGGCAAACAATTTTCTTGAATCCAAAAGATTTGGTAATTCTATGCATTCAGACTTGTACTAGTCTAGGAGAAAGAATTTGTCAAAGAATACTAGTAAGGGATGTTACCAAAATAATTAATGGCGAAACAAATATGATCCCCAAACCAGTAGAAAAAAATTTGAAGAATTATAAATTAAACAATAAATAGTTATTCTCCTTTTTTTATTTCCAAATATTAACATCTATAGGATTTATGATAAACTCTTTATACATAAAATCAAAAAGGAGGGGTTATTTCAATGGATGAGAAAAGCACTACAAAAAATGTGATGTATGTGGCGGACGGGGAATAATAAAAAACGATCTGCCAAAAGATTCAAAGGTTATACTTGACCAAAAAGAATGTTCTGTTTGTGAAAGTTCAAGAAAAGCTCTTTCTAAATAATGAGCAAAATAATCTCTCATTATCTAGCAACAAATAAATATAAACCTCAAAACAGCCTTATGGTTGTTTTCTTTTATATTCTTCCATAAAAGTCACCACATCTTGTCCCACTTGTAATCCGCTTGTAATTTCCAAATCAAGATCTCCCCGAAGTCCAACTTCGACAATAACATCACGAGCCACTTCGCCTTCAAGAACTTGCACATATTTCTGCCCATCCTTATTCTTGAGAGCTTGAAAAGGAATTTTTACCACATTATCTTTTCTCGCAGTCATAATATCAAGATTAGCAGTCATTCCAGGTTTAATAATTTTTCCATCACCTGTAAACATCGTGGTCAATTTATAATATATCACTCCTGAAATTACTGTTTCCGCTGGATCAATACTGACAACTGTTCCTTCAAACTTCTCATCAGGATCAAGAGCATCAAAATTAATTTCAACGACATCATCGATTTTTATTTTTGAAATATCAACCTCAGAAATATTAGCCTTAATTTCAAAATTCTCGTCAGTTATCAAAGAGATAAATGTCATTGCTGAATTAACAGCCTCCCCTATTTCCCCGTTTATCACAGTTATAACGCCATCTCGCGGTGCATACAAAATTGAATCATTAATTTGACTCTGAATCATATTTACACTTGCTTGTGCTTCTTGAATTTGAGCTCGATATAATTGCATATCAGAAGAACTCGGACCTGCCATCTTAAAAGCCAACTGATCTTGTGCCTGTTTCAAAGCTCCTTCGGCCGATTTAATGGTATTTTGTGCTGCATTTATTTTAATGTCGACAGAAGATTTGACAGCCGATAAAGAATTGTTGGCCACAGTCAAGGAGCTTTCAGCAGAACTCACGGTGGCTTGGGCATTATTGAGATTGGTTTGGTTTGCTACTTTTTGAGTGGCTATATTCTGAGTTGCAGTTGTAACATTAGAAATAGTCGTATTTATGCTTGCTCTAGATGATGAAATGCTAGATTTCAAAGAATCTAATTCAGTCTGTGAAAGCTGTGAAGAAGTAATAGTTGAACTCAAAACATTGCCAGTGTCGCCCAAAGTATCTCTCACATCTTCAAGGGCATTTTTTGTTTTCAAAAGAGCTTCATCAATATTCTCAAAAGATCGATTATCTCGCATACTATCTAAATAATCCCGAGCATCATTATATGAATTCTGAGCCACAATCTTACTTTGAGATGAATAATTGAGATATTGAGTATTGAGCACGCTCAAAGTATCTTGTGCATCTTCATAATCAAGCGTGGTTTTATTTGTATTTAAAGCATCAAACATCGTCAAAAGCGAAGAATTGACCACATCCCAAGCATCGTCATAGTCTTGATTGAGATTATTTTCATTAGAAATTTTAACATTTTCTAAACTTAAATTAGCATTATCAAGCGACACTTGTGTGCTATTTAACGACGAACTGGAGTTATCAATATCCTTTTGTCCACCAATTTGAACATCCGCCAAATTTTGATTAGCACTATTCAAAGTAATCTGGGCATTATCAACGGCCGTTCGAGAAATCTGTAAATCCTCGGCGATTGCTCCGGTAACGAGTTTATTATAATTAGCATTGGCAGCACTCAAGCTAGCCTTTGACCTAGCAAGTTGAGAATTTAATTGACTTGTATCAAGCTGTGCCAGAACCGTTTTACTTTCCACCTTATCTCCCACTTTCACATTAATCTGCTCAATTTTTCCAGAATTTACAAATCGTAAATCAAGCTTGGTCGCCGCCTCCACCGTTCCGGTCGCTGAAACAGTTTGCAAAACAAACCCTTGCTCAACTTTTACTGTGGTATATTTCACTTCTGGTTTTTTTGAAAAACCCAAAAAAGCAATTATCAAAATTACTAAGACAACTATGATTATAATAATTTTCTTTTTTGTCATATTTTATAAGATTACCAATAAATTATATACATTAAATATTTTTTTAATAAACATTCAGTAACAAGAATTTAAACTATCATTAATTACTTTCATAAATTTTTTTACATAATGCGTATTAAAAAAATAATAAACCTCTTGACCATCTTTTCTTGAAACCAAAAGTCTAGACCACTTCATTAAATGTAGATGATGAGAAATTGTCGGCCTGCTCAGAGTAAAATGCTTGGCAATATTTTTTACACTAAAAAAACCTATTCCCCGTTTCCACGATATAAAATAATTTTCTTCTTGGCTTCCCATGCTCCGTGAAAATTACATTCCGTCACAACGGTAATAGTAGAATCCTTTTCAAGCTTAATTTTAAAATCAGCTTGTGCTTTCTTTTTGTCTTTTAAAATCTGGCATTCAAATTGCTCTTCATTAATATAAAGCCGAATGCATCTGATATAATGTTCACTAGTCATGGGATGAGAAACTTCTCCAATTTTCACGACCAAATCAAATTCCTCTCCAATCTTAATAAATTCAGGAAATGAAATCCAAGGCAAATGCATCTGCTCAAAACCAGTAAGAGCCTTTGGATTTTTTGCTCGTTGTATTTTCATAGAATTATCTATTTATTGATTTAACATAAGAAAACAACCCTTTCTTAACTTTTAGTATGCTCCCTTTTTTACTTTTTGACAAATAACCTCTATCCACAGTTTCCTCCATAATTTGCCATTCTAAAATTTACCAAAACAAAAAAAACAGCCAACAGCTGCGATTTTCTGTTTAAAAAAGTTTTCAGAGAAGAAGAGAGAACTATAAGCAGAATAATCTTTTTTTGATATTCAATTTCTTTATAATTCCCTTTCTTCTCTTACTTATTGCCGATCCCCCATATATAAAACTACTTCCCTATTTGACCTTGCAATAAGGTCTTCTGGGTACGGATCGCCTGCGCGATTCCGTTTTCTTCTATTATCTTCAATTTTATCTTTTATTATTATTTTACTCATTTTATCCCTCTTTTATTCCACATCATTAATCTATCATTATTTATATAGATTTCAATGGAAATTACTACGATTAGTTTAGTATAAAAAATAACTCTTGTCAATTCTCCCTTTTTCCAGTAAAGTAAAGGTACTTGTCTACTATGAATATTATATAATAATCTAACTTACTAACCATATGTCAAAGTCCAAATGGAATAGCACCTCAGCCTATGTTGGCAAACCTTTACCAACAAAAGCAGCTAATCGGTTTATGCAAGTGCTAGTTTTTCTTCTTCTCGCTGGATTCATCAAAGCTGGTTTAAGAGAAGGTTGGTTTGAACCAATTAAAAATTTTATATTATATTAAATGTATTAAACACCACGGAAACATATACTTCAACATTTTAATATAAAACCTTTAGCAAGACTTTTTCATCAAAAAAACAACGACAAAGACAGTCGCTGTTTTTTGAAACTAAATCACAAAAGACTCCACAGCAGAATATGGAGCCAATTGAATTATTTATTTCTTTTCACTGTCATCATCTTTTTTGGTCTGCTCGTCACTTTTCTTCTCTTCATTTTGCACTTCTTCAAACTCCCCTTCTACAGGACCTTTATCAGCTTCTTCTTTTTTAGCCTTCTCGGCATCCACGCTTTCTTGAGCCTGTTGATACATAGCAGTTCCAATTTTCTGAGCTTCAAGCGAAAGCTCTTCTGAAGCTTTTTCAATAGCTTCAAAATCTTCACCATCTTTAATTTTTTTTAAAGCCTCTACCTTTTCTTCAACTGATTTCTTGTCTTCTTCCTTAATTTTATCTCCAGAATCTCGCAAAAGTTTTTCCGTAGAATAAACAAGTGTATCGGCACTATTTTTCACTTCATTCTGTTTTCTTTTTTTCTTATCATCTTCAGCATGAATCTCTGCATCCTTTGTCATTTTTTCAATTTCTTCTTTGGAAAGCCCAGATGAAGCTTCAATTCGTATTGACTGTTCTTTGTTCGTGGCTTTGTCTTTTGCTTTGACATTTAAAATTCCGTTTGCATCAATATCAAATGTCACCTCAATCTGTGGCAATCCTCTTGGTGAAGGTGGAATTCCGTCCAAGATAAATCTTCCCAAAGACTTATTATCAACTGCCATTTCCCTTTCACCTTGAATAACATTAATTTCAACTGACGGCTGGTTATCTGCGGCGGTTGAAAATATTTGAGTCTTTGCCGTTGGAATTGTCGTATTCCTTTCAATTAATTTTGTAGAAACTCCACCAAGAGTTTCGATTCCAAATGAAAGTGGAGTCACATCCAAAAGCAAAACATCCTTTACATCACCTGCTAAAACACCACCTTGAATTGCAGCTCCCAGAGCCACGACTTCATCAGGATTAATACCCTTATGTGGTTCCTTTCCGAAAAATTTCTTTACGGTTTCTTGAATAATAGGCATCCTTGTCATCCCACCAACTAAAATTACTTCATTAATGTCAACCACGCTTAATTTCGCATCCTCGAGAGCTTTTTTGCATGGCACAAGTGTTCCTTGTACTAAATCATCAACAAGCTCTTCCAGTTTCGCTCTGGTCAATTTCAAATTCAAATGCTTTGGACCATTTTCATCGACACTAATAAACGGCTGATTAATCTCTGTATCAACAGATGTCGAAAGTTCATGTTTTGCTTTTTCAGCAGCCTCCTTTAATCTTTGTAAGGCCATTACATCTTGGGAAAGGTCAACACCTTGATCTTTTTTAAATTCATCCACAATCCAACTAATAATTCTTTGATCAAAATCATCACCACCCAAGTGCGTGTCTCCGTTTGTCGCTTTTACATCCACGACATCATCTCCGACTTCCAAAACTGAAACATCAAATGTTCCCCCTCCCAAATCATAAACCACAATTTTTTCGTCTTTCTTTTTATTAAAACCATAAGCCAGAGCTGCGGCTGTTGGTTCGTTGATAATTCTTTTCACCTCAAGGCCAGCGATTTTACCAGCATCTTTGGTTGCTTGTCGTTGAGAATCATTGAAATATGCTGGGACAGTAATCACCGCTTCCGTAATTTTCTCACCCAATTTTTCCTCCGCATCCGCTTTCAACTTTTGCAAAATCATAGCGGAAACTTCTTGTGGGGTGTGCTCTTTATCACCGATTTTCACTGTCACACCACCGTTTGACTTGGTAATTTTGTATGACAATAATTTTAAATCTCTTTGAACTTCTTCATCCTCAAATCCTCTGCCAATCAATCTCTTCACGGAAAAAATCGTATTTTCAGGATTTGTGACGGATTGTCTTTTCGCCACAACTCCCACAAGTCTTTCTCCAGATTTATTCACAGCTACGATTGAAGGTGTAGTTCGGTTTCCTTCTTTATTTTCTAATATTCTTGGTTCCCCTGCTTCGACAATTGCCATCGCAGAGTTTGTTGTTCCAAGATCGATTCCTAGTATTTTACCCATATTTTTTTATTATTAATTTATTTAAATTTAATCAAACTCCCCAAAAGATAAAACTGTTTTCACAACTTCATCTTCTGGAGAGCCGGCACTTGGTCGGTCTCCTAATTTTCCAAATTCATTCATTTTATTTATTCTTGTTAGCTATCTTAATCGGAATTTTCTTGAGCATTTTCTTTTCATCCTTGGGGATTGTAATCATTAATATTCCATCTTTACTTTCTGCTTGAGCACTTTCTGCTTTCACATGAACAGGCAAACTCATCGCACGAGTAAAACTTCCAGATCTAATTTCTTTACAGTAATAGTCTTTTTCTTTGGTTTCTTTTTCTTTCCTTGTCTCTCCCCTGACCGTAAGCACATCATTTTCCACTAAGACTTCCACATCTTTTGGATCGATTCCTGCCAATGCAACCTCAGCTACGATACTATCTTTGGTTTGATAGATATCCATCGCTGGTTTTGACTTGCGGGACAATGCCGGAATTACTGGGAAAAAGTCTTCCGCCGCAAAAAATTTATCCATCTCCCCAAAGGGACTCCATTTTATAATATCCATATTTATCACCTCCTTTTAGCTTAAGGATTAAAAAAAACATAGTATTAACAATTGACTTTATGCTTCTTCTTTTGTACTTCCACATCCAGTGTGACAACCAGCGCAACCTGGACAACTGAATAATTCTTCTTCATTTGTTTCAACCATTGGCTCATTACAACAAGTAGGGATTTTTTTCGCATCACTTTCTTCAATACTCCCACACCCTTTTGCACATTTGTAAAGTTTTGACATATTTTTTTATTATTTATTAAATTATTTAAGGCTTCTTTTTTCTGTTAATCATCTGACATATTTTATTTTTTCCATTTTACCGAAAACATTTTACTTATAGAAATACCAAACATTATTATTCTTAGTATTGTCATAAGTACAATTTATATGGCACTACATGCAATCTTGACTGCACCTATAATTGGGTACGGAAAACAAAAAAAGGATAAATGTTGCAGTCGGAAAGTTAAACATAAAACTTTTCGTCTTTTTTTATTTTATTGAAAAAATATATATTCACTGTCATCTCGAAGTGAGATATGATCGAGAAATCTGAAAGTAGGCTGAGTAAGCTTAATTTTATAGATAGATTTCTCATCGTTATCACTCCCACGAAATGATAATTAATATTTCTTAATTCAAACTAATTAATTTTCCACTTTCTCCTCTTTCCCCTTCGCAATTTTCACTTTCGCCGGCCGAATCACTTTTTCTGCCATCTTATACCCTTTTTGAATTTCCACAACCACTGTTCCCTCTTCTTCGTCTGACTCTTCTTCGCCAACCGATTCAAACAAATTTGGATCAAACTTTTCTCCCATGGATTTAATTTCCTCAACTCCCACTTCTTTCAAAAATCCATCAAACTGTCCCTTAATGCACAAAATCCCTTTCACCCAATCAGAATCCTTCAAATCATCTGGCAAATAATTAGTCGCAAGTACAAAACTGTCAATTGTTGGAAGTAGGCTCAGAATAATATCTTCATTGGCATACTTTCGAAACTCGCCCAAATATTTCTCTTGATCTTTTTTATAATTGAGAAAATCAGCCTGTGTTCTCTGCCAACAAATCAAATTGTCTTCCGCCTTTTTTTTATATTCTTCAACTTCTTTATTAACTTTTTTTGAAGATATTTTTTGCTTTTCTTTTTGCATTTTTTCTTTATTTTCGCTGGACATATTTTAAACTATAAGATTATATTATTTAAATATTCTAGACCAAAATTATCAAAATTATCATAACTCCTCCACTCAGTAGCTTTTTCAAATAATCAATCAAAGAAACATTATGGGAATATTTCATCCTCTTCGGACCAATAATCGCCAGCAGTCCCTCTTCACCACTTTCCAACGAATATTTTGAAATAACCATACTACATTCATCCACGGCACAAATTGGATTTTCTTTGCCGATATAAACTTCCACTTCTGATTTATTTTTCAATTCATTCGAAAGAGCATCTATACTCTCATCGATATAATCAAGCACTTCGGCAACTCGACAAACACTGTCTGAATTTTGAAACTCTGGTTTGGAAAAAAGTCTTTGTAATCCAGCCTTTTGAAAATCATCCGAGCCAATCACACCACTCACAGCCAGATTATCAGACATCTGAGAAAGTAACTTCGCAGTCGTCCGAGCAAGCATCCTATTTTGTGCTTTCAATTTCAGCACTTCAACCTGCAAAGAATTTTGCTCTTTTTGCGTCAATTTTTTATCCTTCATCAACTCATCCACAAAATATCGAAATCCTTGATCAGTCGGAATTCTTCCTGCGGAAGTATAGGGCTGATACAGATATCCACAATTTTCCAGCTCCATCATTTCCGCTCGAATCGTAGCCGAGCTAACATTCAAATTATACTTTTCAAATATCAACGAAGATCCGACAGGAATTGCAGAACTTACATATTCCTTTATAATTGCAGTCAATATAATTTCTTGCCGACTTTCCATAATTATTCTAGACCGATTAGCACTTGCACTACGAGAGTGCTAATTACATTATAATAGTTTTAGAAAATGCGTCAAGGGGCTTGAGAGAAAAGCAAATACTTGATATATAAAAACAGTTTTTTGATATCATTTTTCTAAGGAGTGGTGTATTGTTTATTCTTTTGAATTACGAAATAGCTAAATTTGTCATGGTGAGCTTGTCGAAGTAAATTCATATTGATTGATAATATTTCTTGTAACTTCAACCCTTCGACAGGCTCAGGGTGACAAGTATGTTGAATTTTGTAATTTAAAAATAATTTATCAATATAATTCTACCACTTCTTTAGCTTTTCACCACAATTATTAGTGTAGAGCCCAAATTATTTGTCAATCGTTTTAAAAAACTGTATAATAACGATAATGATCTTAAATTTTTTATTAAAATAATATATGCAACAAGAAATCCAAAATGGTAAAGTAAAATGGATTGACATTGAAAATCCAAATAAAAATACTGTAGAATATTTGAAACGTGATTTTAATATTTGTCCATCAATCCTCAGAGAATATGTCCCAAAAATAAAGAGACCTAAAGTTGAAATTTACAAGGATTATTTTTTTATCGTCATCCATTTTCCAGTTTTTAATAGGAAAATTAGAAAAACAACTGCAACAGAACTTGATATACTTTTATTCAATGATACTCTCATCACTAGTCACAATGGGTCTTTACCTGAACTCAAAAAAATATATGAAAAATGCAATGCTCATGAACTGGCAAAAAACTACTATCTGAAAAATAATGCTGGAGAACTTATCTTTAAAATATTAGACAAACTAATTGATACCAGAATGCCTATGCTTGATCACATTGATGATCATATTAGTAATGTCGAGGATGGAATTTTTAATGGAGATGAAAGAAAGATGGTTAGTGAAATTGCCATTGTCAAACACGATATCATCAGTTTCAGAAGAATAATGAAACCACAGAGAATGGTTCTTGAAATTCTTTCTCGAAATATTACAAAAATTTCTGATTCGAATTTAACCAGACTTTCCACCGAAGTAATCGGTTCAAACATCAAAGTATGGAATACTTTAGAAAATCACAAAGAAATGATTGAAGCCCTAGAGCATACTAACGAATCCCTTTTGTCTTATAAATTAAACAATACCATGAAGATTTTGACCGCATTTTCCGTTATTATGCTTCCCCTCTCACTCATAGCCAATGTCTTCGGCATGAATGTCACTAACGGGATGCCTTTTGAAAATCAACCATACGGATTTTGGACTGTAATATTTTTCATGATGTTCGTAACTTCAATTTCATTTGTTTATTTCAAATTCAAAACATGGTTATAACACTAGCAATAATCAAAATCTTAAAGTTTGTATAAACAAAAATCCTTAGCTACAAGTTTTTTTGTTTTTTAAAAAAATATTATAATGTAAAGATGGGCTTTGAAAAAAACTAACCACGCTAAATTTAGATATTTAATCTAAATTTTGTATTTCAATATTCAGTACACCGCACCAATTCACTTTTCTGTAAAATGTGGATAAGTATATTTTTCCTTTTATTTGTCACCATATTTGTGCTATTGACATTATTATAGTTAATTGATATATTTAATGTAATAAAAAATGTTCCGAAAAAGGAACACATGGGGTAGCTGGAGTTCGTTGCTACAGCTACCCTACTCTCCCGCTAAATTAAACGCCAATAGGCTGTTTTTTATTAGCTTTTTTCAAAACAGATGATGATTAAAATATAATAATTTTTAACTGTCATTCCAATAATAGTAAAACTGCATAAAGGAATCGTTTATAGCTCGGAATTGATGTTTGATAAGACTTAGTGCGATTAATAGGGACTTCTCGGCTTTTACCGCCACCTATGATGAAATTTTAAACGAGTTTTTGATTACATTTTTCAAAGGAGTGACATGAATTGTTAATTTATCAATATCGTTCTACCACTTCTTTAGTTATCAACCACACTAATTAGTGTAGAGCCTTTTTATTTGCATTTTTCCGAAATTATGCAATAATTTAAATACTAGATAATATTAACCAAATATATAATATGACAATTAAACTTTATGATACCCTCTCAAAGAGTATGCGTGAATTTGAGCCAATAGAGAAAGAAAAAATTAAGCTTTATCATTGTGGACCCACCGTTTATTGGACTCAGCATATCGGAAATTTACGAGGAATGTTTTGTGCTGACCTTGCTGTGAGAACATTTAAATATCTCGGCTATGCAGTAACGCATGTCAGAAACTATACCGACGTAGGACATCTCACATCTGACGGCGATGAAGGTGAGGACAAAATGGAAAAAGGAGTTCGCCGAGAAGGCACAAGTCCTGAAGAAATTGCCAAGAAATATATTGCCATTTTTGAACAAGATACAAAAGAATTAAACCTGCTTGAGCCAACAGTTAAGCCACGAGTCACTCAACACATCAACGCAATAATTAAAATGGTTCAAACCTTGATTGAAAAAAAGTATGCCTACACAACAGATTTAGCTATATATTTTGAGGTGTCAAAAGTAAAAAACTATACAAAATTATCAGGACAAATTATGGAAGAAAACATTCAAGGTGCTGGGAAAAGTGAAATAAGCGACCCGCAAAAAAAACATTCCTCCGATTTTGCCCTCTGGTTTTTCAAAGCCGGAAAACACCAGCATGCTTTACAATTTTGGTCGTCCCCTTTCACATCCAAACTTGTTGAAAACGGAAATGGTTTTCCTGGGTGGCACATTGAATGTTCCGTGATGAGCAAAACATATCTTGGAAATACACTTGATATACATATGGGAGGTATTGAACATATTCCCGTCCACCATACGAACGAAATTGCTCAAAGTGAAAGCGCAAACGGTGTGACATTTGCAAATTATTGGCTTCACAATGAACATCTCCTCGTGGATAATAAAAAAATGGCCAAATCAGAAGGAACTTCTTATTCTTTGCAAGAATTGAAAGAAAAAGGTTTTCATCCCCTATCACTTAGATATTTGTTTTTAACTGCCCACTATCAATCTAAGTTAAATTTTACTTGGAAAAGCCTCGAGGCAAATCAAACTACTCTGAATAAGATTTACACCTTCTTGAAATCTTGCAAAAATAATAATGGTAAAATTATTGCGGACTACGAAACAAGGTTTAAAGAAGCTTTAGAAAATAATTTAGACAGCCCAAAAGCATTAGCAATCACCTGGGAAATGATAAAGTCAAAAAATTTCAACACGGAAGACAAAAAAGCTACATTGCTAAAATTTGATGAAGTTTTTGGATTTGAATTAAACAATATTTCTCCGGAAGAAAATATTCCTCAAGAAATTAGTAACTTAGTGAATCGAAGAAATAAAGCCAGAGAAAACAAAAATTGGGATCTCTCAGATAAATTACGAACAGAGATTGAAATGAAAGGTTTCACTGTCAAAGACACCTCAAAAGAAACTAGGCTTAGAAAAAAATAAATCCTTGAACAACCTGTGTATTATAAGAGCATAAATAAGCTATTGATTTAAATGGCTTATTTTTGTATACTACACAGATAGAGATCAAGATAGTCTCACGAAATTTAGTCCTATTTTATATATTTTTTTAATTAATACATCTTTAATCATATGTCAAAAAAAGATAAAAATCCTGATTTTAACACAGAAAAATTACCACCACAAAATCTTGAAGCTGAACAATCTGTTCTGGGATCATTAATGATAGACAAAAATGCCATTATTAAAGTCGGAGATTTAATTTCTCCTGAAGATTTTTACAAAAATTCTCATGGGAAAATTTATGAGGCCATGCTTTATCTCTATGAGCATCATGAACCAATCGATCTTTTAAGTCTTTCTAATCGACTAAAAGATACAGAAAGCCTTGAAAAAATTGGGGGGCATAGCTATTTAGCATCACTAGCAAATACTGTTCCAACTGCCGCCAATGTTCTTCATTATGCAAAAATTGTTTCCAAAAAATCTGTCCTTCGAAAATTAATCGATAATGCATCTGAAATTATTTCCGATGCCTATAAGGAAACCAAAGAAATTGAATTAACTCTTGATGACGCTGAAAAAAAAATATTTTCAGTTTCTAAAAAACATGTCAGACAGGATTTTACGCCAATAAAACCAATCCTCGAAGAAGCTTTTGATAGAATCGACGACCTACACAAAAATAAAGGAAAGATGCGTGGTATTCCAACAGGCTTCACCGACCTTGATAACATTCTTTCTGGTCTCCAAGAATCAAACTTAATTATCATCGGTGCCCGACCTAGTGTTGGTAAATCATCGCTAGCGATGGATCTCGCACGACATGCCTCCGTCAAAGAAAAGGTACCAGTTGGAGTCTTCTCCTTGGAAATGTCAAAAGGAGAGGTTATTGATAGGTTAATTTGTGCTGAAGCGAATATTGATCTTTGGAAAATGAGAACAGGAAAACTTTCCAGTATAGGAGAAAATGACGACTTTTCAAGAATTGGACATGCTATGGGAGTTCTTTCCGAAGCACCTCTTTTTATTGACGATACTGCTGGTCTCAATGTTATGGGCATGAGAACTATGGCAAGAAGATTACAAGCAGAACACGGTCTTGGACTAATTATCATTGACTATCTACAACTCATTGAAGGTAGAGGTGGTCGGATTGAAAATCGTGTCTTGGAGGTTAGCGAGATTTCCAGATCCCTAAAAGGACTTGCCAGAGAATTAAATATTCCGATTGTCGCCCTTTCTCAGCTTTCAAGAGGCATTGAATCTCGAACCGATCAAAAGCCAAAACTTTCAGATTTGCGTGAAAGCGGTTCAATCGAACAAGATGCTGATGTTGTTTTGTTTATTTACAGAGAAGACAGAGTTAATAGAGACACTGATAAGACAAACATAGCAGAAATACTTGTCGCAAAACACAGAAATGGGCCAATTGGAAGTGCTAGCCTATATTTCAATGAACAATGCACTAGCTTCAGAAATATTGATAAATCTCGTCAATAATAAACCCAAGCTTAAGCACGACAAATCTAAACTTTTTCTATCAAGTAATATCTTAACTTAAAAATATGTATCCCAAACCTATTCAAGATGTTATTAATGAATTTGCAAAACTACCAGGAATAGGACCACGAACTGCTGGACGGTTTGCCTTTAACCTTCTGCGTCGTTCCGATTTTGATTCAGAACTACTTTCCCACGCGATTGCAAAACTTAAAAAAGATATTAAAATCTGTAAAAATTGTTTCAACATCTCAGAAAATGATTTCTGTGAATTTTGCATCGATTCAAAAAGAGATAACTCAATTATCTGTGTTATTGAAGAAGCAATGAATATACCTTCCATAGAAAAAACTAACAAATTCAAAGGACTATATCATGTACTAGGTGGAAGCATCAAACCCAATGAAGGAATTAGCCCCGAAAAACTTCATATCAAAGAATTAGTAAAAAGAATAAATCAAGCTGAGATTCGGGAAATTATCATCGCTACAAACCCAAATTCAGAAGGTGAAACTACTGCATTGTATTTACTTAATGTTTTGAAAAATTTTAAAGTCAAAATCACTCGCCTCGCTCGAGGGCTTTCCACTGGCAGTGATTTGGAATATGTTGACCAAGCTACAATCGGCAATGCCCTCACGCAAAGAGTAGAATATAAATAATTCGAGTTTACTGATTTTTCATCTATTTTTTATAAAGCGAGATAGAATTATTAAAATTCTAATAATCATTCTTAATAATTTGCAATTTTACCTCCCAATTCGACTATCACTCAGGGCAAGTTATTTAAAGTGTAAACTGATACCGAAAAATATAGAGTACCTTCAATATTCCCTAAAACAAGAGCAGTTCCTTAAGTCAACATCTTAATAATATCGTTTTGATTTATTTTTTGATTTTTGTTATATGAAATCTCCAAAGGACTATCCTTCGATGTGTTGATAAACCTAGTTTAACTTATTTTAAATCAGTTTCTCAAACCCCAATCTGCAAACAAAAAAGACTTCTAACAAAGTCTTTTTTGTTTTCAGATTTATTTATGCTTTGACAATATTTCCGATTTCTACTTCAGTAAAATATTGTCTATGACCTGCTCTTCTGTTATATCTCTTTTTTGCCTTATGTTTGATAACATCAATTTTTTTTGACCTTGCTTGTTTCAATATGACACCCTCAACTTTTGATCCTTCAACGATTGGAGCTCCGATTGAGATTTCATGACCACTGTCATCTGAAATAAGAAGCACTTGATCAAAAACAACTTTTGCACCTTCCTCGCCTTCAATCTTTTCAATCTTTAATTTATCTTTCGGAGAAACTTTATATTGCTTCCCACCTGTTTTTATTACTGCAATCATGATGTTTTTATTAATTTATATTTTAAAATATTTAATTGATATTCGCCAGATTATAAATTTATATAATCTCACTAATAAATCTTCAAATTTTCACTATTTCTTCAATATTACCAATAGAAAATTTTTTTCTATGTAATATCCTTCTCACATATTTGTTCTTATCGCTTACTAACCCCTCTAATATAGCAACTGATTGAATTTATGTCAATATCACGATAAAATCTAAATTTAAAAAAACAGCCCAGTAGATATTTTTATCTTTAACGAAGATACCTTACATCTTGCAAGGCATTTTTATCACATAAACGCACGAACCCAAAACAGATACCCCGCAAGATATAGGACATACTCATAAAAGATATAACAGCCTCATTAAAATACACAAACCTCGGTAAAACATCCCTGAAGAAAATTACAATTTTTTAATAAGCTAAGTAAAATGTCTAAAATTACATCTATAAAATTTTATAAAACATTAAGCCTAACATTGTTTAATAAAACCACTATTTATTCTTCCTAGGTCTAATTTCTTTCATGAATAAAATAACTGAGATGAAAACAGTAAAAATTGAGATAATAATTAATAAATTAAATCTATAAGGAGAATATTTAAAAACGATTCTGTGGTTTCCGTCTGGCACAAATATTCCACGAAAGGCAACATTCACAGGATATATAATTGTTTCTTCACCATCTACATAAGCATGCCAATTTTTATAGTAAGTATCGCTTAGTACCATAAAGTTCTCATTTTCACTACTAGACTGAACCTCGATATAATTTGGAGAATATTGTTTAATTTCTAGAACATCACTCTCAGAATTTTCTCTCTGACTCTTTAAATTATAGCTTTTAATCTTTTCCAGATCATCTATTTCTACTAAAGCTTCTTTTGTATAATTAAATTTCGGAAACATATTTAAGGCATCATCGATATTTTTTATATTAATTATATTCTCAACAAAGAAAACTTTCGGCAAATAACCAGAATTCTCATATATATTTATATCATCATCCGAATATGACAATTTATATTTTTTATCAGCTAAATTTTGATCTTCCCTACTATTTTTTTCCTGAATAATATATTTTACTCCTAAAACATCCAGAAGCCTGTCTGGTGGATTACCTCCTAAAAAATATTCTCCTATCTGATTAAAATCTTTTTCAACCAATTTCTCGTATCTACTAATTTTTACAACCTCAAATCCCCTTGCATCATAAAGATTATATACAATACTTGAATTTGGTATTAGAGAAGATTGTAATTTTGTGTTATCAAATTTTAAACTTGTTACCCTTTCATAATTGCTTGTATTTTGAGTCAAAAAAGCAATTCCTTCTCTCTGAGGATAAATATATTTTTCCTCTAAAGACGGATGATAGCTGCTTCCATATAAAAATAAATCAAAAAATATCATAGTAATGATAACATGTTTATTAAACCTAAACGATTTTTTTAATTCACCTTTTTTATATACAACAAACAAAGAAATGCCTAAAATAAAAATACTTGAAAATATCAATAAATAATTTTTTATCAGTTGAGCTTTAAACAAATCAACCTGCATTAAACTTCTCAATGTAAACACTACGATAGAATAAAATGTAAGAAGCAAAACGAATAATAGCACAATAATAATAATTTTCTTTTTATTTATATTTTCTTTATTAAATACATAATCAAAGCCAATTCCGGCAAGCACGGCCCCACAAAAAACATAAACTAATCTTAATCTTCCCAGATTAACCAAATTAAATATAGGTAAATAATTAAACAAAACAAAAATAGGAATAGCAATTGATATGAATAATGATGAAATTCCAACTACTAAAAAAAACTTAACATTCTTCTTTTTGAAAGAGAACATTACAGCTATCAAAGAGAATAAGAAAGGCAAAAATCCAAAATAAATTGAATTCTCACTATAATTTCCAGTTTCTCTCCACCAACTATTAATTACCGGAGAACCGTATAAATTTGGATTAAAGGCTACAGATATATTTTTTATAAATTCCTTTACTCCTTCTGAACTATTCCAGGTATTCCATTGACCAGAAAAAATCGCTTCAAAAATATTTGTGCCAGCACTCCCTGTTCTGCCAACACCAACCATATCACTTTGAGATAATAACTCTAAAAATGGAATAATTTGTACTAAGGCGATTAATCCACCTAAGATAAATGGAATTGTCAGAATAGATAAAATTTTTATTTTTGAATATTTCAGATTATATTCTTGATTTAAAGTTCGGAAAATAGCATAGGATAAGCCTAACAGAAGAACAAAAAAAGAAATCTCAGGATTACCAGCAAAAAACTGAAAAGCAATAGCGAATGCTAATATTGAAATATAGTAAAATTTTCTTTTTATAATCTTATCAATACAAAGTAGTATAAGTGGCAACCAAATAATTACTTTCCCAATTGGGTGTTGCATCCAAACAACGAGTGGTAGCGAAAACATAAAGGATATAGCACTAACAATACTACCTAATCTACTAACCTTTAAATTTCTCACAAACAAAAAAGTAAATAAACCAGCAAAAAACAATTCAACAAATGCTGAAAAAAAGGAAAAATGATTTAATGGAATACTTAATAAATAAGATACCAATCTTGTAAATTCAAAAAGGGAAGATTGATAATTTGCAAAAAAAGGAACACCTCCAAGAACATATGGATTCCAAAAAGGAATTTCAAATTTCTTTATTGAGTCTAAGGTGAATTTGTGCCAAGGGTAAAATTGATAAATCGTATCACCGAGTAATCCATTACTTGTAAAATTTTCTACAGCTGATGAATCATTTATATGCAAGCTATCAGTACTATATAATATCTTTGCCGAAGACTGAACAAAACCATTATAAATTGGTTCTTGAAAGAAAATTAATATTGCCAAAATTAATACACCAATTACCAAAAAATCACCAATCTTTTCTTTCAAAATTTTTTTTATTCTAAATACTATTTTCTTCATTTTTAGAAGTTCTTATATATTAAGCTTCGCACCCAAGTCTCTAATAAAAGCTCTTTCAGACTTGAAAATTGAATATTTAAATTCTTTAATGTTTAATTAAATTTTTATTAAAATATATCAACATTATTATTGAAATTAGAAACAGAAAAATGAAAGACAGTATCTTCTCAAAGCTTTGCAGTTGTATTGCTAAAAATCCGAATAAGATGCAAATTGAATAAACAAAAAGAACTATTTTCTTTTGGCTCCAGCCTCTGGTCAACAGACGATAATGTAAATGACGCATATCCCCTTTAAAAGGAGATTTTTTTGCATTTATTCTTCGCATAATAACCCATATTGCATCTAAGATTGGCAATCCCATTACCAAGAGTAAAGTAGCAATCTTTCCACCCGAAAAAATTGCTAAAACTGCCAACATAAATCCCAAGAACATTGAACCACTCGTTCCCATGAATATTTTTGCCGGATGAAAATTAAAAACCAAAAATCCCAAAATTGATCCAGCAAATATTATTGAAATTATGGCAAGCGGCGGTTGATTTACAATCGCTGAAACACTCAAATAAAACATTGTCATCGCTCCGATAAATCCAACTCCCCCAGAAAGACCGTCAAGTCCATCCAACCAATTCATGGCATTCATCAATCCCACAATCCAAAAAATAATGAACAGTGAGCCTAAAATTGAAAATGAAAATCCAAAAAATTGACCACTCAGACCGTCTAATCGGAATTCTGCTCCGCCGAATGGATTCGCAATATAATCGACAGTCAGCCCCGCATAAATCATCAACAGAGCGACAAAACATTGAACAAAAAACTGCTTTTTCCAGTTTGCATTTTTTAAATCGTCATACATACCAAAAAACAAAATCATCAAAGTAGAAAATACAATCCCCCACTTCAAACTATCAAAAACCAATTCACCTGAAAAAAACATTCCAATCAAAAAAGAAAGTATAATTCCCGCTCCACCAAACCTTGCCACGTTTTGCTTATGAATCTTATCTTCTTTTAAAGGGTCAAATAGCTTGTATTTCTGTCCAAACAAAATAAGCGCCATAGTGATAATAAGACTGAAAATAAATGTTATTAAAAATGGTTGGAAATATAAAAATATGCTTGACATTTTTTTGTAGTTTGATAAGTTTCAATTAACATAAATGAAAATAGAGAAGATTTAATGGAAAATATTGAGAGTTTTGTGAAGAGAAGTGAAAATTAGATAATTAAAACGATTCTTGAAGCCGCGAGTGGAAATCATCCATGGACATCAGAAGAGCTTGCGGAAATTGCATATAAAAAAATTTGTGAAAAATATCCTGAGAAAACTGAGCACTCTGGATTGTTGAAGGCAGTAGATGAAATTGAATGGTTAGTACGCTACCTGCAAACCGAAGAACAACTCAAAGTTGTTGGGTCCTCAAAAGGTAATTTCGGAATAGCACTTCTGAAGGCAACAAAATAAATCTCGTCAGACTAAATGTAAAATTACATTAAGCTGTTTTTTAAAACATCCAACCACATGAAAAATTCCTCCGTATTGTTAGATAAAAAAAATTAAGCCAGCAACAAAATTAAATAATTTCCTTAATATTTAATACTTGCTACTCGACACTAATCACAAATTTCTAATCCTACTTCCTTACCTTTTTCGTTACCCAAAATTCCATATATTTTCCAAACAACATTCTGGTTTGAGCATCAATCATCGGCAAAGCACCAAGCGGAATAGCAACTAGAGGAGCAAGAATCCATTGAATCACCATTGTCGCCCTCTTAAATATACTTACCTTCCCTGAAGGAGTAGGAAGTAAATAAAGTGACATAAACATTGAAATAAACAAACCAAACATAGCGAATGTCATCAGATAACCCAAAATCTTTGGTAAATTCAAAGCAATAACGGTCTGATTAAATTCATCTCCGCCAAACCAAATAGGAAGCCATCCAAAAAAAGCGATAATGATAGGTGTCAACCCCCACGAAATTCTTCCAGCTAATTCTTCCCAAGCTTTACTAATTTTTTTCTTGAGCGAAATTTTATGATCGCTTAAAAATGCTCTATATATCACAGGAATATTCTCAATTCCCCATGCCCAACGACGCTGCTGTTTATATTGATTTATTAGTGTTTTAACATAATTATCATCCAACACAGCGTCTAAAGAAACTGTCAAATATATTGGTTCGACGAAATAATTTCCATGATAAAGCATAAAACATTTCCAAAAAATAATTGAGTCATCAGAAATCATATCTTTCGGCCAATAATTTATTTCAACCAAAGTTTTAAAGCTCATTGAATGGCTTGAGAAGGTAACCATTTTATTATACCGCACAGATTGCATAATTTGCCAAAAAGAAGAACTTACCATTATTACTCTGACAACACTATTAGTTTTCCAAATATTATTATTATATAGAGGTAGTGGCTGATAGCTAAATTGATGGCGAAGTGGATTTTTCAAAAACTGATAAGTTAAACACGAAAAATACTTAAAGTGTACACAAGTATCACAATCAAATGTAGAAACAATTACATTTTCATTTTTTATATTTTTTTCAATCAAAAACAACCTTGCTTCCTCGGCTGCCCAGCTCGTATTTGCTCCCTTCACTTTTGCTTCGCCAGAAATACCATCTGGATGAAAAGTTGTCAGATAGCTAAAAAATTTACCTGAATATTTTTCCTCTAATATTTGTGCTCTCTTAATTGCTTCACTTCCGGCACGCTCTTCGAAGGCTAAAATGACAATCATTTTTTCCTTTGGATAATCAGAGTTCAAAAGCGAGTCTAATGATGGCTCTAATATTTCAATTCCCTCTTTATAGGTCGGAATTATAACTAGATGATATAAATTTCTCCAATCAAGATTCTCTTTCTCATTTGAAATTTTTTCACACTTTACAAGCCAATCAATTTTTTCCCAAATCCTAATTCTCCGATAACCGAAAACCATAAAGACCGTGATATAAAATACCTTAATCATCCAATATAAATCAAAGATAATAATAAAAATTGCTATATATAATGGTGAACGAAAAGATAAATATATACTCAAAATCAAAAAAGACCAGGTTATAAGCCCCGGAAGAACCTCTATTCCTCTCTGAATGTAATAATCTTTTTTATTATTTGGAGTTGGTGATGGAAAGTTAAATGACATTTGTTAAAATGTTAGATTATGTTATTGATAGAAAGACAGTCCTTTACTTCATTTATTAAGTCTTTAAGTTTTCTTTGCTTTGCGTAAATATATCAGTGCAAATTAAATAAACCAAGGAAAGGACTGTCCTTTGATTATTAGTTATCATATTTTAATAATACAGAAATTTAACGCTTTTGTCCAAAACTGCACAAATTATTTTAATTTATCATCTCCGAGAGTGCGGTTAGTCGCTATTCAAGCCTTTTACATAAACCTCTTTCAAACACATTTTTTGTCATCTCTTTGCTTTGATAAATTCAGCATAAATTCCGAAGAAAAATAGGATTTAATTCAAAGATACTACACGACCCCTAGAAAATCAATACCGTTAATCTTTCTTTCAATATTATTTTCAATAAATTTATTCATCAACTTAAGCAATTGAAAAATTAACTTTTTTTTCACTTTCAACTTATTAATAATTTTAATATTATTTTTTATATTACCTCTATATTCATTAATTTCACCCTTGTCTATATATAATAATCTCATTATTTTAATGACATCATTATCAATTGCAACTGCATCTTTGTCACTATGCAGACATTTTTTTTGAATAATCCCTCCGTGATAAAAACTGAAATAATTTTCCTCAAGTTTAATTTTTTCTTGGCAAATAGTACACTCGTTCATTTCTGGGAAAAATCCAGATAATTGTATTGCATTTATCTGATATTGAATTATTGCCAAATAATATTTCAAGGCATCTTCTTGAGATAATGAATCCAAAAAATTCATCGTGTCTTTCAATAAATAATATAACCTTTCATTCCGAAAACCCTGTTCAGTGATTCTATCTGTCAATTCCAAAATATAATAAGCACCAAAAGAAATATTTAAATTATTTCTCAGATTCTCAAAATTATCCAAAGAATAGCTATTGGCAATTTTATCGATATTTTTTCCGTAGGCAAATATAAAATCCGACAGCAGAAAAAGTTCAAGATGCCCTTTGAGCTTTCCATGGACCTTACGCGCGGATCTTGCCACAGCCTCAACCTTTCCATAGTCTTTTGTGTAAACACTCAAAATCAAGCTCGACTCTCCAAAGTGACTTCTTTTAATTACTATTCCCTGAGTTTTATATGTGGACATTCAAATAATTGACAAATATTCTTTTTTTATATAGAATTTAATTGTTTTAAGATATTAATATTCTTAACTCCAAAAAGATGTGATTTAATGGTAAAAATAAGTACAGCAGCAATTTCAATAGAGGTACTAACATTCGAAAAAAAAAGCTTGAACGGCGTTGCACAACTAGTCGCTATAACACCTGATGGAAGATTAGTAATTCCAAACAAAAAAATCAATGTTAAAGGAGGGTATGGAATTATTCCAGATAAGGTCGGATCTTTTTTTTGTAATACAAGTATAATAGGGGAAAAACCTCTCTTTACTATACAAAAAGGAGGATATAAAATCTCGGTTTTCACAGTAAATGTACTAGCCAAAAGATAAATCTTCAACGAAATCAAATTACGAAAGGCAGATGATTATATAAATTATAAAATCTTCCTTTCTTTTTTATTATATTTTTTAACCCCAACTTTAACCACAGACTCCCCCACCTTCAATTCTTTCACTGAATCAAAATTTTCACTTTCAATTACTTCTTTGAATTTCATAGTTTTTGCCAAACACTCTTTTTTGATACAATCTTTCCAGCTTTCAAAAGCTTTCTCCACTCCCTTGCTTTCTTTTATAAAGCTGTATTCAATAAAAATCAAATCCTCTCGATTAAATTTTGCCTCTTTTCTCATCACTTGAATATGTCGAACTAACTCTCTGGCCAATCCTTCATTTTTTAATTCTTCCGTCAAATTCAAATCAAGTGCCACTTTCAATCCTACTTCCTCTGCAATCGCCCAGCCACCTTCGTCTGCTCCATTCTCTTGAGTAGATCCTTTTTGCAAAGATTCAACAAACTCAACGGCCTTCACATTTAATTCTTCCTTTATCAAATTCATTAATTCTTTATTTTCCAATTTCGATTTTTCACTTTGAATTTGTAAAGTAGCCAGAGGCATTCTGACCTTAATTGCATTCTTGGCACGAATCGCCAAGCCCAGCGAAATCACCTGTCTAATAAAATTCATTTCACCGCTTACTTTTTCATTGATTAAATCTTGATTAGAAATGGGATAATCCGACAGATGAACAGACTCTTTGTCAGTTAAATTTCGATATATTTCTTCAGATAAAAATGGCATAAATGGCGCTAACAATTTCGCATATTCGCTCAGAACATAATATAAAGTTTGCTGGGCAAAATTCCGATCATTAACATTTTCTGACGCAAATCTTTTTCTACTTCGACGAACATACCAATTGGAAAGCTTCTCTATAAACTCACGCAATGGTCTGGTGGCACGCACCAAATCATAGTTTTCCATTTCCTTATTCACCTCTCCAATTAAAATATTGAATTCTGAAATAATCCACTGATCAAGTAGATTTTCAGATTTTAAATATACTTTGTCATTCTGAGCTTGGCGAAGAAAGATCTCTTCGTCCACATTCATCACCAAAAATGAATAGGTATTCCAAAGCGTCAAAATAAACTTCTTCAGAACTTCATCAACTCCCTTTTCTGAAAATCGCAAACTCTCCCCTTTCATCACCGGTGAAGACAAAAGATAATATCGCAAAGCATCAGCTCCATATTTTTCGATTACCAAATTAGGCTCGGGATAGTTCTGTAATCTCTTGCTCATTTTCTGCCCATCTTCGGCTAGGACCATACCATTCACAATCACATTATTAAATGGAGCTTTGTCAAAAAGTGCCGTCGAAAGCACCATCAAAGTATAGAACCAACCTCGCGTTTGATCCAACCCTTCCGCAATAAAATCTGCTGGAAAATTTTTTTCAAATTCATCCTTGTTTTCAAATGGATAGTGCCACTGAGCATAAGGCATTGAACCAGATTCAAACCAACAATCAAATACATCACCGACGATTTTTGCCTCACTACCACAAGCAGAACATTTAATTTTTACTCCATCAATATTTGGTTTATGAAGGTCAAATTTTTTTCCTTCACTGTTTGCATAAAAAACACTTTTTTCTGCATGACCGATAAACTCATGTTTGTATGTTTCCTTGATTGATAAATTCTCAAAAATCTTGACAAGCATTGCATTGACTCCGCCATGGCTGACAACTAATATATTCTGACCCGCATATTTTTTGTTAATTTCTTCCATAAAAATCCGCACTCTCTTTTCAACTTCAAGCCTTGACTCGCCGTCTCCCCCAAATTTAAAATGCCATTTTTCTTCGGGACCCTCCATCTTTTTATAATTTTGATATATTTCATTCTTTTCACAAAACAATTCCTCACTGCTATGACCGTTCCAAGACCCATATTCATATTCCTTGATTCTATCATCTTCAATTCTCTCAATATTTAAAACCTCATTGATAATATCAGCGGTCTGTTTTGTTCTGAGTATAGGAGAAGAAATGATGATATCAATCTTTTCGTCACTTAATATTTTTGCAATATTTTTCGACTGTTCAATGCCTTTGTTCGTCAATGGATAATCATTTATTTGACTTACTTTCGTATTATTTAAATTACTTTCACTTTCCCCATGTCTGACAAAAATAAACTTGGTGATTTTCTCCTCTGTTTTTTCTCGAAGTTCATCAATCGAATTCACAACTTCAACATTCTCACAATCTGAGCACTTCCAAATTGGTAGCGGAGCTCCCCAAAATCGGTTTCGTGAAATTGCCCAATCGCGCGCATCTTCCAGCCACTTTCCAAATCTCCCCTCCTTAATATATTCCGGAGTCCAGTTTACTTGTTTGTTATTTGTCACCATTTGATCTTTAATTTCCGTCACCTTCACAAACCAAGAACTCGTCGCATAATTCAAAAGCGGCGTATCACATCTCCAACAATGAGGATAACTATGTTCATATTTTTTCTTTGAAAACAGAAAATTATGATGTGCTAAATATTTGATAATTTCAATATCAGTCTTCATGTTTGCATCTTTTTCGCCAGCCACTCCCTTAGGTTTTACTTCCGCATTTCCTCCATCTTTATCCTTGAAATCAACCACTTCCTCTGTAAATCTCCCGCTCATTTTAACATGCTGAACAAAAGGCAAATTATGTTTCTGCCCCATCTTCATATCGTCATCTCCAAATGCTGGTGCAATATGAACAACTCCTGTTCCTTCATCTGTGGAAACAAAATCACCAGCATAAATTTTCCAACCGTTATCTTTATTTTCCAAATCATCTTTTTGAAAATAATAGTCAAACAAAGGTTCATATTCCAAACCGACTAAATCTTTACCTTTAAATTCTTTAATTATTTTATAATTCTTTCCTTCGTAAATATAAACCTGACTTAAATCATTATCTGTCACAAGTTTTTGACTTTCTTTTGAAAAGATTTTTTTTGCAATGATATATTTTTCATTACTAGGAAGCTCATATGTTTTATTATCTGAACTTATACTACCTTTAATGCTTTCAGCAATTTCTATATACTCAATATCTTCCCTAACCGCCAAAGCCACATTTCCCGGTAAAGTCCACGGCGTTGTTGTCCAAGCTAACAAAAAAACATCTTCATCATTATGATTTGAGAAATTCGCCCTGAGATTTTTTTCATCCTGATTTGCACTGTCATCCTGAACTTGATTCAGGATCTTTTCCCTTAACAATTTTCCGCTCTCTTTTTTCAACTTAAACTTCACTGTCGCCGATAAATCTGTGATATACTTATATCCCTGCGTCACTTCAAAATTAGAAAGCGTCGTCTCACACCTTGGGCAAATATGCATCGCTTTGTGTCCTTCATAAACCAGTCCTTTTTTGAAAAGCTCGGAAAAAACCCACCAAATACTTTCCGTATATTTCCAATCCATCGTGCGATAATCATTTTCCATATCAACCCATCTACCCATGCGTGGAATAAATTTCTTCCAATCTTCCGCATAACGCAAAACAGAATTATGACAAGTATTATTGAAATTATCAACCCCCCACTTTTCAATATCCTGCTTATTTTTGATATCGTGTTCTTTTTCAATCAAATTTTCAATCGGCAAACCATGACAATCCCAACCCCATTTACGGTTCACTTTGTTGCCTTTCATTGTCCGAAATCGTGGTACAACATCCTTGATCAAACTGGCGACAACATGTCCATAGTGAGGAAGCCCTGTCGCAAACGGAGGTCCATCAAAAAAGCTATATGTTTTTTTATTACCCTGATTTTCTACAGATTTTTCAAATATTTTATTATCTTCCCAAAATTTCATCACATCCTTCTCCATCTCTGGAAAATTCTGCCTCGGATTTACCTTTTTAAACATTATTTTAATTTTAGATTTTAATATATAATAATACTTTCTTATTAGATTATTGACATTATCTTTGTCATTCTGAACTTAATTCAAAATCCTTCGAATATTACATCTTATTTTTTTTTAGCTTACAATATTTGTTTGCTTACAGTTTAACTGCGACCGTTATTTCTATATCTTCTAATTATTGATTTTTCACTTTTATCAAACATTCAGTGATTTATAAAATTATTTCATTGCTATATAATAATACTGAATCAAGTTCTAAATGACAGACTTAATTTATATGAACTGAAGTAAAACATTCTTATATACTCTTTTATAATAAGCCAAAAACAGCAAAAAGTAAAGCTATACATATTTCCAATTATGTTAACCTACTAAGTTTTATAAAAAACAACAAAAACTACTTAAACAAGTTCTTTGAAATATTAGGAAGAAAATAAAAAAACCTTTATCCCAGAAAATTGATTATAAAAACTGTTTTAATTATTAGTTTTCCAGTTATGGAGGCTATAATATGAAAGAAGTAAATAAGAAACTCAATCAGGGATACACTCTTCTCTTAAAGATAATTACATCATTAAGAGGTTGTAAAAAACGCAATAATTATAAAAAGGGAGATCCAGAAGAAATGCTAACGGAATTGGCGTATTCCTTAAAGTCCTCTAAAAAGAAAAGTATCGGGGAAATAATTCTGTTGCATGCAAATAATAATTTTTAAAAGAAGACGGGGACTATATAAATTAGATTTTCTTATCAGTCAGATAAACCATTGCATTGGTATAATGCAAAAAGGATTAGAAATTGACGAAATCAAAAAGAAATTAAAATTAATTACAAGGACAATTAGTTAGTCCCTTCCTTTTTCTTTTTTCCCATCCCATCTTTCCCGAAAGACGAGTTGAGAAAAAAACAAAATCCGCTCATCAGTCTGCGGATTTTGTTTTGATAATATAATATAATTATCAACCAATTTACCATCCTAAACTTGATTCAGGACTTTTGTCCATTACATTAATTTAAACCATAATTGACATGCTATTTTTCTCATAATAAAAACACAATATGCAATTAAGCAAATAATTGCAATTAGACTGTAAATAAAAAAAAATTTCTAAATAAAAAATAAAAACTTGTAATAACAAAAATTCTAAATCAAATTTGAAATAACAGAAACTAAAACATCAAACCTTTCTCGTAGCTTAATCCTTCAGAATTATAAAAATGCAAATCTAAAAACTACTTCGCCACTTCTTCCAAAACCTTCAAGGTCTCTTCTGCAGTTTTTCTCCAATGAAATTTCTTGGCTTGCTCTAATCCCCTCTCCTTCATCTCTCTTCGCAAAACATCATCATCAAGAACTTTCAAAATCACACATTTAATTCGATCCACATCATAGGGGTCAACTAATTGAACTGCCCCGCCTGTAATTTCAGAAAGGGCAGGTACATTCGAACATACTACCGGTATTCCGCAGGCCATCGCTTCTAAAACTGTCGCTCCAAATTCTTCATAAATTGGAACAGAAACAAAAACATCAGCTCCACTATAAAGCGGATTCAGGTCTTCCTGTGCAATATATCCTGGAAAAATAACTTCATTCTTCAAGCCAAAGTCTTTTGCAACCTGATGAATTTCGTCAGAGAGCCAGCCATTTTTTCCAGCTAAGACTAATTTATAATTTGAATTTGGTTTTTTACCCTTTAATAACAATCGTAACATTGAAAATGCTTCAATTAGTTTCGGCAGATTATTAGACGGCTTAATAGTATTCATATATAATAGATATTCGCCTTCTATTTTATATTTATTTTTAACATTCTGAATTTCATTTACACTGGCAATTTGAAAAAAATCTTCATCAAAAGCATTATGAATAACTCGTATCTTTTCGCTCTCAACCCCAAAATCAGCTTCCATATTACTTTTTGCAGCTTGATTTGAGGCAATTACAACATCAGCTCTTTTGAAAGCTGAAGGTTTTATTTTATATTTCAAAGCTTCTTTTTTTGAAAAAAGTTCTGGATATTTTTTCACGGCTAAATTATATCCCGTCACCACAATTTTTTTCTGATAGGTCATTGGCACTCGACCTCCTGGAACAAAAAGTACATCAAGTTTATCACGCAAGAAAAAAGCTGTCGCCAAAGTTTCAGAATATGCTAGTGGCAAAAAATTTTTATAATATGAAAAAGGAAATCTTCGAATTGTCACATTTTGCTTACTCAATTTTTCAATATCAGCTTTTCGAGCTTTATAATTAAAAAACAAAACATACTTATTTTTTTGATCAATTTTAAGCAAGTTGTCAATCAAATGATAAGTATAATGCCCAAGCCCTGCAGCATCTCCCAGTTTTGGACTTAAAATCGTTTGTGCATCAATTCCAATTTTCATATATTTACAAATTAGTTATTTACTGCTTTAATTATAAGCCTATGGTCTGGAGTGTCAATAATTACTTTGAATTGCGAAATGCAAATTTTTGTGTCATTTTGAGCCTTAAGCGAGGAATCCCTTCAATATTATTATCGCTATTTACATTGTTGAAGGGATTTCTCAATCGCTATCGCTCATTTCGAAATGACAAAAGGAGGTATTTCGTAATTCAAAGTAATTAGAAATTTCATCATTTTCTATTCATCATTCTCGATATTTATGTTAAACTAAAATTATATTATTTATTATCTCGAAATGAGGTATAATTGAAAGATTTTCTAGATTTTATTCTGATATTTATTATGTTTTCTGAAAAAATCCACTAAGAGATTTCTTACCAAATGGGATCTGAAATGACAATAAATTACTTAAAATAAAGCAATTGTAAACATGCCAACATACGCTATTAATAAACGAGTCAATTTTGATTATGAAATTCTAGAAAAACTAGAAGGTGGGTTAGTATTAGCTGGATATGAAGTTAAATCAATTAAAACTGGACACATTAGTCTTAAAGGAGCATTCGTCACAATTCATGAAAATGAAGCATTTTTAACAAATGCCAATATCCCAGCCTATCAAGTAAAAAATATGCCACCAGAATACGACCCCAATCAATCTAGGAAGGTTCTCATCCATAAAAAAGAAATCAAATCTCTACTTGGAAAAATTAGCCAAAAAGGGTTGACATTAGTACCAATTAGAGTATACTCTACTCGCGGGCTTATAAAGCTTGAGTTTGGTGTTGGTAAGGGAAAAAAGAAAATTGACAAGCGAGAAGATATCAAAAAAAGAGAGGCTGAAGTGAGTATGAAAAGAGCTTTACGAGAAAAATAAAGATAATCATAAGTATGTTGATATTTAAATTAATTTCATCATACTTATGGGGATGTTTAGATTCGATAGGAATCTTAATTTGAAAATTGCCAATCGAGCATTCTGGTTAATCTCGTAAAAATTATCAGAAAAATATAAGTGCAGAATCACTTGTAAGCAAAGTAGCTTCTCTATTTAGAGTTCCTACATTTGCGACTGCTACTGTCTAATAGACCGGTAGCCATCGATTTGCCAAATCTTGATAGGCAAAACTTCGGTGTTATACATCAAGATAGGACTTTGTGATTTCTTACCGCAAAAATCTGAAAATTTAGTCAGAATCGAATTTATGAGGTCTTGGTCGTTCATTGCTTATAAATTTTAAACCCCAAAGAACGGCATATATTGGTAGATGATTTTTAAATGGATTTACTAGACGCGGGTTCAATTCCCGCCATCTCCACCAATAATTTCTCAAGCGAAATAGATATCATTAAAAAAGAAATATTCAAGAAATAAATAGCCGAAGGGAATTAAACAATAAAAGGTTTGGAAAACGACAATTTCCCATGGCTTAAATATTAAAACCGAGGAGTTTTAAAGCACTGCCTGAAAGGTGGACAGTGAAATTACCACCGTCTTCACAAAAATATATATGTTTTAGGCATGTACTACTAGTAAATATTGCAAAATATTCCTTATTAATATATACTTAAATCAAATAAGACTAATTATTAAAGATAAATATATAGCAAAAACAAAAGAATTAAGAGTAAACGGACAAATCAAATTACCAGAAGTTATGGTGATTGATGAAACGGGGAAGCAATTAGGACTTCTGAAGTTTAAAGATGCTTTAATTTTAGCTACAGAAAGAGAACTTGATTTAGTAGAAGTTTCTCCGCATCTCAAACCTCCAGTTTGTAAGATAATGGATTACGGCAAATATCTTTATAAGATTGCTAAGCAAAAAAGGCACCAAAATGCAAAAATAAAAAAAACAGAAACCAAAGCGCTCCGAATTAGCATGAGGGCAGAAAAACATGATTTAAGCTTTAAGGCAAAGAATGCGGTCAAATTTCTCAAAAATGGCGACAGAGTAAAAATTGATATGGTCCTTAAGGGCAGAGAGAAGGCTCATCAAAATCTAGCCACTGAAAAAATGGAAAAATTTCTCACTATGATTACCGAGATGTCAAAAGCTGACAAGGAAACAGAAGAAAGAGATATTGTCAAAGAGCAAGAAATCAAGAAAACTCCACAAGGGTTGAATATAGTTATTGAATTTAAGAAAAAATAATAATCAGCACTTATACTTAACTAATAATTTCTAGAAAAATGAAAATTAAAACTAAAAGAGCTGTAGCTAAAAGATTTAAAATTTCTAAGACTGGAAAAGTTATAGCACGAACAGCAAATCAAGATCACTTCAATTCTAGTGAGTCAGGTAATGTTACGAGAGCAAAAAGATTAGACAAAAAAATTACCAATGCCACGAAAAAATCTATCAAGAGACAGCTTGGGAAATAGATATAATTAGATTAAATAATCAACTGAAATGACAAGAATAAAAAGAGGCGTAATGGCCAACAAAAGAAGGAAAAAAGTTTTGAAAAAAGCGAAAGGATTTCTAAATGCTAGAAGTAAGAAATATAAAGCCGCAAAAGAAGCATTGATGAAAGCTGGTACTTATGCATATCGAGATAGAAAAGCTAAAAAAAGATCAATGCGAGGCCTTTGGCTAATCAGACTTAATGCTGGTGTCAGAGAATACGGATTGAATTATAGTAAATTCATTCATGCTCTCAAAATATCAAAGATTGATCTTGACCGAAAAGTGCTTTCACAAATGGCAATTGAAAATCCAAAGGTTTTTAAAAGCATAATCGAAAAAGCAAAAGAAGTAATAAAATAATTTTATATAATAGTAAAAAAGATGAAAAGGTTAGTTTTTTCATCTTTTTTTGTATGCTTTTTTTTGTAGAAAAATATTTATTATTTTTTCATTTTTCGCATGTTTTTATTTTAACTTTGAAATTTTGTCATCAAAAAAAGAGCAATATTCAACTGTCATTCCGAGAAGAATGGCAGAAAGATAGAGGAATCGCTCTTAATTGGGATTGACATTTAATAATGTTTAGCGTGATTAAAGAGAGAGTGACCCCTCGCCTCCTTTCGTCACTCGGGATAACATAGTTACTTATTATTATCATCATCCCTTTTTCTTAACAAGCTCAATAAACTATTATTTTCCTGAGGACTGACTTTAATAATATCATTTGGATAAATGTCAAAATATTGATATTTTCCCTTTTCCAAAATACTATTAATAGTAATAAGTCCTTTGCTTGCCAGCTCTCTTAAAACATCATTTAGTTGAGCAAGTTTAGGTTTTTTAATGTCATCGGGAATAGCGACCTGCATAACATTGAACAAATCCTTACTAGTAATTCCAGTTTCTTTCGTTTTTAGCAACTCCATAAGAAGAGTATCACGAAATTCACTTTCCGAACAAATCTCTTTTGTTGTCATATTTTCTATGCTCATAATTTTCATTTCACAAAATGATAAAATTAACACTACCACTTATAATTTTCCCAAACCCAATTTTGTAATCTCTGCGTTTGCATAAATCGATCTTGGGCATTAAGCACGACAGTAATAACTCGATTATTTTCATCCCTAGGGTCAGCTCGGATTATCATCAAACATTCACCTGCCATATCCGTGAAGCCAGTTTTCCCACCTATCACATTTTCCATTACTCCTAACAATTGATTGGTATTATTTACTTTGTGATTTATTTTTTCATCTACAGAGCTCGCTGTAACACTTTTAGTTTTGGAATATTCCCAGATAATTGACTTTTCTAAAGCATAATCAACTAATTGAGCAACATCATAAGCAGTAGATATGTTGATATTTACTTCATCTAAACCAGTTGGATTATAGAATTCGGTATCATCAAGCCCTAAAACTTTTGCTTTTTGATTCATTAACTCAACGAAATTTTTAACATCCCCACCCGTATGTTCCGCAAGAGCAACGGCAGCGATATTATTTGAACTTACTAACATAATCTTTAATAAATTATCCACAGTAATCTTTTCTCCTGTCAACAGACCCACCTTTCTTCCTTCGGTCTGAAGAGCACTTTGATTTATTACCACGACATCATCAAGATTATTATTTTCTAATACAATTATTGATGTCATAATTTTTGTCAAACTTGCTATGGGCAACTTTTTTTTTATATCCTTTGAATACAGAATATAGTCCGTTCCCACATCAAAGGCAATCGCCGAGCTTGAGTCTATGTTAATCTTATTATTTTTAATCCTAGAAGGTAAAGGCCGTATTTCTGCTTCATTTTCAGAAATAATTTTATATGTATTCCAATTCTCTTTATTAGTAGAGACATTAACTGAATCATTTTTTACAAATTGATTTAATATCTGGTTTAGTCCTGCATCACCTGTAACAATATTAATCTGAGATAATAAGGCTAATATAATTATGGCAATATTTTCAATCATTTTAATTTTTAATTATTACTTTTGCTTATCAAATTTCTCTTCTGCGACATTATCAAAAATAATATTCTCTTTATTTTTCTCAAATATTTTTCGGTCTCGCAATTCACTATATTTAGGTAGGTCTTGAACTTTTTCAATTCCCAATTTTTTCAAAAAATCCAAAGAAACTCGATAAATATATGCTCGGGCATCATTTGGATTACTAATTCTCTCAACAAGACCCCTAATCGTTAGATGTCTTATTGTAAAGCTACAATTCACCCCCCTAATCTCTTCAATCGCAGATCGTGAAATTGGTCCTCTGTATGCAATAATTGAGAGAACTTCTAGTGCTGCATTACTAAGATCACCCTCAATATCAGTTTTAAGATATTTTTCAACAAATAGGCTGCTCTCCCCAGCAGTAACCATTTGAATCTTATTCTCATTAATAATAACTCTTAATCCCCTATTTGACTTGGAATATTGCTCTGCCAGTTTGTCAGCTGCCAACTTTATGTCACTTTCAACAACCTCAATAATTTTTGAAAGTTTTTTGAAACTCATTGGTTCTCCTGAAATAAATAATAAACTCTCAATAACCGCTTCGGTATTCATAATTTTTTATTATTAATATTAAATTCTCTTTATTTTGATATCTCCAAACATGTCAGCCTGTTCTACGACAACTAAACTTTTTCTTACAAGCTCAAGCATGGCCAAAAATGTTATAATAATCTCAATTTTGTCACTTGCATCAACTGTCATATCTTTAAATGTCATTTCGATTCGATGCATCATCCGATCTTTTATATATTGTATTTTATCCTTTATGTTAATATTATTGATGATCACCATTTTTCTTGTCGTATCAATCTGAGGCATTTTAATAAAAATATTTTCCAGAGACGACTGCAAATCAATACAACTTATATCTTCAGGAGGACTAAATATATTTTTCATACCAGAATAACTCTGTCTGGAATAAAACATTTCGCTTCTTTTTTCCAACAATTTAATCTCCTTGGAAATATTTTTGAATCTTTGATATTCCCTTAACCTTGATTTCAATTCTTCAATATCCTCTTCTTCCTCCTTTTCAAGCTCCAACATTGGCAAGATTGCTTTGGACTTAATTAAGATAAGTTTTCCGGCAACTAAAATAAAGCTTGAAAGATATTCTGGAGTAATATCTTCCTTTGAGTTTTCAAGATAACCTATAAATTGATCTGCAACTTGAGCCAGCGCAATATCCGTAATATCAAGTTTTTCTTTTTCAATCAAATCCAAAAGAAGATCGAGTGGACCTTCAAACATCTGTTCCTGATTCTGTAAATTGTGTGCCTTAACAATATAGGACATATGTGATATATATAATATATGGTGATAAAAAAATATACGTTGGTTGAATTCACTTACATTCCCCTGACAAGAATTATGATAGGTGGGAAAAAAATAATATGCCTCGAAGATGGCTCTAAAATAGTTATTTATAAGGGCATAAACAAGATAATTAATAGTATAAAACAACTAGCAGACATAACATAGTCTGTTTTTTTTATTTCTATATCTTAGTCTTTTTCTTTTTTACTTCGAAAGCTCGAGGTTTAACTTTTGATTTAATCTTATTTTTCTTTATCACCGCTTTAGGCTTGACTTTTATTTTTTTCTTTACTGGCTTTGCTTTTGAAATAAGTCCTTTCACTACATCTTCCAATTCTAAAAATTTAGCCGTCGCCAATTTAATTGATTTATTGTAATCCCCAGTATTAATAATCAAATCTTTATTTTTCAACAAACTCTTATCGATAAAAGTCTTCATTTTGGCGAGAGAACCAAAGGGAACAGTCGCCCCAATTTTCCCTTTCATATTCTTTTTCATCCAAGCCTCTTTGGCGAACTCCACAGTTTTGACAGCCCTACTCTCTTCCTTTTTCAGCCAGACATTTATTTCCTTGAGAAGTTTTTTCTTGTCTAAATTCCTATGCGCAGGAATTAAAGCCAAAACATGTTTGTTTGAGCTTATTTTCATCACTAGAGTTTTCACAACTTCCTGCGGTTTAATATGCTGAGTTTCAGCACTATCATGAGCCGTATAAACAGTTTTGTGTTCAATAACTTCATGCTTCACACTATTTTTTTCTAATAAATTTTGTAAGCTTTTTAATATAGCCATAATTTTAATTAATAATTTATAATTTATAATTTATCAATCTTATTATCAATAATTTCTTTAATTTCTTCTTTAATTTTGTTCTTAATTTTATTTTTTATCCCACCTTTCTTGACTCCAGAATTTTCTTCAAATTTACTATTTTTTCCTTCTCTTCTATTTTCATCAATATTCTTTATTTTTTCCTTCTCATTTTTTAATTTACATTTCTGCCTATTTATAATATTATTTTCAGCCAAAGCCAATATAATCATAAATATCATGAAACCTAACCCTGATTTAATCACCAAATTTAACATTGCCCCTCCCGAACCAAGTACTTGATACGAAGTTGAATCAATGTAAACAACTATTAATATAAACATCACTGAAGACCAAGTCAGAAAAGATAGAAATTGAATTAACATGGCGATATGTCTCCTCACACTTGATGCATTCTCAGAAAAAAACAACTTTATGCCTAATAAGAATAAAACACCAATCGGTGAAATAAACCAAAAAAACATCGCCAAAAAAACATAAAACATATTAGAAATGAAAGCACTAAAAGACATTCCAAAAGTATACCCACCCGAACAAAAATCCGCCTGAGTTGCCAAAGCACACTTGCTTGCAGAAGAAAGCACGAGATATATAATGATGGCCACCAGCAAAGTTATAATTAGCCATTTAAGTTCTTTTTTGTTTTTCATATGCTTTGCCTCCTTTTTTACTATTTAACACTTATATTTTACCAATATTATGAGATTAGTGCAATAATAATGTCTTTTACTCTGGTGTTCTCAATTTGAGTAGCAATCAATTTTTGATATTATCTAAACGGACCTTGAAATTCTAGATTTTCAATAATTTTAATGCTTATTTTGATTTATAATATTTTATTTCACTACCACTTTTTATTTAATCCATTTTTCAATGGAAAATAAACTTTTGCGACATAATCGTTCATCATTCTATATGTATTAAAATGTGACCCGTTTAACGCAAGAGCATGTTTCATTATCTTTATAAATCCTAATCGGTCTTGATAATACAAAGGTAAAATATTCGTAGCAAGCTTTTGATATAAGTCTTCAACTTCAAAATTCCAGCTAGTCAAATCATCAATTCTAGCCTCTGAAGAATTTTTACCAATTGACCATCCCGTCACCCCTTCAGTCCAGCCCTCTGGCCACCAACCATCCAAGACACTTAGATGTGGAACTCCATTAAATGATGCTTTCATTCCGCTTGTTCCAGAAGCTTCAAACTTTTGCAAGGGAGTGTTTAGCCAAATATCAACTCCAGCCACCAATTTTTTAGCCATTTCCATATTATAGTCCTCTAAAAATATCATCTTAATTTTTCCCTGATGTTTTTGAATTATTTCGTAAATACCCCTTATCGAATCCTTGCCTTTTTCATCGGAAGGGTGAGCCTTTCCAGCAAAAATAATTTGCAAACTTCCCACGGCAGAAATCATATTTTCCAATTTTTCGAGATCAGCTAAAATAAGGGCGGGTCGTTTATACGATGTAAAACGACGAGCATATCCCAAAGTACAAACATCCACTGAAAATTCATTTTCTGAGAATTGATTTACATATTTTATCAATTTCTTTTTCGCCTCAACATGTGCATCCCATATTTTTTCATCTGGTATACTAATTGCTTTTCGCAAGCTAGATGGATCAATGGTCCATTCGGGAATATATTCATCGTAAACTTTTTTTAAATCTGGATGAGTCCATTCCAGATGATAGGCACCATTTGTGACAGGTATGATATCATATTCTGGAAACATCTTTTCTGTTACTTTTTCATGCATCTTCGCTACTCCAGTTACAATGCCAGAAAAATAAAGAGACAATAATGTCATACAAAGTTTATCTTCTAAAAAGCATTCTTGCGGAATCTTCTCAAAAAGACTGGCAGGAAGAGTGTGCTTAACATCAGAAATTAAGAAACGATCATGACCAGCCTCAACAGGGGTATGTGTCGTAAATACTAATTTGGAACCTATATAATCAATTACTTCAATATGGGTTGAAAATAATTTCTTAGCCTGCTCATACAGAGCCAATCCGACAAAAGAAGCATGACCTTCGTTCAAATGGTAGATACGAACTTTGTCAGAATTATAATTTAACATCTCAAGCAAGATCAAACCACCTAATCCAAGTAACTGTTCTTGGCAAAGGCGATAAAATCTATCACCTCCGTATAAGTGACTCGTAAATGTACGATCATACTCAGTATTTTGAGGAAGATTAGAATCTAAAAAATACACAGGCACGATATCGCCGAATTGTCCCTCAATATTATATTGCCAAATTGCACACACAACTACATGATCGCTCAAGGGAACCTCGATAGTAAAAGGAAGTTTTGTTAAATTTTCTTCTTTATTCCAAAGCACCGATTTACTTATTTGTTGTCCTGCTGAATCAAGACTCTGTTTGACATAGCCTTGTTCATGTAAAATCGTAATTCCTACTGCTGTATACTTAAAGTCAGCAAAAGTTTTTAGCGTATCACCCGCCAACACTCCCAAACCACCGCTATATGTCATCATTTCCGAATTAATAGCCACTTCCATTGAAAAGTAAGCAACATCTAAAAAATTGTCTTTTGTTTTTTTCATGCTGATTAATTATTTATTATATCTTTATTTTAACACAAAATGCAAAATAATTCGAATTAAATTTTTCATAAAAAAAGTATCTGCCCAAATTTCAAAAGGCTCCCTGCGAAAGCATGGAGCCAACTTTTTTCGATTCTGTTTTTTGTGAATAAGTCTGCTCACCAGATAAGAAAAAATGGAATTTTTTTTCGTTATTTTGCTAGTAAAAAATAGTCTACAAAAAAGATATGATTAAATGATTTATATAGTCTAGTAGTTTTTTTATTCTATGAGTTTTTTTAAAGCTACTTCGAAATTATTTTTAGATTCTTAATTTTTATATTAAAATCATAAGATAACAGTCGAAACAACAATTACGATTGCATAGGCCAAGCCACAAATAACAAGACCCAAAAGTCCATATTTTATGGTGTCGGCACCACTGACCAGTCCATATAGAACAACCAAAACACACACCATCGAAACAAACCCTAAAATCCAATTAGTTACATTTATAATGGCTTGTCTGATATCAGTGGGAGTTCCGTCTGGAACATATGCTGTTCCCCAGCCAGAAATCGTAGCACCTTGCGAAGTTTCAGGCAGTATGGAAGAACTTAAAGCAAATACAAAAGTCAAAATATAAAGACCTAAAATAAACTTACTAATATATTTTTGGTTTAAAATCATATTTTTTAAATTATAAATAAACTATAAATATTTAAATTGAATTTGATTTTAAAAAATTCGGAATGCATCTTTTAATCTATTTTTTTTAATAGTAAGAGAATGCATTCCTTTTCTTTTCCTACGAAAACCTCATTTCTTTTTTGAGCCAAGACCTCCTGTTACAATTGCTATTAAAGCCTCTCTTGTTGATAAATCAGAGTACTGAATATTTTTTAAATCAACAAGCAGAGTTATACCAGTCGATGCAATTGGAGTGGTTGACACGAAGACAAAGATTTTTCCTGTGTCAGTAACCTCTCCATTGGTAAATCCAATAACAGAAATATTATCACTAAGATTTACATAGACTACTTTAAAATGTCCATTTTTCAACAAACTTTCAGAGATATTTTTTATAACAATAATCTCTTTGAAAAAAGAAAATTTTGTGTTGTCTTCAGACTGCGATATCTTGCTAATAATATTAATAGTAACTGCCATTACCATTAACAGAACAATTCCCAATTTAATTGGAACTATTTGGGAAATAAAGATCAATCCCGTCGCTAAAGCTCCAAAAATCATGCCTAATATTCCGAGCAATACAATTATCACAAAAAAAATAATAATACAGCTGGATACAAACTTAAACTTGTCCTTCAATGTAATTCCTCCATTTTACTCGATTTTTAATGAACCATTTTTTTACTAATAAGTTTATCAGTAATTAATTCATTTTTTATAATTTTATCAAGATTGATTAAATTATAATTAATAAATTCATTTAAGAAAAATATCAGTAACTTAAAAAAATAATTTTTCAATCTGCCTAACAATATCTTTTGTCTTCCAGACTTTTCCACCATCGACAATCTCACCAAGAATAAAAGCATTAAGAATACCGACCAGAAAGTAAGTCGCAATTTTGCCATTAATCAATATGCTTCTTTTTTTATAGACAAGATATTCCTCAACAATAGGTTCAAGTTGATTAATAATATTAATTTTTATTTTAGCAATAGATTTAACGATACCATCATTATCATTGGACAATTTATGCATTGTTAATTTAACCAAATCTCTTTTTTCTAAACAAAAATCAATGTATGCAAGAACTGTTTTGTGAAACCTTTTTTCAATTGATAATTTTTTATCAAGAGTTACTTTTTGAATTTCTTCTGAGAATTCTAAAAATGCGTCATCTAATACTTTCAAATAAATTTTTTCTTTACTATCAAAATGATAATATAATGCCGATTTCGTAATTCCCAAAGCACTAGCAATGTCCTGCATTGAAACACCCAAATAACCAAACTCTGCAAATAGATGTTCAGCGGTTTCAAGGATTAAAACTTTTGTAGACATTGTTGATTCTTTGGCATTAATCATATGTAATATTTTAATAATTGCTTAATATTGAAAATTGTAATTTTAAAAGGTGTAGAAAAATATTTTTTTCTACAAAAAATTCCGAAAGCCTCTGTGCTTAATTTTTCTGCGTATTATTCGAAGAAAAATTAAATTAAAAAACACTATACAAGAGATTTTTCGTAAAAATATCTCTTTTTTTTTAATTAAATTCGATATACTTTTTTCCTCCTTTATTGTCTCTTGTTTACTTACTTACCAGTTGGTAAGTAAGTATCATAAGTATATATCTGATAAAAAATAATGTCAAGAACTAATGAATTACTTTGAATTACGAAATTAGCATTTCTTTTTTTGTCATCCTGAAAAAGAGGTAGCGACAAAGGGATCTAAAATTAAATCTATTTTAATTTCCCATATTCTAAGATCTCTCATATTGTTCGAGATGACAAGAAAACAGCATTTCCTAATTCAAAGTAATTCAGAATCTATTGCACATTACATCAAAACCAACATATCAAGCACCTGAACTCAGCATACTTTGTCATCCCGAAAGAGCGGTAGCGACGGAATGGTCTAAAAATAAATTTAGTTTCATTTCCCGTATTTTAAGATCTCTCATATTATTCGAGAAGACAAGAAAACAGCATTTCGTAATTCAAAGGAATTAAATATATTGGGATAATAATAAAATAACCGCTAGCTAAGGCGGATATTTTGTTTGTTCGGGAGCAGGGACTCGAACCCCGATTAGCAGGACCAGAACCTGCCGTCCTACCATTAGACGACCCCCGAATATTTGAACAATATATAATTTATATCACAGAAAAAGAAACTAATCAACCTGTGCGAATCAATAAAATAACTCATTTTACTGAGTTAATTTAAATTAGACCGAACAACCCATTAAAGGACAGTCCCTTAGAAATTGTATATTATTTTGAATTATGAAATAGCTAAATTTCTCATGATGGTCTTGTCGAAGTTAATTCATCTTGATTAGTAGTATTTCTTGCAACTTCAACACTTCGACAAGCTCAGGGTGACAAGTATGTTGTATTTCGTAATTCAAGAATATTACATAAACCAAGAATATACTTAAACAACCCTATTGAGATACAACTTCAAAAAACTGTCTTTATTTTGAGCCCTATTAAAATTCCTATGCTTTTAAATATCTCCTAATTGCAATCAAACTACTAAACACTCCCATCCCGATTCCAATTAAGGCTAGTAAGGCAGAGATACTGAGAAAATTATCCATAAAATAAATATATAAATCAAATTCTGGTAAAAATTGAGTAATCCTTGGAGAAACATAGACGGCCGCAGGAGATATAATCGCGAGGGTTATCAAACAACTAATTGCACCTAATATAGCACCCTCAATTACGAATGGCATTCTAATATACCAGTTACTCGCGCCAACTAAACGCATAATCTCGATTTCCATTTTGTGAGAATATAATGCTAGACGAATTGTATTAAATGCAATTAAGATACTTATAAAAATAAACAAAACCGTTAAAGCAAAAATTCCATCTTTAATCGTAGCCAATATCTTGGAAAGATTTTCAATCGCTTTTTCGTTTTCTTTATAATTTACTTTTTCAATTATATCTTGGTAATTATCATTTCCAAGAATATATTCATTAATTGCACTATATTGAGTAATTTGTGCTGACTTTAAATTTAAAACTGCAAACAATGGATTCTCTCCCAACTCATCAATTGACTGATTTACATATGCATTGTCCTTGTGAGTTTCTCTGAAATTAATTAAAGCTTGCTCCTTGGAGATATATGAAACACTTTTCACTTCCTCTAAATTCTCCAAGTCTTTTTTAAATTCTAATATTTTATATTCTTCGGCATCATCATCAAACTGGATAGATATATCAATTTTTTCTTGCAAAGACAGAAGTGCATGATTACCAACCGCATCAATCGCCAGCATCGTTGTAATAGTAAATAGAGCGATGACTACGATGATAACTGTTGCCATATTCAACCAGAGGTTGCGAGTCAAATCCTTAATAGCAGATTTCGAAACTCTTTTAAAATTTGTAACAATCAATCTTTTCATTGAGATAATTCAATTATAGTTGTATTTATTAAATTTATTTTCTTTTTTTATATTAGATATTTTCCATTATCGTGTTGATCTCTTGATATTCTTCCTTTTTCAATCGTAATTACTCTTTTGTTTATTAAATTTACAATCTCCCTATTATGTGTGGCCAAAACGATAGTAGTTCCGTATTGATTAATTTTCATCAAAAGTTGCACTATATCCCAAGTATTAACAAGGTCAAGATTTCCAGTCGGCTCATCCGCAATAATAATGTCTGGTCTGTGAACCAACGCTCTAGCAATTGAGACTCTCTGTCTTTCTCCACCAGATAGTTCATCTATATAACTATCAACCTTGCTTGCTAATCCTACAATTTCCAAGACTTGAGGAACATCTTCTCTAATTTCTTTGTCCGTTTTTCCAGAAACCTCCATAGCAAAAGCAACATTTTCAAAAACTGTTTTCCCATATAGCAATTTGAAATCCTGAAAAACAACACCAATGTGCCTTCTCAAAACCGGCATTTTGTTACTCTTGATTTTGCTTATGTTTCTGCCCTTAATTAAAATATTTCCTTCTGTCGGATTTTCCTCTGCAAAAACCATTTTCAAAAGTGTAGATTTTCCCGCACCACTTTGACCAACGATTGAAACAAATTCTCCTTTAACAATCTGAAAATTAATATCTTTCAGGGCAAAGCTATTTTCATTATATATTTTTGATACATTTTCGAATTCAATCATTATCTGGTTCATTTAATTATATTAATTACATACATTAATCATCGCTGTTTCAAACATTCAGCAAAACTCAAAACAAGCTTCACATTTTTGCACCTCAATGTCTCTAGAGGCTCTAGGGTCTCTGAGACATTTGAAAACAAAATATTGAAATTCCTGATCGGTAATGTTAATCTTGAACAATCTTATTTTATTTTAGCCTTAAATACTTTTCTTCTCGCATATTCGGAAACTTTTCCCTTATTCCATTGTTGAACAGGACGCAAATATCCCACTACTCTTGAATAAACTTCGCAAGGTTGTTCAATTAGGCATTTTGGACAAGTGAAATGTTCACCAGAAAGATAACCATGATTTGGGCAAACACTAAAAGTTGGAGTAAGAGAAAGATATGGCATTTGAGATTTTTCAAATATTTTTTTTACCAACAGCTTTGCTTCTTTTCCACTTGGCAATCTTTCACCTAAAAAAGCATGCATCACAGTTCCACCTGTATATTTTGTTTGCAAAGGATTTTGTAAATCAACTGCTTCAAATAAATCATCAGTATAATTAACTGGTAATTGTGTTGAATTTGTATAGTAGTGGTCCTGTGGCATATCCTTCTTAATTTCCATTTTTTCTACCTTCTTGATATTTTTTTTTGTCATATGTTTAAAATTAGTTTTTAATAAAGTTATTTATTATATTTCAGATTGTCATTTACAGCTTTCTTATTAACCCTAGACTTTAATTGTCATTCTTGCTCCGCGGTAATGTTAATCTTGAACAATCTTATTTTATTTTAGCCTTAAATACTTTTCTTCTCGCATATTCGGAAACTTTTCCCTTATTCCATTGTTGAACAGGACGCAAATATCCCACTACTCTTGAATAAACTTCGCAAGGTTGTTCAATTAGGCATTTTGGACAAGTGAAATGTTCACCAGAAAGATAACCATGATTTGGGCAAACACTAAAAGTTGGAGTAAGAGAAAGATATGGCATTTGAGATTTTTCAAATATTTTTTTTACCAACAGCTTTGCTTCTTTTCCACTTGGCAATCTTTCACCTAAAAAAGCATGCATCACAGTTCCACCTGTATATTTTGTTTGCAAAGGATTTTGTAAATCAACTGCTTCAAATAAATCATCAGTATAATTAACTGGTAATTGTGTTGAATTTGTATAGTAGTGGTCCTGTGGCATATCCTTCTTAATTTCCATTTTTTCTACCTTCTTGATATTTTTTTTTGTCATATGTTTAAAATTAGTTTTTAATAAAGTTATTTATTATATTTCAGATTGTCATTTACAGCTTTCTTATTAACCCTAGACTTTAATTGTCATTCTTGCTCCGCGGTAATGACCAGTTTAAAAATTAGTATTTATATGATAACTGAAAAAAAGAGCTATTCCTCAACTTCTTTTCTCTGCGTACGGAATGACAACGGGATCTTTTCTCTATAAAATAAAAATTCTATTTAGCCATCCAAGATCCCGCGAGACCATGAATCCATAATCTTGTATTTAAGTAATGACAAATCCTACTTCCTATCCCCTCTCTCCACAACCCCCTTCAGCCTCGCTTCTATAAATCGATTAATGTCTCCCTCAAGAACTTTTTCTGTGTCCTTATTTTCAACTCCAGTGCGGTGGTCTTTGACAAGTTTATAGGGATGAAGAACATATGACCTAATCTGATTTCCCCATTCTGCCGAAGTATATTCTCCGCGCAGCTCTTTCTTTTCTGCTTCTTCTTTTTCTTGTTGTAACTTATATAATTTTGCCTTCAAAACTCGCATGGCACTTTCCTTGTTTTGTGACTGACTTCTTTCGTTTTGACATTCTACTACTGTCTTTGTCGGAAGATGAGTAATACGAACGGCTGAATCTGTTTTATTGACATGCTGACCGCCTGCTCCACTTGCCCGGAATGTATTAATTTTCAAATCATCATCATTAATCTTCACTTCGTCATCAGATTCAATTTCTGGCAACACTTCCACTAGAGCAAATGAAGTTTGACGCAAATTATCAGAATTAAACGGTGAGAGTCTCACTAATCTATGCACCCCAGCTTCATTTTTCAAATGTCCATAAGCAAACGGCCCAGTAACTATAAATGTCACGCTCTTAATTCCAGCTTCTTCTCCTATTGATATACTTACTATAGATGTTTTATATTTATGATTTTCTGCATAACGCAAATACATTCGCAAAACCATTTCTGACCAATCCTGTGCATCAACCCCACCTGCTCCGCTGTGAATTGCCATAATTGCACTCGCACTGTCATATTTACCACTCATCAAAGCCTCAAATTCGTGTTCTATAAATGTTTTTTCCAAAAAAGTAAGCCTTTCCTTTGCATCCCGAAGAACTTCCTTATCTTTTTTTTCATCAATTATGTTCAAAATCTCTTCTAAATCATCGATTCTTTTTTCAATATCATCCCAAAAACCTACTATTTCTCGATAACTATCTAATTTCTGCATAACCCTTTTTGCTTTCCTGGTGTCACTCCAAAATCCAGTCTCATTAACTTCCGCTTCCAGTCCAACAATCTCCGCTTTCTTTCGATTCAAGTCAAAGACATTCCCTCACCAGGAGGGCCCTCTTTTTTAAATCTTGAATTTTTTCAACTGTTTCTTTCATAAATACATAATAGCATATTTTTTTAGAAATGGAAAATATTACTGTCGTCTTGAACTTTTTTTAAGATTTTTCAGCTATTACACTAATTTAATTCATAATCTTTGCATGTTTTATTAAAACTAAAACACAATTATTATGTTGTACAAAAAGATAATTGAATTTACGCCTTAAATGACGATCAGTGTTAAATAGAATAAGTCAGAACTTTAAATATAAAAGATTCTTAAAACAATTTCAGAATAACAAAAATGATTGTTATAAGTTAGGCGTTATAAGTTATTTGGGAGCCACCCGCCAGATTCGAACTGGCGACCTACGCATTACGGGTGCGTTGCTCTACCAACTGAGCTAGGGTGGCCTTTATAAAATATGCTTAGCAAAAAAACATTGCATTTTTATAATACAATATTATTTACCGTTTGGTCAACTATTTATCATTCTTACAGATGTTTACCTTGCCATACTTGATGTTATCTATAAACTCTTTCCATCAAGCCAGCTCACTTTAATCAGTTTAGACAAATCCGTATTTATAAAATTTAAATAATCATAAAAATTACACTCACCATGATAATTAAAAACAAATAAAAAATTTCCTCTTTGTATCATCGCCAATTATTTTTAAGATAAAAGAGATAAGACATGCTCGTTTGAATAAATAACTATTGTCGACAAGTCTTTATGGCCCTAAAAATTTAATCTTTTTTCAAAATCCGCAATCTTTCTATACCATTTTTTGACAGTTCATCTTCATATGTCTCACTGTGCCTGCATCGTTTAATAAATCTTTCTTTATCACTCATTGCTTCAATTTCCGCTTTTGAAAATTTTTCAAAAAAATCCCTGTCACCCAATCGATTAGGCAATTCTTGCCAAAAAGTGTTTTCATCATATTCATCATGCAGTAAATTTATATCCGTTTCCTCCTCAAAAAATCTACTCGGATAATATTTATCTCCATCGGAATCCTCGTGATCCATATATTTTTCCAGCCCGAATTTCGGCGCCAAAGAAAAAATATAGTCTTGAATTTTTTCGTATTTTTCTATATGCAGATCTTCGGTGCTACCATCGCGATGAGCATTCGCCATCCAATTGCCGAGATATACCATTTTTGATAAATCTTCAAATTGTTCTTTTGTAAATTTAATACTTTGTTTGTTGCCCGCCATATTATTTAATTTAATTTTTAACTATTTTATTGATTAACCCTGCCGATACTTCTGTTATTGCGAGTTATGTATTCATAGCGAAGTAGTCTTATGTTACAGCTATAGATTGCTTCATCGTTGCTACTCCTCGCAATAACAGAGATGAGAAATGCATGAGAGAGATTGCTTTGTCTCTTCGGCTCCTCGCAATGACAAAAATAACTTAATACTCCATTCAACATTCTGATCTGTCTGCATAATTTCTACTAAGATATTTCCTTAAGCGAGTTTTATTTCGGTGCCATAATTATTGTTATAAGAAAAATATCGGATACTTCTGCTTTTGCCCGTTCATATTGAGATTTTATTAACTAAAATTTCTGTTGGAGTTTCTGTTTATTAGTTCCTTCGTTTTAAGATTGATTTTGTTTCATAGCAATAATAGCTATCGCTAAAATGGCGATTAAAATTATTGCTAATAATACTATAATTTTTTGGTTCACAATTGAATTATGTAACTCTAATATCTGGAGTTCAGACTTTATTCTGTAATTTTAGATTGCAGGTTAAAACCTGAACTCCGGTAATTTTTTTAAGATATACTAATTAATATATTTTGCGTTGCGTAATTCAAAAAGTAATATACTTTTGAGCGGGTAACGGGAGTCGAACCCGTCTCTTAACCTTGGGAAGGTCACATAATACCGATATACGATACCCGCAAAAACAAATGATCCAAAGAATTTATTTCTTGGTCGCGAAAAAATAGTTCCACCATTTTATATAATTCGCCATCTCCGCAATTTTATTTTCATTTTCCACTGCTGACTCTGTCGAATTCGTATCATATTGTGATATTATCACAACACTCTCCCCTTCCTTCTGCATATTCAATCTTTTTCTTGCTTCGAGCTCTTTATATTCCTTTGTTTGGTAATATTCCATCAATTGCGACAATTTATAATTATTCTTTTCAAAATAATCAATTTCATTTGTCAAAGAACTAATTTCTTTTTGAATTTGATATTCTCTATAATATTCTTCTCCAACGCCAACACTCAAAAAAACAACTAGAACGACACTAAAAATCAAAAATAATTTAAAAGATAATATTTTTCCAGATTTATTTTTTTTTCTTTTTTTTATAATCATAAATTTATTTAAATTTCTATTTTCTTGACAATTACAGCTACTAGATAATTGCCAAAAATAATAATAACAGTACGCTATAGCTCATAAGTAAATGTTACCGAAATTAAGATGTGTAATTCATAAGTATGTTACCGAAAGCAAGCAGAAGAATTAATATAGTTTGCCTCTTTTTTTCTTTTGAATAATCCAAACTTTTTCTAATAATTCATCCATTTTTTCTTGCAGTTCAAATATATTAAGAGCTTTATGAATTCATTCTAATTTTTTCTTTTGATCGTCAGAAATTTCATTGGATTCCACAACTCTTTGATAAGGAGTTTTGGCTGATTCAAATGTTCTTTGATAACGGGAACCGATTCTAACTTTATCTTTGGTTCTTCTCACGGCTATAAAATGGTTTTGAAACAGACAGAGATTCTCATAATACTCATTCAAAACATTCACTGCTTCCTGATAATCAATTCTGATGTAACCAACCTTCTTCCTGATAATATGTCCGTTTCTTTCTTCTACGCACATATTATCATTTTTATGATTAGGACGCGAGCGAGTCATTTTAACTCCGATTTCATTGCAGCAATTCTTCAAATGATAGTTAATAAATTCGCTGCCTGTGTCAGGGTGTATTTCCAATAAATCAAATGGCAATCTTTCTTGAATGTAAAACAGACTTTTCTGAGTCGCGATTTGTCCTTTATTCATTTGTGCTCGCAGTCCAATCCAATAAGTCTTGAAATCAGTGTAATTAAGCGTATAAGCCATATCTCTGCACAAACTGTCTCCGCAATGGACGACGGTGTCTAATTGACCTTCGCCGATTTTAGCGTCAAACCAAGAAGCGTCTCTGATCGGAATAATTGTTTTGATAGATGATGATTTTGTTGTTGATTTTCCTTTGCGAAAAGAATTCTTGTCTTCTTTAAAAGATTGACTGACTTTTCTCTTGATCGTGGAAACGCTCATCATCAATAATTTAGAGTCAATTTCTTCGCTGTATTTCCAGTCGCCATTTTGCTTGTATTGTTCCAAATATTCCCCAATCATCGGATGCAACAACTCTCCGCATAATTTTAAACTCAATTCCCATAATTGTTTTAAAGCAAAAATAATTTCAAAATTATAGACGCAAGGCCTTCCCTGTTTAACAGGCATAGATTTTTTGGATGCCTGATCAGCGAATTGCAGTTTCTTGAATTTACGGATAATTGATTTCTTATGCATCGCAGTCAATTCTGCCATCACATTTAAAATTTCCCCCTTCCTCTTTTTGTTCGCTTTCCAATATTCTTCCCTATATTTTTCAAAAGGTTCTACTGTTGTTTTCATGGTGTTTTTAGGTTAAAAATTAATAACCTTATGGTAACACCATTTATGAGCTATCCACTACCTGTTTCGGTAACATTATTTATGGGGTATAACGCAGTATGGACTTTATCAGAAATTAGTGTTATTCTTAAAGCAGAAATCATTTCTATTATCGATTACTATTAACCATCCATATGAAAAAGAAAAAATTAAAAGAAGCGATTAAATTTATTGCAATCAGTATTATCGCTTTCAGTATGATTCTTGCTTTGGTACTGCCCGCATTCTTATAACATTATATGTATGATAGCATATTTTGCCATATAAATTAAGAGCAAGAAATTTAAATTGAAAAAAACTTAGCCCATAAGCTTAAGTTTTTTTATGAAATTATTAAAGATTACTTTATTTCACCAACGAAATTCCCGACCATCAATTTTTTCATATCTTTATTATTTGGCAAGCTTCGACCAATGATGTGGTTGAATGTTAGTACTATCAAGATTGAAAAACATTTTCCCAGAAATCTTATCAATTTCTTTTACTTCCGAAAAAATGCAATCAGTTCATCAGTTTTGTATGCTGCTCGCAATCCTTCTTTTGTCTTCACAGATGCTATCTTTCCGCCAGTTCCAATAACTAGTATTTTTTTTCTTCTTCATTTTTATTTTTCAGTATTACTCATTTAAAAAGCTTAACCTCTTTAAATTCTTCTAAACATCTAGGTTGCGAACCTTCTTGGCATGAGTTTGAATAAATCTTTTTCTTGGCTCAACCTCTGCTCCCATCAAAGTGTCAAATGTCTTGTCAGCATCCTCTGCATCTTCAACAGTCACTATTTTCATGGTTCTAGTTTCTGGATTCATTGTGGTATCCCATAATTGCTCTGGATTCATTTCTCCTAAACCTTTATATCTTTGGATGCTAATTCCTTTCATCTCCCCTTCAGTTGCGGCTCCATCTGCCAGAACTTCATTCTCCTCGGTTTCTTCTAATTTTTGAATCTTATCTTTTTTAGCTTTACTATTTTCTTTTTTTATATCTAGCTTGATTCTAAACTTTTTCACCGTCTCGTCTTTTTCCTCTTCTGAAAATACATATTTAAACTCTTTTCCCGCTTGAATTCGAAACAGTGGAGGTTGAGCAATATAAATATGGCCTCCCGTAATCAATTCCTCAAAATATCTGTAAAACAAAGTCAAAAGAAGAGTTCTAATATGTGCCCCATCAACATCAGCATCTGTCATAATTATAATTCTGTTGTATCTTAATTTTGAAATATCAAATTGCTCTCCCACGCTTGTTCCCATGGCAATTACCAAATTTTTTATCTCATTATTTCCAAGCATTCGATCTAGTCTGGCTCTTTCAACATTTAATATTTTCCCACGAAGAGGTAAAATAGCTTGAAAAGACCGATCTCTTCCTTGTTTGGCACTTCCTCCTGCACTGTCTCCCTCAACAATATATATCTCACAGTTTTCCGCTTTTCGCTCGCTACAATCTGCTAATTTCCCTGGAAGAGTCATTCCTTCTAAAGCTCCTTTTCGTATAATTGTATCTCGGGCGGCTCGGGCGGCAAGTCTTGCCTTGGCAGACAAAATACATTTTCCCAAAATTGCTTTGGCATCATTTGGATTTTCTTCGAGATATTCATCAAGTGCCGCAGACATCACGCTAGCCACAATTGACTTAATGTTGGCATTACCAAGTTTAGCCTTGGTCTGACCTTCAAATTGAGGCTCTCTTAGTTTGATATTAATTACCGCCGTCAGTCCCTCCATCATATCATCGCCGGTCAAATTATCATCCTTTTCTTTAAGATAGCCCTTTTTTCTGGCGAACGAGTTAAAATTTCTTGTGATAGCTGATTTAAATCCCACGACATGAGTCCCACCGTCCATAGTGTGGATGTTATTTGCAAAAGCAAATATATGCTCTTTGTAGCTATCATTATATTGCAAAGCAATCTCTACTGAAACTTCGTCTTGTTCCTTATCTACATAAAAAGGAATTATATTTTTTACTTCTTTACCGGCATTAAGATGTTTCACATAGGAAATCACACCTCCATCAAAGAAGAATGCATATGATTTCTTTTTCACATCGCTTCTGGAATCTGTAATTTTGATTTTTACCCCTTTGGTCAGATAGGCCTGTTGTCTCATTCGAGAAACCACCTTCGTCCAATCAAATTCAATCTCTGGAAATATCTCAGAATCTGGTTGAAATATTATTGTCGATCCCGTTTCTTTGGAAAATCCGATAGCTTTGATGCTTGATTTTGGATTTCCTTGTTTATACTCTTGTGCCCAAAGTTTTCCATCTCTTTTAACTTCAGCCCGAAGATAAACAGAAAGAGCATTGACCACACTCACACCAACACCATGAAGTCCACCGGAAACCTTGTATCCCTGACCTTCAAATTTTCCACCCGCATGGAGTACTGTCAAAACTGTCTCCAAAGTTGATTTTCCTGTTTGCCTATGTATTTCAACTGGAATTCCTCGACCATTATCTGAAACCTTTACTTTGTTATCTGGCAAAAATTCAATTTCAATATTATCGCAATATCCCGCCATTGCTTCATCAATCGAGTTGTCAACAATTTCCCAAATTAAATGATGAAGTCCTTCTAGTCCCGTTCCGCCGATATACATTCCCGGTCTTTTTCGAACTGGTGCCAAACCCTCTAAAACCTGAATCTGTTCTGCACCATATTCAGCGTTTTTATTCTTATTTTTATCATTTTCCTTTGCCATAATGTTATACATTTATCATTTATTACCACTCCACTAGTATACACTAAAAAAACAGATATTTCAAGTAAAAACTAGGTTTTTTGCCAAAACGAAACAGTCCGTTATTTCAAGAACTGCCCCCGAATTACAATTTTTTGCAAATTAGGACCTACTGATTTTCTTCAATTGTTCCTCTCTTTGTAAGTTTGATTCACGACAACCCCTGCCCCTCCTTACTTAAGGAGGGGATTTTCTTCTCTGTCCTCTTCCTATTAAATCTTCCTCTAAGCGATAATTGAACAAGATATATCTAAAAATTAGGCAAAATAAGCTAAATTAGTCCGAGAAACATATCAAATAAAAATTAGTGAGTCTAATCAGTACTAAATTACAATAAATATCAAATCAGCAAGAATTTCCTAAATAATACCTGTCTATTTGCTATATAATATTCTAGCTTCTTGATAATTTTTATTAACTAAATAAATAACTTCATATTTCTCAGTGTCTTCTTCAATATCTACAATTTCACTATAAAAACCTTCATAATATTTTTTCATTATATACCCATCAATCTTTTCGATAATTTCCGAAATCATTTTCATTCTATCGTTCATCTCTTTCTCAGTATAACTATAATCAGTTATCCTTTTGTTATTTTTATCATAAACAACTCTTATTAATTAATGTGATTTTGCATCTTTATAAATCATTTCTTCAAAATTTTTATTTGATATCCCATCTCTAATATTTAAATTATTTTTTACTCTATATTGATTCTTTAAATATTATTTAATAATATTTTTTATCTCGTTCTCTCTGCCCTTTCTTCCTTTATTTTTGGCAATATTTTTTCTATAAACTTCTTTTATAAAAATTAACTTCTCACCTCACCGCCAAATTTCTCCAGCTCACCAACAATTTTGTTCTGAACTGTTTTTACTTCCTCGTCGGTCAGTGTTCGGTCCTGGGCTTGATAAGAAACCCGAAAAGCAATACTTTTTTTATTCTCACCTAGATTTTCTCCGCGATAAATATCAAACGGCTCAACTGCTTGAACTAGATTATTGTCGGCTTTGTTAATGGCCTTTTGAATTTCTCCCCACGGCATGCTTTCATCAAAAACAACTGAAAGGTCTAGTTCTACTCTCGGAAATTTATTTATTTTTTTATATCTCTTAGTATCAGTGATTAAATCAGCGAGAACGTCAATATAAATTTCAAAATAGACGACTCTCGTACTCAAGCCGAAATTGTTCAAAACAATCGGATGAATTTCGCCAGCTCGGGCGATTAGTTGTTTCTGAGACATAATTTCTGCCGACCGACCTTTATGCCAAAAATTTTCAGAATTCTCAATTTTTCGGTAGGACAATTTTTCAATTCCATTTTTTTTCAAGACAACTTCAAGTTGGCCCTTCAAATCATAAAATGAAACTTCCTTTTGACCTTTGCATGCCATCACACCCGAGAGAACCTTTTTCTCGTCAATACCCTCGTTATCGCCTTGCAGATATATTTTTCCCAATTCAAATAGTTTAAGACTTTCCCGATGCTTGAGATTATCTCTCGCGTTATTCAAAAGATCAGGTAGTAAGTTTGTTCTCATATACATAAATTCTTCACTTAAAGGATTTTGTAGTTCGTGATGATTTTCAATTTTCAAAAGACTACCTTTTATTTCCTTTTCTCCTATAAAAGAATAATTATAAACTTCAAAAAACCCTAGTCCTTCAAAAGATTTTTTAATATTTTTTTCCAAAAGCAAAGTCCTGTCTTGAGTCACAGACTTCATCTGAATATTTGCCGGAGCTTCTTTGATATTTCCATATCCATTAATTCGACCAATTTCTTCAATAATATCGTTTGTTTTTTGCACATCTTTTCTGAAACTCGGAACCAAAACTTCAATCTCTTTGTCCTCTTCAGAAACCATAAAACCAAGCGAAGTTAAAATGCGAAAAACTTTTTCTTTTTCAATTTTAATCCCTAATAAATTTTCAATCCTCTCAAAGCTAAATTTTATAGTTCTCTTTTCTGCTTGGTTTGAATAAATATCGATTACATCTCCTTGTAATTTACCACCAGCTAAATCTTTTGTCATCTCTATTGCCTTTGAGATTGCTTCCAGTGTAAGTTCTTCGTCTATCTCTCTTTCAAATCGATAAGACGACTCTGAAGCAAGTTTCAATCGTGCCGCAGTTTTTCGGATATTAGTTCCTTGAAAATTAGCTGCTTCAAAAATTATATTTTTTGTATTTTCATCTACCGCGGTTTCCAGCCCCCCCATTACACCTGCGATGGCAATCGGACTATTTTCATCCGCAATTACCAAATCCTCTTCTGTTAATTTATATTCCTTTTCATCAAGAGCCATCAATTTTTCACCAATTTTGGCATTTCTCACCACAATTTTTCCTTGAATTTTGCCCGCATCAAAAGCATGCATCGGCTGACCAATTGAGAACATGACACAATTAGTAATATCTACAATATTATTAATTGAACGCACTCCGCAACTTTCCAATCTGTTCTTCAGCCAAGATGGCGATTCTTTAATTTCAACATTATTGACAACTGCCGCTGAATATCTCCGACACAACTGCACGTTCTCAATATTAATTTTAAGGATATCACTTGACTTAGATATTTGCTTAATACTTGATATTTGATATTTGATATTTTTTTCAAGTAAAACTGCCACTTCTCTTGCCACCCCATAATGACTCAAACAATCATGCGCGCGATTTGGAAGAATATCAATTTCAAAAATCACATCATCAAGTCCAAAAACTTCTTGGGCTGACATTCCGACTTTGCATTTTTCGTTTAAAACCATAATTCCCTCATGATTTTTTCCCAAGCCGAGTTCATCTTCCGCACAAACCATTCCACAAGACTCAACCCCCCTGACTTTCCTTTTCTCTATAATCATCCCGCTAGGAAGCTTTGCCCCGACAAGCGCCACTGCAACTTTCTGCCCCACATTAATATTAGACGCCCCACAAACAATACATAACTGCAAGGGTTTAGCCCCTGTAGCTACGACATTAACTTTTACAATGCTTAAATTATCCGCATCGGGGTGCATTTCTTTTGCCAATACTTCCCCAACCACCACATTATCCAATCCCTTTCCCTGATAAATTATATTCTCTACCTCAAAAGAATGCATCGTCAAAACTTCCGCCAGCTCCTCTGGCGTCAAATCAACATCAACACATTCTTTCAACCACTTATATGATATTTTCATTTTACTAATTTAAATATATTAAATATTTGTCCTTTTGAGAATCAATACTAAAACTGTTCCAAAAATCTCAAATCCCCTGCATGGAATAAGCGTATATCATCAATGCCATATTTAATCATTGCTAATCTTTCGATTCCAAAACCAAAGGCAAATCCCTCAAATTCATCTTCGGTAAATCCAACCGCCTTGAAAACATTTTGGTTGACCATTCCCGCCCCACCCAGTTCAATCCAACCACATTGTTTGCAAATTCGACACCCCTCTCCCTTACAATATGGACAGCTAGCATCAAATTCAAATCCTGGCTCCACGAACGGAAAATAGCTTGGACGCAAACGAATTTTTGTTTCCTTCCCAAACAAACCCTTCATAAATTCCGAGATAATTGACTTAGCATTCGCCACCGTTACCTCCCCACTTTTTGCCGCTATTAAACCTTCTATTTGATGAAAATTAGACTCATGCGTGGCATCAGAGTTTTCGTTTCGGTATACTCGACCCAATGAAATAATTTTCAAAGGAGGCTTGTTCTTTTCCATAAATCTCGCCTGTACAGAAGAAGTATGAGTTCGAGGAACATAACCATTTTTTAACCAAAAAGTATCCTGCATATCTCGCGCGGGATGATCTTTCGGCATATTCATCGCATCGAAATTATGAAACTCATCTTCCACCTCGCGGTCCTCCACAACCAAAAAACCCATTGATTTAAATATCTCTTCAATATCATAACGAACTTGCGTCAAGGGATGAAGATGTCCTTTCGCAAATTTTTCGCCTGGATAGGTTATGTCTATTTTCTCTTTTTCGTCAATATTTTTCAGTTCTTCATTTTTAATTTGCAATTCTTTTTTTGATAATTCACCGTCAATAGCTTGCTTTGTCAGATTACCAAACTCTCCAATTTCTTTTTTCTCTGCAACTGACAAATCTTTTATGCCACGCAAAACATTTGTCAGTTCGCTTTTTCTCCCAGAATATTTCACCCTTAAATTTTCAATTTTTTTCAAAGTATCTGCCTTGCTGATTTCTTCCAAAGCTTGATTTTTAATATCGTTGATTTGATTTTTCATTTTATTTGAGTTATTTGATTTGTTTAAGAATTAAACTAAGCAAGAGTAGCTTTTTCAAAGATGACAAATTTATATTTTTCAATAACCTAGTAATGATTTAATTCCGAGTTTGTAAGGAAAGCTTAATTCCTAAAAAGCTAAAAAGTTAACACCTAAGAATCTAATCTAAACCTCATTCGGCACATCCACAAACTCCACTTCAATATTAAACTTTTTTTCCACTAATTTCCCCAAATTGATAATTCCGATTTTTTCCGTATTATAATGCCCAGCATTAATTACATTAATTCCACTTTCCTCAACCTCTCTGACGACATTTTCTCGCATATCACCCGTCACAAAAACATCTGCCCCCATTTCAATCGCTTGGATATAATCAGGCGAAGCTCCTCCTGAAATTATGGCAACTTTTTTAATTTTCTTTTTTCCATATGGTAAAGCGAAGCTTTTCACACCTAACTTCTTCTCAACCAAAACAACAAACTTCCTAAAATCCAGTTCTTTATCCAGTTCTCCCATAAAGCCCACATAAAATGGCTGACAATTTTTAGCTCCGAGTAATTTTGCCAAACTAATACTATTCCCAATTAAAGGATGGGCATCAAGCGGAAGATGATAGCCTGCCAAATTCAAATCATTTTCCAAAATCATTTTGATTCGATTTTTCCAAAGACCATTTATTTGCAAAGGTGATGGAATCGCGTTTACAAAAAAACCATGATGCACAATCAGCATCTCTGCCTTTTTTGAAACAGCTGAACTTATTAATCTTTGACTCACACTCACACCAGTCACAATTTTTGAAACATTTTCGCTCCCCTCAATTTGAAGACCGTTCACACAACCATCCTCAAAATCACCCACCTTCATATATTCGTTAAGATATTTAATTATCGATTTTCTTTTTACTAACATATTATTAATTTTAATTTACCAAATACGCAAAAAATAAGCTTGTCTTGAAATTATAATAATTCATTCTCGATTGTTAAAATAAAATTCTAACAAACAAATTGCCAAAATCAATAATAACGAACTCCACCAAAAAAGTAACTGAAATTTATTCAAAATTAGCATTCCAATAAATATCAAGGAAAATAATATTCCCTGCCTAAACAGCGCCCCAACCAATTTAAAATCGTTATTCTTATTAAAAATTTTCTTTCTAAGGTAAAATCCGATTAATGTAAAAAAGCCCGTCATAAACAAAAACAGCATTAAGATGAACAATATTATACCTATAATACCCGAAGTATCTGGATTTATAGAGAAAAGAACGAAAATCCAAGAAACAAAGCAGATTATAGTACTTACCATCATTCCCAAAAGATATGTTTGGAGAGTCATAATTAACATAAATAATTATATATAAATAATAACTTATTATTATCTATTAGGCAATCAGGCTTGCTCTTGCCTTATTCACTTTTTTACTTTATACTTACAATTGTTAATCATAGCGGGGTAGAGCAGTGGCAGCTCGCGAGGCCCATAACCTCGAGGACGCAGGTTCGAATCCTGCCCCCGCAACAAAAACAACTTATAACTCATAATCATCAGCTGATAATTATGAGTTATAAGTTTTTATGCCAGGGTAGCTCAGTTGGTTAGAGCGCGGGACTCATAAGCCCGAGGTCGTGGGTTCGAACCCCACTCCTGGTACAATAAAAAAAGTTAAATTTAAAAAATTTAATATAAGTAAAAATAATCCGAACTACAATCAAACAACAGATTTTTTATTTGAAATTGGAACTCTTCGCAATATGAAAAGAATATATTCTCAGATCGTTTCTTAGGATAATAATACAGTTTCTTTACATTCTTTCGAAACAAAAATTATTGGACTGATCTTAACCAGAATGGAAAATTTAGATGAAAATAAAGTATTGAAAATGTGCCAGTTTCATGACATTGAAGAAACAACAACCGAAGCTGCAAACTTTATTCGCTCTTACTACACTAGAAAAAATACTGATCAACTTGATAATATTCCGATTGAAAAAGATATAACAGAAATTTTACAAAAATTTAAAAAAGAACAATCTCCCGAATCAATAGTCTCCAAAGATGCAGATTTAATAAGTCAACTTATTTCTCAATGGCATACTCTCAAAAATTCCAAAAATCGCCAAAGGTGGAATAGACATACTTTTAAAAAACCTAAAAACAAAATCAGCCGAGGAGCTTGCAGAAAAAATTATGAAAAGGAATTCATTCGAATGGTTATACGGTTTTCCAGATGACACCAAATAGTTGGTATTTACAAGACCAAGGTTATATGCTATAAGTTAAATATTACAAATGGGGGCGTAGCTCAGTTGGTTAGAGCGACTGCCTGTCACGCAGTAGGCCACCGGTTCGAGTCCGGCCGTCCCCGCCCATCAAAAACAATCTTTATTTATAAAGATTGTTTTTTGTTTTGACTAATCAAAATTAATGAACACTAAATTCCTATTTGATAAATAGATAATTATAATGCAAATTAAAATCTAAACAATATCCCTACCAAGACAATTTTACAGCTCGTGAAGTTCCCTCGTAATAACCAGTAGATTTAATCTCTAAATAATTCAGACCAGAAGGTGCCACTTTTTTAACTTCAAATAGGTCAGAACTATCAGTAAGCAATATAATTTCTGGATTTACATCTAAATCATATTCTGCAATAATATATTCACCTTGCTTAATTCCCCTTAATACTTTTTCTGCTCCCATATCTGCATAATAAAATGCCTGGACAGAATTAAGTGATTTACGAGAATTTCTGGTTTGTTTCATGGTCATATTTACCAAAAACAAGGTCATAAACAAAAGCATCGACGAAATGAAAAATACAATAAAAATCGCAACCTGCCCTTTTTGCTTCTGACTGTTTTGAAATATATTAATTTTTTTCATATTTGTTTTAATAGATTCTCATTGCTATGCTAGTTTGTAAGGTTATTTTCGTATGATATTTTTTAGTCGATTTTAGAGTAAGTGAAACCGTAATAAATTTTTGTTTATTTAGAGGTGCATCAAAATCATTAACATAAAATTTTAAATTTTCCACTTCGACTTCAGTAGAATTTATTTTGTGAAAAAATAATGGATTTCCAACTCCAACTCCAAAATCTTTTCCACTAGAATCACAGCTTCCGTTACTGTCCAAACGGCAATACACTTTTTTATCCCAATTATAGTCTATAAACTCAAGATAATCATCACTTTGACCTACTTGTGAATTATTATCAGTATCTATCACTGGTAAATCAGCTCCCATTCTCAACTCTCGAGAAACTATCTCCATGATATAGCCAGCTTCTCTTTGTACAGAAAGTAGCTCTATCGTTTTTCTCTGATAGTTACTACCTCCCACGAAAATACCTACTCCGACTGAGATTACCAACGCAAAGAGTCCTAGAGAAACAAGTGTCTCAAGCAATGTAAATCCTTTTTGCTGTTTTTTGTCAAAATCTCTTAATATCATATTTCTCTCGCACAAATAATACGCTCATTAAATTATAAAAATATTTATACCTACAATGACCATTGATATAAATATGCCGTTACTTCTGCAATAACAACCTCATTATAAGATACAATTGATTTAACTTTTATACAATATCCATCTTTGCATTCACTACCTTTCCCAGATCCCTTTCTTATGTTTAATCTTCTTTGATATCCAGTTTCTACAAAATTATCATCACCTGCCAAATTTTCACCACTTTGAATGTAATATTGCTGAGCTATGTTCATATAGATTTTCTTCTCATAACCAGAATTTTCGCTAATCGTCCACCCCGAATTAGGAGATGCTTTATCACTTATAAGTGGTGTTTTACCGTCCTCACTAATACCATTTAACCAATCATCACCTGCCAACCAATTATTATCTCTCACCTCTCGTACAATTTCAATTCCTTCTTGAGCAAGATATATGGCTATCACTTTATTCTTATTTGTAATTTCTGTTTTGAGATTAAAAATTAAGAGACTAATAACAGAAACAATTGTAATTGTTAAAATTCCAATTGAAAAAATGATTTCAATCAAGCTGAATCCATTTTTCTTGGCTTCTTTTTGGCTAAAATCAATATCAATTTTTTGTAGAATTTTTGAGATAATTTTCATTAAATCAAGTTTAGTAAATTACATTTTTACTCAATCAAACCAGATCCATAGATTATAACAGACCTACTTTCACCGAGATTATTTTCAATTTTAATGTTGATTTTTTTAGCACTGTCTACCTCGTTATCAATCGAAATTTTTCCATATGGTGGTCTAAAAACGACAGAAGTAAACATAAGAACAGCCTCGTTTTCGTCCCAAATATCGACTATTTTTATATTTTTTGACAGTTCAATTTCCTGATATTTTTCGTTATCAGCATCACGATATAAACCATCATCTTTTACATCTGCAAATATTATATATTTCTTGGGAGAAGTTATATTAAAATATATTCCATATCCACCCTCCGGAAATGCACCATCATGTTTAACAACCTTAAATGAAAAATCCTGCACCATTCTAATGTCACTAATTAATTGTTCCTTGGCCAAATTCAAAGCTTTTTGACTCATAGATTTATGATAATAGGGTATATATAAAGCTGCCATTATGCCTATAATAGCCATTACAACCACAAGTTCAATCAGTGTAAATCCTTTGTTATTCATATGTAAAAATTAAATCATACTTGTCATTTGGTAAATAGGCATTAATATCGATGCCACCAGAACTGCAACTGCACCCCCTAATGCAAATATCATTATCGGCTCTATAATTGCTGTTAAACCATCTACAGCAATGTCAACTTCTTTTGTATAAAAATCAGCAATATCTTTGAGAACCACATCTAGCTTTCCAGTTCTCTCGCCAACTCTGATCATTTTAGGAACAAGCGTCGGCAGACTATCACTTCTTTCGAATGAATATGCGATAGAACCACCAATTTTTACTTCATCCACACTACTATAAATTATTTTTTTATACACATTATTGCCCACCACATCACCCGATATTTGCAAGGCAGTCATAATTGGAATACCACTTGTTATTAACATAGAAAGATTCTCTGCAAAGCGTGCTACATAAAATTTCTTAAAGATTGAATTAAACACAGGCATTTTAAAAACTAATCTGTCAACTTTATTTTTACCACCTTCGGTTTTGAAATACCTTCTTGTTGCATATAAAAAAACGAAAATAATTACAAAAATTAAGATTATATTGTTTTGCATAAAATCACTCGTCAAAATAAGAATTTTTGTAGGAAGCGGTAATTCCAAACCACTCCCATCAAATACGCTAACAAGCTGTGGAACCACAAAAGCCATCATTGCGATTCCAACTAATGCAAATCCGCCCAAGATTATCGCTGGATACATCAAGGCTCCTTTTACTTTACTTGATAGCAAGTATTGCTTTTCAATATAACTTGAAAGATGAATGAGAGACTCTTGCATTTTTCCAGATGCCTCGCCAGACTTCACAATATTCACAAAAAAATCAGAGAATATACTGGGAAATTTTGACAATGCCTCAGAAAACGGCAAACCATCTTCAACCATATTTGATATTTTAAAAATCTGCTCTTTAAAAAATAAATTTTCTTCCTGATCATACTGAATTCTTAGCGACTCAACCAGTGGAATTCCAGCCGTTAAAAGAATAGATAATTCCTTAGAAAACAAAACAATCTTCTTATAATTAACTTTTTGAATTGCATTTAAAATTTTATTTAATGACAAAAATTCTTTAGTTTCAGAAATAGATACAATAATAAGCTTGTGTTTCTGTAACAATTCAATCGCTCTTTCCCTGTTCCCCGCTTCAATCTTTCCAATTTGTTCAATTCCACTAATAGAAATTGCTTTATATTTAAATTTCATAGTTTTAGGTTAAAATCTGAATTCTCTTTTTATTAGAATGCTATTTTTAGCTCAATAAATTTCAAATATTTATCACCCATAAATTAAAATCTAATTTCTCATATTGAATCAATTATAACACAAGAAGATGTTAACCGCAAAAAAATAGGGCTCTACACTAATAACTGTGGTGGATAACTAAAGAAGTGGTATAATTATATTTAAGAATTAATAATTCACACCACTCCTATGAAAAATGACATTTAAAAAAACTGTTTGTAGCTGTCATCTCAGACGGCAGTAGAAGACGAAGGATCCCTCTTCATCTCATAAAATTTCATCAAACATCAATTCCCGTCAAAAGCGACTCCTCTACTTCGTTTCACTTCGTCCTAATAACTGCTATAAATTATTTTTTCTTCTGAACGGTCCCTTCTTCTTTCATTCAAGATTACATAGCTAAAGTCATATTGGCTTTTACTCAACTTTTATACTTAACCACCACACATTTTAATAAAAAGCCAACTAAAATGAATAATAATAAAACAGCTCCGATTAAGGAACTGTTTTATTTCAACAGGCTTATTTATTCCAAATTACCAAACCTCAATCCACTTTGGCTTTGGAAGTGCTATGTTAATATTTTTTGCTTTTCCCCAGTCAGATGCCCAACATGATTTACCAAGAATATCCGTTACTCTTAAATCAGCTGTATAGGCTCCCAATACACTATATACATGATTTGTATTTGGATCTGCGGGAGTTGTTGTAGCAACTGAATCATCTGGATTATCTTCTCGATTAAAATCCCAATAAAATTCAGCACACAAGACTGGTTCACTTAATATGTCATAACATATGGACTGATCTAGGGTATTAAATTCTATCTCCTCAAATTGTTTAGGACTAGAAGGATTAATCGTAAAATCGACAAATGGTGGTCTGTGATCTGGTATGCCAAAATTGGTTTCTTCTTTTGCACTCTTAACGCCAGGGTCAGTGTTATTATCCCAAACCGTAACAGTCCATTCATAAGTTTTCGAGCCATATTCAAACATGTTTACATCTTTACAATCTGAATTACTATTTATCTGTTCAATAGTAATCGATTCATCTTCTCCTTCTATTATACTAGTTGCACAAGACTCAGATCCAGAGGCTATATCAATTTTAAAGGCATATTGAGAATTTTCATCAGTGTCATCAAAATCCCAGCTAAAAACAATTTGGTCTAAATATTTTTGACAATGATTAACCGGAGTAAAACCAAGATTAACCACTGTCGGAGGATTGTTTAATGGGGCATACACATTGAATGTTTTTGTCGCCGTATTAAAATTATAATCAAGATCCCAAGCAATTACGGTATAATAATAATCGGTACCTTCAGGAAAAGGTCCTCCAGTATACACACATTCATCGTCATTACAACCTTTTGCTAAATTATCATTAACATAAATCTGCATATATGCAATTCCACTGTCGTCCATTGCGTTTCCCGTAAAAGTAACCTCTTGAAGAGAATTTGGTTCTAAACCAGGTGTGTTGGGACTGTGAGAAAGGTTAATCGTCGGAGAAGTATTATCACAAACCGTGTTTGAATCTTTTGCGATACAATCTCCACAGAACAAGATTCCTTCAATATCTGCATCATTGCAATCTTTGCCAACTATACAATCGTTTCCATTAGCACTAACATCTGGCACGCCTTCACAAAAACCTGTACATTCATCTGTAAAGCCGAAACCGCACTCATTCACACTGCAAGGGACAATTTCATAAAGGGTCGGTCTGAGTTCTGTACAACTTCCATCACATTGAAATGTTCCAGTACCAACACCATAACAAGCATTATTACGATTGCAAGGATTACCAAAATATGCTGGCTCAGCAGGTTTTAATTCAGTACATTCACCCTCACAATTTATTGTTCCAGTACTCTCACCACAAGCATTGATATTACATGGAGTACCAAAACCAACTGGCTCTAAAGGTGCTTCAGCTACAGTACATTCACCTGCACAATTGATTGTTCCAGTATCACAAGCATTTCGATTACAAGGGCTACCTGCATTAGCACTACATGAATCATCATAATCAAATAAAATTCTATAATTTTTTATACCCGTCTTCGCCGAGCAACCCTGTGATGGTTTTGTTTGATGAACAACTAAATTAAATCTATCGCCAGGCTCTACTGTACCAACATTAAAATCATTCGACACATATACATAATTACCACTTTGTGCAACGCCTCTTTGATTCTTAATCGTCCCATACCGAACATTTTCTAAATATACATCTATTTCAATATCTATCGGTTCAGTACACTTATCCGCTACCGCTAGTTTCTTTGTTAAATCCGCTGAATCTGCTAAAACTGCAAGCGGTACAAAAGCCGTTGTTTCATTTGTAAAATCAACTCCCCATTCGTACTCAATCTTTAGATAACCCTTCACTGGTTCATCCATTTGTAAGCTATCAATTATTATTGGAACTTCACTCTCAGTTTCTTTGAGTTCTCCATCAGGAATTATCGGAATTTTTCGATCAGCTTCTCCATCAGGAACTTTAATTGGTAAAATCGCTTTTGTCACTGTGAAATTATATACAGCCGCATCAGAGTTACCATTTTTATCATAAGCAACAACTACAAAAGTATGATCTCCAACCTCAAGGTATGGTTCATCCTTATTATATGGACAAAAAATTTTGTCATTACAAGTTTTTTCTTTAATACCATCTACCCATATTTCAATAAATGCAATACCAGAGTCATCTAAAGCACTTCCTTTAAAATTTATAGTCCTATTATTCTCTGGGTTATTTGGCGAATATGAGCCAGAGACAACTGGAAGAACTACAAAAGGAGTTTTACTAATTGGATCAGATTGAGATCCTTCGCCAACCACATTTACCGCCGAAACAGAATAATTATAAGTCTGATTCTCGTTTAATCCAACATTAGAATAAGCCCTAACATCTCTAATAACAGCGACAGAAACGCCATCACGATAAATCCTATAGTTCGAAATAGGACTGCCACCATCCGCAGGAGCATCCCATGTTAAAGTAACCTTATTCTCTCCTGCAACTCCAGTTAATCCAGTCACTTGACTAGGCTTAGAGTTGGCTGAAATTACCGTAAAATCATAAGAAATAGTACTTAAAATATCAAGCTTATCATAGGCTTTTATTTGAAGATTATGTGAACCAAGAGAATATTTTTTTCCATCAGAAAAACATGAAGTCACACCAGAGCAACTTTTCTCTAAAGAACTATCCACAAAAATTTCTATTGTTTTAACTCCATTAACACTTGAAGCATTTCCTGCTAGAAAGACATCTTCATTGGTGTTAGGGTTTGTTGGTAAATATGAACCACTAACATTAGGAGGAGTATTGTCCGTGACAGTAAAGCTATAATATGGAGAGTTTCCAAAATTATTCCAAGCAGAATTATCTTCAGCATAAACCTGATAAGTATGTGAACCTTTGACAAAATCACCGCTGGTACTTGCGTAAGAACAAGTTGTTAGGCTATTACATGTTTTCACATTTGTACCATCAATTAAAAGACGTATCAAGCTTATACCGCTAGCATCTGCAGCATTACTTGAAAAATTAATAGAAAGATCTTTTGAAATAGGACTACTTGGCAAAAAAGTGCCACTAACCGTCGGTTTTATTGCATCACAAAATGGAGGAGGCGGACTATCACACACTCCAGTACAATTATTCATATTACCACTTTCACCGCAGGCATTTATATCACAATCTGCAGTACCATAAAGGGTTGGTGATGGTGCAGAACATCCGCCAGTACAATTATCTGTTACTCCTGTCCCGCCGCAGGCATTTCGGTTACAATCTGCAGTACCATAAAGGGTTGGTGATGGTGCAGAACATCCGCCAGTACAATTATCTGTTACTCCTGTCCCGCCGCAGGCATTTCGGTTACAATCTGCAGTACCATAAAGGGTTGGTGATGGTGCAGAACAAGTACTATCACACTGAATTACTCCTGTCCCGCCACAGGCATTTCGGTTACAAGGATTACCAAGATCTGGATCACATGCAGGATCTTTCGTCCAAACAATTTGAACAACCGCACAACAACCACCGCAAGATGGACTATTGCACCCATAAGTATCACAGCCCACATAACCAATTTCGGATTGTATCCAACCTGGAATGGTTGCAGGGCAATTGCTATCAATAATACATGCATTATAACTACGATAGACTGTCGGAGATTCCCAATAAGAGACACCACAACCACTTTGAACAGCCGAACCACCAGGCGTGATTACCATGAAACTATACGAAACAGAATTATAAATTAAGCCAACTGAATTGTCATAAGTATATGCGGTAAAATTATGAGTTCCTTCTGAATAAGGACCACCGACATAATTGCAGGTTGTTGTGCTAAGACAAGTTTTTTTTGTAAGACCATCAACTATTATGCCTATTTCTTTTATACCACTAACATCCGAGGCATTTACTGTATAATTAACCGTTTGAGTACTTTCAGGATTAGCAGGTAAATATGTCGCACTAACAAGAGGAGGAGTTGTATCTCCACCACTCTCGTCAAATTTTATTCTAAAGTTTTTGACACCTGAAAAATCAGAGCTTAACATAGACCTTCCCCATATTTCCACAGTATCACCAGTGTTTAAATTTATAGAGAAGTCATGACTTTTATTAGTATCCCAAGTAAAATACGCAACAAGTGTAGAATTTGTTGCTATAGCTGCACCACCATTTATTCGGATTTCATATTCAGAACCACCTCTGTTAGTAGAAATATCATAAGTTAGTCGCCAAGTTCCAGTATGTGAGCTAGCTATTGTGAGATATTTAATTTTTTCATAGGTAGCTAAATCTACCCACTCTTCTTTATCGCTCGCATATTGCACCGTATCGCTGGCAGTTATTACTGTCGGCGCACTAAAATAAATTCTGAACTTTGCAACATCGAGATAATCTGAAAGTGGATCTGTATGCGCATATAATTGTATTTTATCA
>JAHYJV010000015.1 GCA_019428855.1 Patescibacteria group bacterium | reverse complement strand
TAAAACAGAAGATATTGTTTGGAAGAAACTTTGATTAGATGGCAAGAATATATCCTAAATTATTTCAATAACTTTTCTACCAATGCTTATGCTCAAGGATGTCATAAAAAAGTAAAGATGATCAAAAGAATGTCTTTCGGATTTCTTAATATTGAAAATTATATAGCCAAAGTTATGCTAGCATTTGCTCCACTTCTATACTTTAGCCACCATGCGTTTTGACAAAGAGCCTTAAAGAACTGAGATATTCTTTCTAGAGAATTTTATTTGTTTTTTTATACCTTATTCAAACCTCTTTTTTGAATCCTATCCTTGGCAACTTTTTGAAGGTCTTCATGCTGATCGTATTCGTCTACAATTTCCGAGCCGATAATTTCTTCAATTACATCTTCAATGGTCACAATCCCAGAAACCACTCCGTGTTTATCTAGAACAATAAATAAATGATTTTTGGTTTTTTTAAAGGCATTCAATAAATCATCAAGGGGTTTATCTATGTCAACGAATATTATACTATCACGAGCCATATCGCCAACACTCTTGTTTTTATAATTTTTGATAAGCAAATCTTTAGCATATAATATACCAACAATATTATCAAGATCTTTTTCGTAGACCGGAATTCTAGAATGACCCTTTTTACAAATTAAATCAACTTTGTTTTTATTTAATTTTTGCTCCACTGAAAGTGCAAATATTTCCGTCCTCGGTGTCAATATATCATCAACAGTTTTACTGGAATATGAAAGCGCACCTTTAATAATTTTCTCTTCGTCAATATCAATATCACTTTCAGTTGAGCCTTCATGATCCTCAATAATCCTCATTAATTCTCCTTTCGAATAAATCGTAGGGATTTCCTCTCCAAGACCCCTATTCAATGCATAGACTATTGGCATTGTGATTGGATAAAAAATGAAAATAAAAAGCTTGACGAGCCAAGCAAATTTTGCCCCGAACTTCAAAGCGTGACGAGAAAATATTGCTTGAGGAATAATTTCGCCAAAAATAACAATTAATAATGTAGCAATAATTCCTGCAAAAACGCCTGACACAATACCGCCTAAAAAAATTGACAATGCCGAATTTACTGCAACATTTCCAATTAAAAGGGTACTCAGTAATAAGTTGCCATTCATCCGAATTGCATAAACTTTTCTTGCTTCAATATTTCCTAATTCAGCCTTTCTTTTTAAATCCTCCTTATTAAGACTAAAAAAACCCAACGTTAAACCTGAAAATATGGCTGAGAGCACTAATAAAGCAATTATAATAATAAAATCCATAAATGGGGTAATTTTTTAAATCTTAACGCCTATATATTATACAAGATAATATACATAAATCAACCTCATGTTAATTTCAACTATATTTCAATCGAGCATTTATTTTTCAAGGCGGTTATTGGTCGTGCTTGAAGTATCCAAATTTTCATGTCTTTGTCTATACACCATTCAATATCTACTGGGTAGAGTAATGTCTTTTCAATTTCAAGGCCAATCGCTGAAATTTTCTTTATAACTTGTTCATCAAATTTAAACTCCTCTTTTTTCTGAAAAATAAGCACATTTTTCCTATTAAGCACATATGTATTTGGGGTAATTTTTCCTAATACCAAATTTTCACACATTCCAGGAACCACTTCGCATAAGATTGTATTTGAATTATCAATATTATTTGTAAATAATACGCCAGAATATTCTGCTTCTATCATTTGCTGAACCAATACAGACATTCGAACATCATTATCATTAATATCATTTTCCAATCTATATATAATTGATCTTGTGTTAAAGAATGATGCCCAGCATTTTTTGATTGATTGTAATAAATCCTCAAAATTATTTATATTTAAAAATGAATCAAATTGTCCTGCAAAAGAATTTTTATCCTGATCTTCAAGAGAAGAACTAGATCTTACTGCAAGCAAAGTTGAACTTAACATTTTATAATTAGATAATAGTTTTCCTTTTAGATCATCAGGAAATTTCATACTTATAATATGTGACCTTAATGTCTTTGATATTTCATTTAAAGCGAAAATGTTTTTACTGTTTTCCTTTAATTTTGACTTTAATTCATTTATCTTTTTTGAGTATAATATTTCATTGAATGTCTTTGAAACAACACAAAAACCATTTGGTATAGAATAATTCTTTGACAATATAGCAAGGTTTGTCGTTTTTGAGCCATATATATTATTTTTTAAATCTAATTCACGAATCCAAATAACTTCATCTGATTTTATACTATGACTAGTACTATCCTTATTATCCTCAAGATTTATTATGCCACTCTTTTTATTAATTTCAATATGCAACTGCCTTGCTTCTTGTATATTATTTTCTTCCTCCTTCTGATTATCTTCTGGTAAATACTTGTCAATTAATTTTATATCACCCGTTTTACCATTTAGTTCAATATACTGACCGTCTTTAATATTAAAATTGATTTTTGCTTGAACAAAACAAGGGACACACAATTCTCTTGCAATAATGGAAATATGCGATAATGCACTACCACTTTCACTAATAAGTCCTTTCGATTTTCTGATTAAAATTGACAAATTAGGTGACATATTTTTAGATAATATAACAGATCCAGGCTTAAATTTATTATAATCATCAAAAGAATTTATGTTTACAACAGGTGCAACTACTGATTGTTTTGAGGAAACACTCAGAGATTTAAAGACACTTTTTGTGATTATATCATCTACTCTATCATCAATTTTATGCAAAAGTCCATTGTCAAATATAATTTTAATAGGTAAAACAAAATTCTTATATTCCTCATATAAAATTTTTCTTTTTTCTGCAACTACTTTTATTATTTGAATTGCACGAACATCTCCTAAGTCCAACTTTTCTAATTCAGCAATACTAAAATAAAATATTAAATCTCCAAGTCCAGATGATTCGCCAATTTTTATCATTGCTTTTCTCTCAATTTCTAAATATCGAGCTGCAACAAATTTTGCATTTTCTCTCCACCTCATAGCATAATTAATTGGACATGCAAAGGAACCGTATTTTTCTAATTGCTTAGTATTTTCAGAAAATCGTGAAATTGATATATCATAAGGAGCCAATGAATAATAGCCGAACATCATCTTTACTTTTTTTATATCTCCTGCAATAACTAATTTTTCAAGCTCGTCAGACTCGCAAACTTCAATTGCTTTCGATTTTTTTAAATTTAACCTCAAATTATAACTTAATAATGCTAAATTTGAAAAAAACATAGAGGAAACAGCTAACTCTACTGATACTCGTGCGACTTCAATGGGTTCCGTAATATTCTTTTCATCACAGTAATAATTATAATATTTATCTGCCTCTTCCCTGGCTTTCTCAAATTTATCTATGTGATTATTTACAATCTTCTCTATTTTTTTATTATTTCTTTTATTTTTTAATAAAATAACATATCGATTCAGATAACTCAAAATGTCATCGGATTTTAATTCTTCATATAAAATACCATTATTTATCGAAAGTATTTTTTTTAAACTGCAATCCCGTGTCATATTATTTTCTACATTTTTCAAAAAATACATTTGTCCACAAACAAATTTTACATATTTAATGTTTTCTAATATACAGGGCAATCCTAAAATTCTATACACATTCCAAAATGGACCTTTCTGATCAAAAACCTTTTCAAAAAATTCTTGTGTGCATGGCTTTGAAATTGTAATCTTGTCTGAATTTTCATCTTTTTGCAAAATCATCGGCTCATTTTTAAAAGCATTAATCTCTCGAAAATATGTCAATAATTGATTTTTAACATCATCATCCCGAATATCTAATCTTGTAATTTTTGTTTTCATTTTCTTCTAATTTAATATTTAGTATATTCACTTATGATATTATTCCCTTTTCTCTTAAAGCAAAAAAACATCTTGCACATGCTTTCACATCAATTAATGCATCGTGTGCATGTTCAAAATCCTGATCAAATAATTTTATATGAAGTTCAGATAAAGATGGCCATTTAAAACCATAATTTCCAGGAATTTTACAAAAATTGGTTGAAACTTCTTTGGTACATATTTTTTTTGGCAAAAAAATACTCTTTTGGACACCTTTCCTAAGAAACTCAGCTTCCATTATCTTTTCATCAAAACTCATATTATGAGCAACAAGAAATTTCGATCTCCCCATAATCTCAGAAAATTCATTCAATGTTTTTTTTAAATCGACTCCTTTTTTCATCGCCATATCAGTTGTAATTCCGTGAACCCGAGTAGATTCTTCCGGAATCAAGAATTCTTCCGGCTTAATTATCTCGCTTTTGCTTGAAACTTCCTTCCCGCTCTCATCACAATCAAGCCAAGCAATTTGGACCAATCGAGGCCAATTATCCAAATCCGTCACTGGCACATCCCATTTTTTGGGAAGTCCTGTCGTCTCTGTATCAAAAAATAAATACATAAATTTAATTGTTATAACTTATAACTTTATTATTTCAAATTATTTTCATTTATTTTTCTTGCTTTATATCATATATTGCAAGGATAGAAGAAACTCCTTCAAAGTTATTATGCAATCAACATCTCAAAAACCTTTACAAGCGCAATTTTCTGTCTTGCCTGCGAAATAAAAAATCTAGAATTAAACTTAAATAATAAATTCCAAAAGTTTAGTTTTATGAGTTTATGAAAACTTCCTTTATATATTTTAAAACAGCGTATTAAATTTTTCCGCTTAGTAAATCATTTTCAAATTCCAAAATTCCTTTAATATCTTTCGCGTAATTTTCCACATCAGGAAAGTCCAGATTTTGTATTTTTTGATAAACGATACGAATTAATTTTTTTAATCGCTCAACATTTTCAATTTCAATTTCTAGAGAAAGTTCAATTAATTCCTGTTCTTCTGGCTTCACAAACTCCAAAGTACCCCTGTGTACCTCAAACTTTCCCCCAAATTCTCTGGAATTTTCAACTAACAATTTATAAAAAACAAGTTGATTTCTATACTCCCAACTATTAATTTTTTTACTACTGTCGCTTACCTCCCATTTTTCAAATGCTTTTCCGGTCTTGTAATCATAAACATCAATTAGTTTATCTTTCATATTTCGATGGATTCTGTCTAATTTTCCCGTAATATCAGCCCCTTCAATATTAACGCCTTGCGAAGAAAAATCAAATTCACAAATATCATTATAATCAAGCTTTTCCTTCTTCATTTTATAATAAAAGCTCAGGTCGTCGACTCCCCTTTCTAGCATCTCCCTGAAATCATTTTTATTCAGTCTTTGCTTTCGAAGTGACTCTTCAAATATTTTCAAAAATAAATCAAGTTCTGGAACGACTTTTCTTTGTTTAAACTCGGTATAAAGCAAATTAAACGCATTATGCACTGCAGAGCCATAAGCACTGTTTTTGTTTTGTGCTTGCGGAAATCTCAAAAGTTGTTTCTGTAAAAATTCTTGCGGCCCACCCCTACTGACATTTAAAAAAGTATTGAGGTGTGTCACGCTTAGTTTATAATCTCTTAATAATGTTCGAAGCAAATCTTCACTATCAGCGTTAGAAACCATCTGATTTTTAATTTCGAATTTTAATTCAATAAGACTCTCCAGATTTTCTTTTTTGATAAAATCATCTTGTTCTCTTTTAATAATTTCAACATTTTTATTTTCTTTTATTCTCTCTTCTTTTTCATCTGTAAAATTCAAAAAACGAAGTTTCACTTTCTCTTTTCCTTTATTATCAAATTTATAATTTGTGAAATATAGATTTTTCTTTGCTCTTGTAACGGCTACATAAAAAAGTCGCAACTTGTCTTCTAAACTGTCTTTTTGAGGTGCCAATTCAATATTTGCCGGAAAACTCAATCGGGCATTATTATTTTTCATCCAAAGGTCTTCTGAGCAATCAGTTAAAAAAACCGTATCAAATTCTAAGCCTTTTGCTCCATAAGCTGTCATTAAATTTACTGATTTCTTCTCATCAGAAAATTCACTTGTAACATTCAGGGCAATATGATGCATTTCATGTAAATTCACAAATTTTACAACATCATTCACGCTCAATGTTTCATGACCTTTATATTGACGAATTGAATTAATAAATGAATGTAGGCTTACGAGATAGTCTAGATAAACAGACCTCTGCGAATCAAATTTCTTTTTTGAAAAATAATATTCTTTATACGGACTGCTAAATTCACATTCCTCTAAATTGGTTACTCCTGTGATTATATCAATCAATTCTTCAGCTGTAAAATCATTAGCTTTATTTGCCAGTAAAATCAGAAATTTTGCAATATTTTTTATTTTTTCATCCTCATGCTCAACCATAACCTCTAGCCATCTTTTTTTATTTTTATAAGCTGCAATAGAAATTTTCCAAACAACAATTGAATCAATTTCTAAAAAAGAAAAACTTAAAATTTCTGGCAAATATTCATCAGCCTCTTTTTCATTTATATTATTAAGCGAATCTACGAATTTGAAAATAGTTATAATTTCTTTAATCTGTTTATCTTCAAAAACATTCTTCTTTTTTGAGTAAGAAACTGGTATGTTAAAAAAATCAAGAACTCTGGCAAATTCTTGCAATGTTTTATGTTTGGGAGATATTACTGTGATACTTTCTGGTCTGCACTTTTCAAGCTCAATTTTTGTTTTAATTTCCTTCGCTATCCAAATCATTTCTTGAAATCTCGATTCAAACTCCTTGTTTATAATTTGACCATTTTTAATGTTCAGATTACCTGCTGAAAGATTTTTTGTTATTTCTGAAATTTTATTTTCCAGACGGTCATTTCCTAAAACAATGGTTTTGCGAGCTAAATCAAGAATGTTTTGGGTTGAGCGATAATTTTTTTGCAAAACAACCATTTTCAAATTCTTATATTTTTCAATATAATCTACAATATTTTTTACATTAGCACCTTGAAATTTATAAATTGCCTGATCATCATCACCAACCGCCAAAATATTTGGCTCTCCGTCGCTCTCCTCTAGGTTAATAACATTATCAAGCAATCGATTTTGTATATCGTTTGTATCCTGAAATTCATCTACCAGAATATATAAATATTTTTCAGCAATGTTATATTTCAATTCAGAATTTTCTTGCAAAACTTTAACTGTGTCCAAGAGCATATCAGAAAAATCATAGTATCCTTTTTTGCGAAGTTTTTTTTGATATTTTTTGTAAATTTCTGCGAGCTCAATTTGTTTTTCAATTTGTTGAAAATCCCTTAGAATTCTTTTCTTGTTTTTATCATTCATCGTAAAGTTCGTTTTCCATTGCGAGAGATATTTTGTCTTTTCTTCATCAATTGATTTTTGAATCACCTCACTTAAACTAGAAATAATTGATTCTTGGATACTCTTGAACTTCGTTTTCTTTTTTCTGTGAGAGAAATTTATATTTTCTAATTCATTGATTATATTTTGAAAATCTAAAAGTTTTTTCTTGGTAATAGTTTTCGAAAAATATCTATCTATAATTTCCTGAGAATTTTCTAAAAAACTTTTATTTTCCATAGTCAAATCTAAAAACTCATCTGGAGTCAAAGCCTTTTTTAAGTCGCCAATTCTATTGATAATATCTTTTATATAAACATACCCTTGTTCAGGATTATAAGATTTCAATTTGCTATCATGCTTTGATGCAGTCAATATCTCTTCTATAATCTCCACCTGTGCTAAATCATCAACTGGATTATATGTCGCTCCATGATAGAAATACTCAGGATTTTGATTGATAATTTCACTACCAAAACTATGAAAAGTATGGATAGCAACTTTATAAGCATCTTGACCGATAATGTCACTCAAGCGCTTTCGCATATTTGTGGATGCTGCTTCTGTAAAAGTCAAACAAAGAATACTGCTTGGAAAAACATCAGTTTTGCGTAAAATATTGGCCACACGCAAGCTCAGAAGCTCTGTTTTACCGCTTCCAGGCCCCGCTACAACCAGCATTGGTCCATCAATACAATCAACAGCCGCTTTCTGCTCCTTATTCAATTTTGAATACCTTTCCTTAAACTGTGACATAAATAAAAAACAATAAAAAATTAATAGCTTTTATATTTATATTATAGCAAGAAATCAAAATTTATGCACGATTAGGCAAAATTAAGGAGGTTGAACCTCCTTAATAATTCGTCAAAATCGAAAAATGGAGCCACCAGCTTGAAGCTCCAAAAGCTTTCTATAATTGCCATTTTCTTTTTCACATAATTGTTGATGCGAACCATTTTCGATGATTTTTCCATCATCAATAAACACAATTCGGTCCATTCTAACAATTGTAAAAAGTCTACGAGCGATGAAAATGACAGTTTTGCCTTTCATTAATTTATCAAGTGCGTCTTGAATCAGTCTTTCCGAATGTGAATTAAGACTGGAAGTTGCTTCATCTACAATCAGAATTGGGGCATTGTGCAAGTTAGCTCGAGCGATGGAGACTCTTTGTCTTTCGCCACCAGAAAACTTCACCTTTCTTTCACCTACAAAAATATCATATTTTTCTGGCAAGTCATTTATAAACTCATGACAATGCGCCAGCTTGGCAGCCTCGATAAATTCTTTGTCGGTAGCATTAAATTTTACATAACGAATGTTTTCCATCAAACTTCGGTGAAACAAAATCGGACCAATTAAACCAAATCTTTGACAACCTTTTACTATTAAGTTAAATTTTTCAAAAACTTTTCTAGTTTTGTGATAATAAAAACTAACATTTTGAAATTCAATTTCAGCTTTTTTAATTATTAGTTTTTTTTGCTCTTAAATCATCTTTAATCTCGTGTGGAGTGTTAAATATGACAGTCATTTCTTCAACAGCCGCCAAATTCTGATAAGTCCTTCTTATCATTTTGCCGAAATTCCAAATATGCATAATAATAATAATTAATACATTAGATTGCAACAATACAAAATCACCCAAAGTAAACATATCTTTTTCCCATAGTTTTATGCCAACATAAAAAATTCCAACCTCTAGAATAATCATAAATAGCGATTTAATAGCTTCAAATATATTATGTAGATTAAAAGCATATTCTATAAGATTACGAACTTTTTCATTAAGTTAAAAAAATTTGCTTACCTCTTTCTTGTAAATGCAAAAAAGCTTAACATTTAAATTATTTGTTATTGTGTCGGAGAGAAATTTCGTTGCTCTAAATTGAGCTGCAGATCTCTTTATATCTAATTTTATCTTATACATAGCCATTGACCAATTTACTGTTGTGAATTCGGAAAATATTTAGGGACTTTATAACCAATCCATTATTACAACATAAAAATTACAAGACTAACTCTGAGTGAAAAAAATGGAAATACTCAAAGCATAATAAAAACTCCAGGTTTTAATTGGAGTTTTTATCTCGATTAGAATCTACTTAATTACACAAGTGTAACATTTGTAGCATTCAAACCTTTTGGTGATTCAGTAACTTCAAAAGAAACTGAATCACCTTCTTTAAGCTGATCATAAGCAACGCCATTAAGCTCATTTGAGTGGAAGAACAAATCTTTTCCACCATCATCTTGAGCGATGAAGCCGTAACCTTTGTCAGTTAATTTTTTTATTGTACCGTTCATGTATAAATAAAAAAGGCGAATTAAATGCAAGACTAGATGCTTTGCAGAACTCGACTTATTTTCTGTTTATAACGCATTCCTCTTACATGTGAAGACTAACACATATAAATATTATTGTCAATACTAGTTTTATCTCCAGTTATTAACTCCTAATTACGAAATTCAACATACTTGTTACCTTGATCCTGTCGAAGGGTTGAAGTCTCAAGATATATTACTTATCAATATAAATTTACTTCGACAAGCTCACCATGACAAATTTGACTATTTCGTGATTCAAGATAATTCCTAATTACGAAATTATTATTACAATTATTCATTCTAATCTTAGTTGTAAAAGCAAATAATTGAAATGTCCATTTAAAATTTTTTTCCTGCACTCTCTCCGGCAACATATCCCGTGCTCCAACAAACCTGCAAATTATATCCACCAGTCGGACCATCGAGATTGAGAATCTCACCTGCAAAAAAAAGATTATCAATCAAATTTGATCTCATAGTTACTGGATCAACATCTTTCAAATCAATTCCTCCAGAAGTAACAATTGCTTTTTCAAATCCAACCACTCCCTTTAATGCCAGTTGAAATTCTTTAATCAAATGAACTAAATTTCTTCGCTCTTCTCTTGTCACAAGATTAACTTTTTTTTCCGAATCAATTTGCGAAAGTCTAATTATCACTGGGATTAGTTTTTGTGGCAACAGTTTATTAAGACTATTTCGAAATATCTTATTACTCCCCTCTTGAAAATCTCTTTGAATTCTCAAATCCAGCCTTTCAAAATCTAATGCAGGTTTAAAATCAATCTTAACTGTCATTTCTCCATCAAGCTGCCTTCCAATTTTTTGACTCATATCAAGTATAATAGGCCCACTCATTCCGTCTATCGTAAAAATTGCCTCTCCAAAGCGAGAATCTATTTTTTTATTCTTTAAATAAAGACTGATTGCGACATTTTTCAAGCTTAATCCTTCTAATTCTCTGACAATTTTATCTTCAATAACAATTGGAGTAAGAGAAGGATATAAATTTGTAATGTTGTGTCCTAATTTCACCAACCAACGAAATCCATCTCCCGAAGAACCAGTGCTAGGATATGATTTACCGCCTGTACAAATTATAAATTTATTTGCCAATATTTCTTCACCAGAAATTAGAATAATTTTTTCAATTATTTTTCCTTTTTTGATAACTTCTTTCACTTCTGTGCTTGTCTTGATTTTCACATTTGATTTTATCAAATAAACAGCGAGAGCATCAAGCACATCTTTTGACCTATCGCTTACAGGAAATACTCTATTTCCTCTTTCAATTTTTGTTTTTACTCCTCGCGATTCAAAAAAATCTATAGTGTCTTCAATTCCAAATTTATATAGCGACGAAAAAAGAAAATTTCCCTTTTTGCCAAACAAAGAAATAAACCCTTTTAAATCATCTGTTTTGTTGGTAATATTACATCTCCCTTTTCCAGTTAGCAATAGTTTTGTACCAAGATTTCGATTTTTTTCAAGTAAAAGGACACGAGATCCAAGCTCGCTCGCTCGCCCTGCACTCATCATGCCCGCAGGACCACCGCCAATTACGACAACATCATATTTCATAAGTAGTTTAAAAAAGATTAAATATCACTACACTCTTTTCAATTGACTAAAGCTTTTCCGAAATATATAAAAAGTGATGACAGCTGATAATATATCCGCAACTGGAAAAGCATAAAAAATTCCCTCTAGTCCCCAAAAAAAAGGAAAGATGAGCATTAACGGCACAAAAAGAAATATTTGTCTTAATAGTGATATGAACAGAGCCTGCTTTGCCCGACCTAATGCTTGATAGAAACCACCAGCCACCATTTGAAAACCAACTAAAGGAATTCCAATAACGATTATTCTTAAAATGTCTTTACTGCTTTCAATTAACGCTACATCAGAAGTAAAAATTGAAACAAGAAAATCTGGAAATAATAATATTATCATATAAGAAATCATTGATATTGTAGTGGCAACTTTAATGGCTAACATCGTGGCATTATAAGTTCGTTCAAAATTTCTCGCCCCATGATTTGCACCAATAATCGGCATTAAACCTTGTACCAAACCCACAATCGGCATAAGAACGAGCATTAAAATTCTCATAATGATTCCAAAAGCAGCGATTATTAAATCTGTCGAATAAATTGAAAGTGATTTATTCAGAAATAACATCATTACGCTGGACGATATTTGTCTGGCAAATGAGGATAGGCCAATTAACAACCCCTCTTTTACAATTTCAACATCTAATTTAAGGTTGTTTATTTGCAATTTAATATTTTTGTTTTTTCCTAGTAGCGTGCCTAGAACATATGCAACTCCAATAATCCATGATATAACAGTCGCCCAGGCAGCACCCTTAATACCCATTCCAAATTCAAAAATAAAAATATAATCAAGAATAATATTAACAAGAGAACTGATAATCATAGCCTGCATAGCTTTTTTTGCATCACCTGTTGATCTGATGATATTATTTCCGCCCGCCAGAAAAACAAAAAAAATGGATCCTAAAATTATGATACTGGTATAATCTTTCGCATACGGAAAAACGCTACTGCTTGCTCCCAGAAACTTCAACAAGGGAATAAACAATAAAAGACCCGTAATTGTCATTGCCAGACCAAACAAAAACGAAACTGTCAGATAGTTTCCAAAAGCACGCTCAGCTCTCTGGCAATTACGAGCACCGATGCTCCGAGAAATAATTGACGAAAAACCAACTCCAAGCATCTGAGCTACTGCACCAATTGCCATAACCAAAGGGAAAGAAATTGCCACGCCAGCCAGACCAAGTGTCCCAACTCCTTTTCCGATAAAAATGGTATCCACCACATTATACAAAGTCATTACAAACATTCCAACTGCTGCTGGGAGTGACTGTTGAAATAACAACTTCGGAATCTTTTGTTCTACTAATTTCTGGCTCTTTTTATACATTTATTTCTTGTTATTAATTTCTTTGAATTACGAAATGCCTCCTTTTGTCATTTCGAAATGAGCGATAGCGATTGAGAAATCCCTTCAACAATGTAAATAGCGATAATAATATTGAAGGGATTTCTCGCTTAAGGCTCAAAATGACACAAAAATTTGCATTTCGTAATTCAAAATAATTTAGTTAAATTTCTGCTCAAAATATTCATTTATTTGATTCAATTTCACTCTTTCTTGCTTCATAGTGTCACGATCTCTTACAGTGACAGAGTTATCTTTTTCAATTGTCTCAAAATCTATTGTAACGCAAAACGGCGTTCCAATCTCATCTTGCCTTCGATATCTCTTTCCAATATTTCCATTATCATCGAATTCACACAACCATTTATTTTTTAGATTATCATAAGCTTCCTCAGCCTTTTTGACGAGTTCTAGTTTATTTTTGAGAAGCGGAAAGATAGCAATTTTTACAGGTGCAATCTTTGGCGGAAATTTCATTACAATTCGAGACTCCCCTTCGCCCAAATCTTCCTGCACGAACGAAGAAATGATGGTCGCCAGGATGGCTCGATCAAGACCGAAAGTTGGCTCAAGGACGTGCGGAATATATCGTTCGCCTGTATTTCTATCGTCATAACTCAAATCTTTTCCAGAATGTTTAGCATGAGATGAGAGATCAAAATCGCTTCTGTGAGCCATACCAAAAAGCTCTTCAATCCCAAATGGAAATTTAAACATTGTGTCTGTCGTCTTTTTTGAATAATGAGATAATTTTTCTTTGGGATGTTCATATCTAGAAAGAAGGTCTTTGCTAATTCCGATCTCTTGTGCAAAATTATTTTGTTCTACGAGCCAATTTTCAAACTGTTGTTCCCATTTCGTATCTGGATGTATGAAATATTCAATCTCCATCTGTTCAAATTCGCGAATACGGAATGTAAAATTACCAGCCACAATTTCATTACGAAATGCTTTTCCAATTTGAGCAACTCCAAATGGTATTTTTACCCTTGTAGAATCTAAAATATTTTTGTAATCCATAAAAATTGCCCCGGCAGTTTCAGGACGCAGATATACTGGAAGATAATCTCCGTTTTCATCAGTAATCCCGTTCATATTCGTTGAAAACATTTCATTAAAATCACGAACCTCTGTCCAATTGAATTTTTTACATACTGGACAAGGAACCTTCTTGGCCTGCAGTGCTCTTGTCATGTCCTTATTGCGCCCTTCCATATCTTCACCAGTCGCTTTTTCTACCAGATGATCAGCTCGAAATCTTCTTTTACATTCTTTGCAATCAACCAAGGCCGCATTAAAACCTCCAGTATGACCAGAAGCCTCCCATAATTTTGGATTGAGTAATATCGGCCCATCAATCCCAACCATATCTTTTCGGTCTTCCACAAACTTTTTCCACCAGAGAGCCTTGATGTTATTTTTCAATTGCGATCCATAAGGTCCATAACTATAGGAATTGGCAAACCCACCATAAATTTCACAGGCCGGAAAAATAAATCCGCGTCTTTTACACAAAGAAACGATTTCCTCCATGGAAATATTATTATTTTCTTTTGTCATATTTTTATACTTAATTAATAATTAAAAAACTCGTTCTAATAACTAAACAGCTTAGTTGCTAGAACGAGATTTATCCCGCGGTTCCATCTAACTTCCTTTCAAAATTATTCAAAAGGCCCTTATTTAATGACTACTTTGCTAATGGAGTTTCCAGGCTCCTTTCATCAATCATATCTAATATTTATATTATAGCCCCATTAATTAATCCGTCAATATCTTGTACAAGATGAGTACATAGGTAACACATTACTAAAATTCTCTCCAAGATGTTTGAAAATATGATTGGCATATTTTGGATGAGAATTTCTTTCTCTTAATAATCTTTCATATTCCTTTTTTACATCATCGCGAGTTGGAACATCTAATCCTTTCAGTTCTGCAAAAATCAAGGGATTTTCCACAGCCGCTCTTCCAATCATAACACCTTTACAATCTTTAAATTTTTCAATATCCTCTTTGGTCTTGATATCACCATTTGCGATAATATTTTTTCCGGTTTTTGCACACTCAGAAAACACACTCCAATCTGGTTTATCAGCATATGTTTCTTTGCCGTGCCTGGCATGCACAACGAAAAAATCAGCGTCAACATTTTCGATCAGATTCAAATATACCTTATTATTCTTCTCAAATTGATTCATTCCCAAACGCATCTTGATATTCGCCCCATAACCAAAACTCTTAATCGTCTCAATCATTCTTTTTACCTTTGAAACTCTTTTCATCAAAGCACAACCCAAACCCGCTTTCACAACTTCGGGGTCAGGACAGCCGAGATTCAAATTAAATCCTTGGAAGCCTTGGCTAGGTCTGAAATACTTTAAAAACTTTTTCAACAACGGTTCTCGTTGTCCGATGATTTGAATCATACAAGGAGTGTCATCAAAAAGCTTAATTTTATTCATCGTAAAAGGATTTTTTTTCGCCAATGCCTGAAAGCTAACCTTCTCCGTAAAAGTCATATCTGCTCCGTGACAAATTGTTCGAAAACAAGAATCTGTCATGTTCTCAATCGGAGCCAACATGTAATAGAATTTATTTTCCATGAAATTTTTATTTATTTTTCTTAAAGTTCCTCGTCTGATAAGCTAAGCATATTTACCAATCACATTCTTATTTTAGCACAAAATAATCAAATATTCTATTATTCAAGCAACAATTATTAAAGTAAAATAAAACAACACGAAGCTCGTGTTATTTTCAAATTTTTTCAAGACGCTTTTGACTTCGCTTTTTAAACCATCTGTGAAATTTCTTTACTTTTTCTTTACCTTCTTCGCAATATCCTGAATTTTCTCCCCAGCTCTTTTCTTAAACTCATCCACCTCTGCAAATTTATCCTCTTCAATTCTTTTTCCTCCTTCAGTGGGAATAAATAAAACTAAAACTACATAAAGAATAACTCCAATACCACTCATAAGTGTCAAAATTATAAATAGAATGCGAAAAATATTAGGGTCTATTTTAAAATAAGATCCTAGACCTCCACAAACTCCAAACAAAATTCTATTCTTTCTGGAACGATAAAGTTTCTTAATTTTTTCTGACATATTTTTTTATTATTAATTAATTTATATTTTTAGAATTGAAACTCACTTCCGACTCAAACAGAAATTTAAATAGTCATTATTGTTATCTTCATTATACCAAATAAATAAAAATGCACAACCAATAATCTAATCTGTCAAGTAATGATAAATATCCCTAAAATCTTTTTTAATAAGACTATATCAAAAAAATACCTAATTTTCTTGAACTACGAAATGCAGATATTAGGATAAAAAAACAACCCAATTAAATGAGTTGTTTTAAAAGGTGTGTCAAATATATTATTTCTTCTTTCCCTTGTTTTTCTTATTTTCTTTTTCTTCAAGCATAACTCGCTTAATTTCAAGCCTTTTTGCAGTTTTTTTAGAAGTTGATTTTTTACCTTTCCCAACACCTGTTCTTCTTTTTGCCATATAAATATTTTATGAATACGATTTAAGCAATTCTCAATATTGTGAATATTATCACAAAAGAAATAATAAGTAAAGAGGCGGGACAAAAAATATTTAGAAAATTATTGACCGAATAAAAAATGACAATCATCCTCCGATGATATGCGTACATGTCCTAATTTTGTCCAGCTTTCCGCTTCGTGAATAATTTTACTCATGATTTTTACAGCTTCGACGGGATATTTTCCGATAGAAGTCTCTTCGGAAAGCATAACAAAGTCAGCTCCTTCCAGCACAGCATTGGCAACATCTGAAACCTCAGCTCTTGTCGGCTCTTTATTGGAAGTCATAGACAAAAGCATCTCCGTAGCCACAATTACGATTTTCTTATTCTTCTGACTGCTCATCAAAATCTCTTTTTGCACAAATGGAACCTGTTCTATAGGGATTGATTCTCCTAGATCACCGCGAGCCACCATCAGGGCGTCAGTTTCATTTAGGATGTCAGTGAAATGATCCAGTGCCTCCTTAGTTTCAATTTTTGCAATGATGATTGTATTTAAATTCATTGTTTCAGTGTCAATTCGAAATTTTTTGATTTGCTCAGATCGCCTGAGATAAGAAAGAGCGACATATTCTGATTTTTTTTCTCTCACTAAATTAATACCATCAGAAAAAGTAGCATCGGGTAAATCAATTAGAATTTCAACAAAGCAACCTAACTCGCGAGATAATTTACGAATATCGTCAATAATCCGAGCATGATCTTCAATTGTACTATATTTTAAATTAAATCGAAAAACATCCACTCCAGCTTGAATCAATTCACGTAAAACAGAAAGTTTTTTTGAAGCTGGACCAACCGTCGCAATTATTTTTGTCGTTCTTGTTTTCGAATCCATAAGATAATTTTAATTTATAAACTACTTAACATTATTATACCACATTTACCATAAATTATCCCTCAGCAAGCCCAACAAGAAGGTAAGGTGTCAATACATTTTGTGATTTTTGGCATAAATATTTATCATTAATTTGCACATTAAAGAAAGCTTGAAATTGATAAAAGAAGTCGTCAAGAATTATACAGGGAAAATTAATTATTTTTTTAGCATTCAGATAGCGTATACTATTAGTGTGTAATTTCAAAAGCAGGTTGATTGTTGTAAAATAGATTAGGAAAATAAAATCTTAATCTATATATTTAAACAACTAACAACCAGCTCTATGAAAAGTAAAACACAAAAGTTTCCATTTTACAATAGTGATGAGGAATTGCAAAAGTTTTTAGCAAGTAATCTATCAGACACACTCAAACAAACGATCAAGGTGACTGTAAAAGTTATGATTAAAGATGAAATGGAATTATTTAGAAAAGAGATGGATGAAAAACTGCAATTTAATGGATATTATCAAAGGAATATGATGTCCACTTTAGGAAAAATAGATAATATCAATGTACCAAGATTTA
>JAHYJV010000049.1 GCA_019428855.1 Patescibacteria group bacterium | reverse complement strand
TCTTCTTGACAATCTTTAAACTTCTTTGAAAGATAGGAACTTTTTCCACTTGCAAATGCCATCGCCCCCAAAGAATCAATCATCATAAGAACAAATAGTCCAAACAAGTTCATCACACTTGCAAATATTCCAAGAACGATTGTCACAATTCCCTCAATAATTATTCCTCCACTTATAATCTTTTTGTTTCTTAGTTTCTCAATTATTTTTATAAGCAATATTGAAAGTGGAAGATACATAACAGAAATTATAGAAATAAATCTAATTATATCAGTTTCAGAAAAAGACAAATCCTCCATAAACAAAACAAAAAATGCCCTGTAAATTCCACCTAAAATTAAAAAGGTAAGAATAGACATTAAAATCATAACAAAAGTTCCGTCAGATTTTATAATTCTGAAAACCTTTATATAATTTTTCTTTAGAGACTTTCCAGGCAGTTTATGTGGGATTCTTTTGTCGGAAGATAACGAATTTCCATTTAATCTTTTATAGGCGTAAATTGCATTTGCAAATTGGATCAGAACGCTCAAAACAAAAACTCCCACAAAACCAAATTTCAAGATTACAACTCCGCCAATCAAAGGAGCAATTGCAGAGGCATAATGAGGCATTGAATAGAACCAGCCAAAGCTTCGGCTCTTGCTGTCAGTTTTTGATCTCATCAAAATTAATCGAAGTGACACGAGCCAGGTCGCTGCAGAAATTCCAAGAACTATTTGTGCAAAATAAAACACATAAATATTGCTTCCCAAGAGCATTAAAAGAGCAAAAATTCCATATCCAGCAATTCCATGTGAAGCAACCTTGGAAGGATTAAGATTGTGAATATAATAATTAATTATTACAGAAGAAACAGCAATTACAGAGTATGTAAGTAAATAAATACTTCCCACATTTAAAATTGAGAATCCGTTTGAAATTAAAAATAAAGGATAGTATAAAGAAAAAAGTTTATATCCGAACATTAACAAAAAATGCACCAATGAAACATCAAAGGTGGTTTTTTCCATTTTCGGAAACCAGGAATATAAATTGTGATGATTTTCAAAAATTCCAAGCATAAATTTATTTTACAAAAATACAATTCCCAAAACACAAACATTCCAAACTTTGCAATAGACAAAGTACAAAATAATCTTTGGTGTGTTTGTGCTTTGTTTTATCTTATCATTTTTTGAATAAAAAAAGAAGAGGCAACTCGTTTGCTTTGCAAAGTCTTTACCTCATTAATAAAAATTACTCGAACTTGTCTTGAATTTCTAAAAGCATTTCATTTGCTTCTTTTCTATACTCAAGATTTGGACTATGGCATAATGCCATAAGTGCCAACCGATGCATTCTCTTTCCTACACCGCTTACCAACCTGCGCCCTTCAGGAAGTTGGGCAATCCGTAGAAGATCTTTTGGAGAATAGAATGCATAATCCCCTTTTGTTTCATCCCGTTTAATATTATAAATGGGAATCACAAACGCCCAGTCAAAACCTCCTTTGATTACTGCTGGGTACATAGCTGGCATTACCTCTACAGAGATTTGAATTCCTGTTTCCTCCATAACTTCACGAGCAAGTTCTTGCCCGATCAATCTTTCATCCGATGCAACAGCAGCGGATTCTACTTCTACTGATCCACCTGGAAGATCCCAATCGCCGGAAAGAGTTTCATTTTTCCCCCTCTTCTTGAGAAGGACTTTTCCCTCATTATTGTATATCCCAGCAAACACTCCTATACTCGGCCTTACAACGTCTGGATTTTTCTTAATCCTATTTATCGCTTCTTCCATTCTTTTGCTTTTTGATTCCATTCTCTCATTCACCTCAATTGATTTTATAGTCTAGCAAATTTATTTAAATTCACCAGTCATAAAAATTTAATATCTTATATTTTAGAGTTCACACTCTATATGTAATCCTTCGACAACACAGGATAATAAGCAGGTTAAAACCTGAACTTCAAAAAATATTAAACTTCCATAACCAGTGAATTTTTTTTAAATGAACTCTCTTTTCTGTGTAGAATAACCGAAATAAAAAAAATGTCAAGAAAATATTAATCTAACTAACAAACTAATTCCTTCTATGGCGTTATTTTACCACATACCTCAAAAAAAGGATTTCGGTTTCATAGTTAAATGATTTGATACGGACTACAAACTTAAATACAAAAAAGCTCTACTCAGGAGAGTGGAGCCAACGCAAAGCATAAATATTAGTCTAGCTAATCTAAATTAAAAAATTATTATTATTAGATGTCATCTCGAAATGAAGTATGAATGAGAGATCTGAAAATATGATAGATGCAAAAAATAATGTTTATAGATTTCTCGTCCTTATCACTCCCACGAAATGACAATTAATATTTCGTAATTCAATATAGCTAAAATCCTACATATTCAATTTCTTCATGCAGTTGAACTCCAAAATGATCTCGAATTTTTTGCTTAATTAAGCTAATTAAAATCACAACATCTTCAGCTTGGGCATTGCCTGTGTTGACGATAAAATTTCCATGCTTTTGGGAAATCATTGCTCCACC
>JAHYJV010000048.1 GCA_019428855.1 Patescibacteria group bacterium | reverse complement strand
ATGTTTCACTTTATAATGCTTATCATATCCAACATCTACCAGTCCATGACAGCCTCTTTATCCGTCCGTATAGATAACACTGTTTGCCTCTATTTTACCTAAAATTAACCTGCGTTAAGATCAAGTGAAAAACACTCAACTGTTTTTTTATATTGTAGTTTGATATTTTGGCTTTGTTTACTATCATACTCCTATTTTAACATAGTTTCTGATGGTCTAGAGCCAAATTAATTATAAAAATACTTTATTTACTTTATCAATCACTTCCTGTGGATCAAATTGCGTTTTAATCAGATAGTCTCTTATTCCTAACTTTAGTGCTCTGTCTACTTCAACAGGCTGACCAGAGTTTGAAACAACAATTACAGGAAGTACCTTAAGGTTAAGTTCGGGAATCTTATTCATCTCTTCCATAACCTCAAAACCTCCCATCTTCGGCATAACAATATCAAGTAAAACTAAGTCTGGCTTACCCTTTTTCAACATTTCAAGACCCTCTTCCCCGTCTGAAGCAACTAAAACCTCAAATCCGCATTTTTCCAATTTTTCCTTTAAAAGATTAGCTAAGATTTCCTCGTCCTCTATAAGCACTATTTTTTTTGCCATATGTTTAAGTTTATTAATTTAAAAAATATATTATTTATTTTTTAATCTACAATCTCATTAAAGTATATAAAAAGAGTCGTTGTCAAATCACCAACCATTATTAAGAAATCAACGATAAAAGTTATGCAGGCGTGGTAACAAGGTTATGCATGAGTAATAATTAATCGCTCCTGTCGCTAAGCTAAAAAATACTTGCTGAGTACCAAAAAATAATAAAAATAATTTAGGCTTTTATTTTTTTATCACCTCTTACCAAGACTTGATAAATTTTTATGCTTGCAAATAAAATGCAAAATCTATAACGGCAATACTGATTGCAGTGATTATTATGTTTTTATATTATTAGCTTAACTCACATTGATTATATTACATACTGGAAAACCTTGCAAGCACTTATACTGTGCTCAAACTCGCCAATAATTAATATTTTTGTAATTAAAGCTTTGATAAAAATTCTGACACCTTGTCTTTTACCGGTAATCTAAAATAAAATGAAGTTTCTCCATCCTTGCTTGATTCAAACCATATTTTACCACCGTGAGATTCAATAATGTTTTTATTAATAAATAAACCCAGTCCGCTCCCTACTGTTTCTAGCCTGACGGCATTCTCAGCTCTAAAAAATTTTGTAAATATTCTTTCTTTACTTTCTTCTGAGATACCAATGCCCATATTGGTAATTTTAAGTTGAACCTCATGTTCTTTTTTATTTTCCGTCAGACTTATATCAACTTTTGTACTTTCAAAACCATAATTGATTGCATTTTCAACCAAATTTTGAATTACAAGTTTAATTTTTTCTTTATCTATAAATACTTCGGATATTACCTTGTCCTTGGTAAAGTTTAGCACAATATTTTTTTTACCTGATTTGATTTCTTCACCTTCTAAAACTTCTTTTACAAGATCTTCTATCCTTAAATAAGTTTGAGCCTGAACATACTTTCCTTCTTCTATTCTTGATAAATTTAACAAATCATCCACCAAATTAATCATTCTCTCGTTAGATAAATTAGCCTTACCAATATATTTTTTTTGATCGTCATTTAAATCCCCAAAATCTTCATCTAAAAGTGCGGTTAGAGTCCACTTAATAGCCGAAAGTGGTGTTCTTAGTTGATGAGCGGCAATTGACACAAATTCACTTTTGAGCGACTGCACCTTTTTTTCTCTCGTAATATCGTGAAGGATTAAAAATTTATTTATCGTTTCATCGTTTTGCTTTATGGAAGATATCGTCAACTCAAGAGTATTTTCTTCATCTACTTTATATTCCTTCCGAAAAACATCCTCAAGAGAGTTTTCTAAAACATTTATTAATGCTTTTAGTTTATCATTATTGACTAATTCTTCAATATTTTTTCCTTCAAAATTTTCTTTGTTAATGTTAAGAATCTTTTCGGCCATTTTATTAATAATAATCAATTTGTTTTCACTATCAAATATTAAAAGTCCATCTGAAAAATTACTAATTATTGAATATGTTTTATCCCGCTCTTTTTGTGCAATTCTCTTTTCCGCTTGATTATCCTCAAGAATATTCATTAAAGCCTTTTGCGATTTTGCAAGCTTTGCCGTTCTTTCCGTAACTTGCTTATCTAATCCTTCGATTACTTCTTGGAGTTGTCTTGTTCTAGCATTTAATCTTATTTCAAGAATATTTTTATTCTCGCTTAATTCAATATTAGCTTTTTTAAGCTCTAATATTTTATCATCTAATTTATTATTAGCATCAGTTAATTCCAAATCACGCGAAACTAAAAGCTTAGAAAGCTTATCTATTTCATTATTATATTGAATTTCTAAATCGCTATGACTATCAGACATTAGATAATTTTTAAAATTAATTTCTCGTGTTCTTTCCTAAAAGATTAAATACTTTGAATTACAAAATGCTGTTTTCTTGTCATCTCGAACGGAGTGAGAGATCCTAGAATAGGGGAAATGAAACTGGCTTTATTTTTAGATCCCTCCGTCGCTATCGCTCTTTCGGGATGACAGTGTATGGTGAGTTTTTGTGTCAGAGGTTGTTTTTTGAGACTTCAACCCTTCGACAAGCTCAGGGTGACAAGTGTGGCTCAGGGT
>JAHYJV010000047.1 GCA_019428855.1 Patescibacteria group bacterium | reverse complement strand
GTGGATTGGCGTTCAAATTTTCGGCAGACCATTTTCTGATTGTCCAAAAGTAAATCAAAATTTGAAAACTGAAATCGAAAATAATCAAAACCAAATTTCAAATCTTGAAAAAAATTCAATCTCTCTTCGAAATTCAATTGAATCAATGAATCCAAAAACAAGAAAAGATATCAAAACTTACAACAATATGATCGATAAATATAATTTAATTGTAAAGCAAATTAACATTCTTATAAACGAACAAAAAGAATTGATTGCTGAATATAATAAACAGATTAAATTATTTAATGATTGTCTTCAGAAATAATTAGATCGAAATTAACAAAAACAAACTACTTCAAAAGCAGTTTGTTTTTGTTAAAAAGATTATTATTTACAAAAGTTTGTACTCTCCAGAAACTGATTTCTTGATATCATCCTTTTTTGTGTCAGGAATTTCTATAAAACAAACATTTTCAGGATTTTTATTTTCGAAAATGTTCAAAACTATGTGATTTTTTTCAAAAGATTTTTTATATTTTCTTTTAATTCAATATATTTAAATTTTCCAGAACAGCCGTAGACAAGATTTTTTTCTTGATCAAATAAACAAAGAGCTGACCAAAGTTCATTTTGAAATTTTCGGTAAAACTTATATTCCTTATCAGAAATTACAGGCCAGTCAATATCCAAATTTGTAACAATTTCTGTTATGCTTTTTTTGTCAATTCCATATTTAGAGGTTGGAGTATAAACACCAATAATCAAAAATTAATCATGATTTATAGAGTTCCAAATTTCTCTTAGATATGGCATATGCCGATCGCATTGAACACAAGGATATGTCCAAAAACTCATTAAAATGACTTTTCCAGAAATATCAATCTTTTTTGAAGACATAAAACCAACCCGTTGACTGTTTTTTATAATTGGTAATTTCTTCATTTTAGAACCCTTAAATGAATATTATGATTTTAGAATAGCATTAAATAAAAAAAGTCAAAAATGAGCCAGAAAATCTGTCATATTCTGTTATGTTTATCTTTTTGCAATCACCCTATCATTATCCTGGAGAAGTTTTTTCCTGAGACGGATGTTTTTTGGAGTGATTTCAAGATATTCATCTTCCTGCATAATTTCCATTCCACTTTCAAGAGTAATTCCAATAGGAGGAACAAGTTTTAAATTTTCATCTGAACCTGATGCGCGCATATTTGTTAAGTGTTTTCCTTTAATTGGATTCACCGTTAAATCTTTTCCTTTGGAAGCATTTCCAATCACCATTCCTTCATAAACTTCAATGTTTGGTTTTATATATAATTCTCCTCTATCTTGTAAATTATATAATGAAAATCCAAGAGCTTTTCCAGCAAGCATAGACACCATTGACCCTAAATGTCTTTTTTTGATTTCTCCGACATATTCTCTAAATTCAATCACGCGAGAACATAAAATTCCTTCACCTTTTGTATCAATTATAAATTCTCCCCTATATCCAAGAATTCCTCTTGTCGGAATTTCAAAAATAATCCTTGTGTTTCCATTTTCTGATTTCATCTCAATCATATTACCTTTTCGTTTCGCCATTTTTTCAATTACAGTTCCTGAAAATTCATCTGGTATGTCAATTGTTATTTCTTCAAATGGCTCCAGTTTTTTTCCGTCTTTTTCTTTTATAATTACACTCGGTTGTGAAATTTGAAGTTCATATCCCTGTCGTCTCATATTTTCAAGAAGAATAGCAATGTGCATTTCTCCTCTTCCAAATACTTTAAAGGAATCAACTGCGCTAAAATCAATTCTTAAACCAACATTAACTTCTAATTCTTTTTCAAGTCTTTCTCTAATTTGTCGGATAGTAACAAACTTCCCTTCTTTTCCAGCAAAAGGTGAATTGTTAACTAAAAAATTAACAGAAATTGTCGGTTCATCAACAGTAATTGCTGGAAGCGGTTTTTGATTTTCATTTGAGCATATTGTTTCCCCAATATATATATCAGCAATTCCAGCAAGAATTACAATATCTCCAGCGTCAGCTTGATTTACTTCCTTCCTTTCAGTACCATGAAAAGTAGATATTTTTGTAATTGATGCTTTCCGAATTTCTCCAGTTGGTTTTTTCACAATAACCTTATCCCCTTTTTTTATATTTCCTTCATAAATTCTTCCAACTGCTAATCTGCCAAGAAAATCATCATAAGCAAGATTAAAAGGTTGAATCAGAAGAGGCAAGGAAGTTTCTGCTTTTGCAGATGGAACATTTTCCACAATCACATCAAGCAGGGGCATTAAATCTTTTGATTTATCATTAATGTTCTTCTTGGCAATTCCTTCTCTTCCAATTGCATAAACAGTTACAAAATCTAATTGTTCATCATTTGCACCAAGATCCATAAATAATTCCAAAACCTGATCATGAGCAAGCTCAATATTTGCCGCAGGTTTATCAATTTTATTCAAAACAACAATCGGTTTCAATCCAAGCTCTAAAGACTTTTTGAGAACAAATTTTGTTTGTGGCATTGGTCCTTCTTGAGCATCTACAACTAAAAGAACGCTATCAATTGATCGCAAAACCCGCTCCACCTCAGATCCAAAATCAGCATGTCCAGGAGTGTCCACAATATTAATTTTTGTTCCTTTATAAAACAAAGAAGCATTTTTTGAATAGATTGTAATTCCACGCTCTAATTCCAAATCATTATTATCCATACTTATCG
>JAHYJV010000014.1 GCA_019428855.1 Patescibacteria group bacterium | reverse complement strand
AATTAACTCTAATTCAAAAAAACCCTTATCTCAAAAGACAATTGTTTTCATTCTAGCTGTCATTCAAGCAGTTGTTGTTGGATCAGTGTATTTTACATTTTTAAGTAAAGAAGATAATAATAATAATAATAATAATAATTTATTGTCTTCTGAGGTGGTAGATATAGAAGTTGTGAAAGATAAAGAGGCTACGGAATTTGAGATTAATAAAACAATAGATTCAGATCAGGACGGACTTTCTGATTATTTAGAAAAAATATTAGGAACAGATGAAAACAATCCAGATACTGATGGCGATTCTTATGATGATTATAATGAAATTAAAAACGGGTATAATCCTTTGACTGATGAAAAATATACAGAGGAGGAGTGGGAAATGGTGAAGGAGAAAATAAGAAAGGAGGACGAAGGGTTGTTTGGAGAGATGTTTGGGGGGTGTTGATAGTAATTCAAATATAGTTGAGACAGAGACAGATAATTTTGTTTGCGGTACGGATACAGTTTCTGATATAGACAATAATATTTACAATACAGTTCAAATCGGCGAGCAATGCTGGTTGAAAGAAAATTTGAAAGTTACCAAAAATCCGGCAGGCGAAGCGATAGTGCGGTTGTTATAATAATGATGATTGTAGCACTAGCGGGGGTTTTATACATGGAATATAGCAATGAATAATTTAGCAGAAGAAGGTTCGCAGGGAATTTGTCTTGATAATTGGCATGTGCCCAAAGACAGTGAATGGTATGTTTTGGAAAATTATTTAAAGGATAGTGGAGAAACATGCGATGGAAACAGAGATAAATTTCTTGACTGTGATGGTGCTGGAGATAAAATTAAAAGCGGCGGTTCTAGTGGTTTTGAGGCTGTTTTAGTTGGAGTAAGTAATCCTGAAGGAAAATTTTTTTGTTGGTTTGACTATATCTTTATGGTCTTCAACAGAGAACGAATCAAAGGTTTGGATTAGAAATTTTCCTTATGGGTCTTCAAGTGTTTTTAGGTTTGTTATTGACAAAGAAATGAGTAACTCTGTTAGATGCATAAAATCAAATTATAAAATAACGGATATTGAAAAAATTCTCGATGGAAAATGTGAATATAAAAAAAGGAAAATATGAGGCGAGAGATTATGATTCAAGCGGCAGAGTTACTGGATTAATTAACGGAGAGATTAAGGAAGAAATCCCAGATTCTATTTACAATGAAGAAACTGGTGATGTTATTATTATGAATAGCAAAGATTCTTATATTTACGAAATTTATGATATTGAAGAGGGCAATTACAAAATGGAGCATTCTTCTATTGTGAACGGTAGACCTATTATTTTTAAAGCTCAAAATATTCCAATTTATCTAGGACAAACGCATCGATATGAAATTAACTGGGGAGCCTTGGCAAGAGGGGAAGATGGAACAAGTATTTCTATTGATCTTGATAGTGATGTAAAATTTGAAAAAACAATTAATTCCGATATCAAATTGTCTTGCGAAGAATTTTATTTGCAAATAGAAAAATAACAATAGTATAAAACTTATGTCTGAAATTCCAAAAGCCTACAACCCACAAGAGGTTGAGACTAAAATTTATGAAAAATGGGAAGAATCTGGTTTTTTTAATCCAGATAATTTGTTGTGGGCTGAAGATAAAAAGAATGACAAAGAAAATCGGTTTGTAATTTCAATGCCACCGCCGAACGCAACGGGGGTTTTGCATTTGGGTCATGCCTCAATGCTGGCTTATCAAGATTTGATGATTCGGTATAATCGAATGAAAGGGAAAAATACTTTGTGGCTTCCGGGGACAGATCATGCTTCAATTGCGACTCAAACGAAAGTGGAAAAAATTATTGCCGAAGAGGGCAAGACGAAATATGATTTGGGTCGGGAAAAATTTTTGGAGCGGGTGAATGAATATGTTGAAAATTCGCAAAACACGATCAAGAATCAAACTCGAAAAATGGGTTCATCTTGTGATTGGTCAAGAGAAAGATATACGCTTGATGATGGACTTTCGCGGGCTGTGAGAGAAGTGTTTGTGAAAATGTATAATGACAAGCTTATTTATCGGGGAGACCGAATTGTGAATTGGTGTCCGAGGTGTGAGTCAACTCTGGCAGATGACGAAGTGGAGCATAAAGACCAAAAAGCGAATTTATATTATTTCAAATATAACAAAGATTTTCCAATTACAATTGCCACGACTCGTCCTGAAACAAAACTTGGCGACACGGCGGTGGCAGTGAATCCGAAAGATGAAAGATATCAGAAATATATTGGTCAGGTATTTGAAATTGATTTGGGAAATGGATTGCATAAGATTAAAATTATTGCCGATAGAGAAGTGGAGATGGAATTTGGCACGGGAGCCTTGGGGGTGACACCGGCGCACAGCATGACAGATTGGGAAATGGCAGAAAAAAATGATTTAGAAAAAATCAAAATTATTGGCGAAGATGGAAAAATGAATGCGAGTGCCGGTGCCGACTATAAAGGCCTGACAGTCTTGGAAGCAAGAGAAAAATTTGTGCAATATCTTGAAAAAAATCAATTGATTGAAAAAGTGGAAGAAGTTGACCAGGCCTTGAGCATTTGTTATCGTTGCGACACCCCGATTGAGCCGTTGCCATCAAAGCAATGGTTCGTAGCAGTGAATCAGAAAATCACCATTGAAGGCAATCAATATTTTAAAGAAGGGAAGTCTTTAAAAGAAGTTGCTTTGCAGGTTGTGAATAAGGCAGAGGAAAAAGATGAAAATAAAATTGAAATCATTCCTGAGAGATTTTCAAAAACATATCATAATTGGATGGAAAATTTGCACGATTGGTGTATTTCCCGTCAGCTTTGGTTTGGACATCGAATTCCAGTTTGGTATAGGAATGAATTAATAATCAATAATCAAGAATTAGATATTGAAGATATAATGAATGCTCAGGAAATTTATGTTGGAACAGAAGCGCCGAAAGAAAAGGGATGGATGCAAGATTCTGATACCTTGGATACTTGGTTTTCTTCGGGTTTGTGGACTTTTTCAACATTACTTGAGCAAGACCATAAGAAATATAAAACATTTGAAGAGTGGGTGGCAAATAGTCCGGATTTAAAGAATTTTCATCCCACGAGCGTGATGGAAACGGGTTATGACATTTTGTTTTTTTGGATTGCCAGAATGATTTTAATGACCACATATACACTTGGTGAAGTGCCGTTTAAAAATGTCTATCTGCACGGAATGGTGCGTGATAAGCAAGGCAGGAAAATGAGTAAATCTTTAGGCAATGGAATTGACCCGATTGAGATGATAGAAAAATATGGAACAGATGCTTTGAGGTTGAGTATGATTATCGGATCAAGTCCTGGAAATGATTTGAGACTTTTTGAAGAAAAAATTGAGGGTTATCGGAATTTTGTGAATAAACTTTGGAATATATCGAGGTATATTTTGATGAGTGTTGACACTGTCGAAGGCTCTAAGGGCCTATCTAGGCTCTTAGAGCCTAGCAATGATTTAACCTTGGCAGACAAATGGATTTTGGAGCATTTGGAAAATTTGAAATATATTGTTAATAATTCTTTGGAAAATTATCAATTTTCTTTTGCGTTTGAGGGCGAAGCTGGGATTCGTGATTTTATGTGGGATAAGTTTGCCGATTGGTATTTGGAATTTTCTAAAGTTCAGGGAAAAAATGATGCGGTTTTGATTTATGTTTTAGAAAACTTACTCAAACTATGCCATCCATTTATACCTTTTGTGACGGAACAAATTTGGCAAGAAATGGGGAAAGAAAAATTATTGATGGTTGAAAAATGGCCGAAAGACAAAGGTGAAATGGAGTCAACTCAGGTAAGTGTAAATTTTGGCATAATACAGGAAATAATAAAAGGCATTAGATCAATTAAAAATGAGAATAGAATTGCACTAAAAGAAAAAGTTGAAGTCATAATAAATATTAAAGCTGGAAGCTTGAGTCCAGAAGAAATTAAGACAATAAAAGAAAATTTAAATATTATTGAAACTTTAGCAGGAGTTGAAAACTTAAGAATAGAAAGTGAGGCAAAAAAACCAGAAGGTTGGATTCAATTTGATTGTAAAGTTTTAGTTTATGTGAATGTCGGAGCCTTAATAGACAAGGAAAAAGAAGCTGAAAGAATAAAAAAGGAAATTCAAGAAACAGAGAAATATATTATCCAAATTAAAAATAAACTTAATAATGAGCGATTTGTTCAAAATGCTCCAGTTGAGATTGTCAAAAAAGAAAAAGAAAAATTAGCTGTCAGCGAGGATAAACTTAAAAAATTACAAGAAAAATTAAAGTCCTTGTTGTAATTTTAAAAAATGGTATAATATTACTGTACATTATATGATAATACTAATTTATTAGAATATAATATTTTTAAGAAAATTAAAATAAAATAATGACAAAACAAAAAAAATCGTTCTTGGACAAAATTATTTCTTCTAGCGATGAAAATGAAGATGTAGTTGAGAACAAGAGTGTTGAAATTGAAACTTCATCTCAAAACGATGAGATTGAAAATAAACCTGATTATTCTAAGGAGGTAGAAGCTGAGATAGATGAGAAATATGAAATGCCTACGAATGAAACTGAACTAAATGAAAAAAATGATACACAGTGGCTTGATAAAGAGCATGGCGGTGCTGATGAAGAAGGACAGCTGACGGTTGATGTTTATAAGACAAAGGATAGCATTGTTATCAAATCAATTATTGGTGGTGTCAGATCTGAGGATTTAGATATTTCGGTGACAAGTGATATGGTTACTATCAAGGGAAAAAGAAATAATATTGATGAAGTTAGTGAGGAAGACTATTATTATCAAGAATGTTTCTGGGGAAATTTTTCGCGCTCAATAATTCTACCATGTGATATAAAAGCAGAAGGAGTTGAAGCAACGATAAAAAATGGAATATTGACATTGAGACTTCCTAAAATAGAAAAAAATATGTCGATGAAAATTGAAATTAAAGAAGAATAATTTATATTACAAAGATGTTTAATATTTTTAAAAAATCATCTTCAAGTTATTTGGGAATTGATATAGGTACAACTGGGATGAGAATTGTACAGCTTGGGAAAAAAGACAAACAAATTATTCTTGAAAATTATGTTTCAATAGAAACTGAAGATTATTTGGAGATTATTGGAAGTGGCAGTAAATTTAATAATATTCGAATGTCTGATAAAAAGATTGCAAGTACTCTTGCTGAAATAATAAGAGATTCGGGGCTAGATTCTAAAAAAGTGTCAATGTCTGTACCTATTTCCTCTGCGTTTACTTCTATAGTCACTTTACCAGAAATGCCTAACTCTGAAATTGAGAATGCGATTAATTTTGAGGCAAGACAATATATTCCAATACCTATAGAAGAGGTAGCGTTTGATTGGATTGTAATTGAGAGGGAAGGAAATTACAAAACTATAAATTCTTTTGACAAGGATAGTAAAAAAAAATTAAAAATATTACTGGTTGCAATTCCGAAGGAAATTACAAATAAATATATTAATATTGTTAACTCTTTAGGATTGGAATTAATTGCGCTGGAAACAGAATCTTTTTCTTTAGCTAGGGCACTTTCAAGATTTGAAGACGGAGCAGTTGCTATAGTTGATATTGGCAATAAGACGACAGGTGTAACCGTTGTTGAGAAAGGTGTTGTTATAAGCGGTCATAGTATCTCAGGTGTTGGAGGTGAAGAAATTACAAAAATAATTAGTCATGGCGTAAATGTTGATTACCGTCGAGCTGAACAGCTGAAGATGGAAGTTGGATTTAATAATAGCAATACGAAAAAACAAATATCAGATTTGATATTACCTACAATAAGTGTCATTGTTTCGGAAATAATAAAAATAAATGAAGCTTATGTGAGGACTCGTCAAAATAGTATAAAAAAAGTTATTATAACGGGCCGAACAGCTTATATATCAGGTCTAGCAAAATATTTTACAAAGCAGATTGGAATACCTACGGAAATTGGCTTTCCGTGGAAAAATATTGTCTATAATCCTGTTTTAGAAAAAAGACTTCATGATTCATCTCAGCACTTTTCGGTGGCTGTTGGTTTGGCACTTAGAGGATTTTATGATAATAAATAATTATGTAGATGAATTAAGCATTTTTTTGTACGTATTAAGAAAAGATTACTATTAATGAAAATGTGATGAATAGTGCATATCTAGAAAAAGTTTATAATTATTTTGTCTCAAAGAAGCTTGATAATAGGGAAAAATTAAATGAGTTGTTTGAAATTGCGATTGAAAATAAATCAGATATATTTGATGTTTTAATTGAGAATAAATTTGCTGCGACTGAAGATATTGTTCAAATGAAAGCTGAATTTTTAAATACTCCATATATTAATTTGAAAGATCAAATAATTGATTCAGAGGTTCTAAACGAAATTCCGGAAAAAGCTGCTTTATTTTATAAATTTATTCCATTTAAAAAAGTTGGTAATGTCCTGAAGGTTGGCATGGTTGACATATCAAATATTGATGCCATAGATGCTTTGAAATTTATTTCTGTTAAACATAATCTAAAAACAGAAATCTATCTAATATCAAAGGATGGTTTTGAAATTGTTTCAAAGCAGTATAGAAAATTTAACAAAGAGCTTGAAGATGTATTAAAAAATGTTGATGAGCAGATAAAGAATAAGGACGAAATTAAAAGAAAAGAAAAAAAAACAGAAGTAATCTTAGAAGAAGCACCAGTGAGCAAGATAGTCGATATTATTGTGTCGCATGCCATAGAAGGAAAGGCAAGTGATATTCACATTGAACCCTCGGAAAAAGAACTAAGAGTAAGATACCGGTTGGATGGAGTTCTGCACAATAGTTTAATTTTACCGAGTAAGATTGCCCCCGCAGTAATATCAAGAATAAAAATATTATCTAATCTTAAAATTGATGAAACACGAAAACCACAAGATGGAAGATTTCGGTTCGTTTTAAGTTCAGCTGGTAATGCTTCAAAAAGCGTTGATTTACGTGTTTCAACATTTCCGACAGTTGCAGGCGAAAAAGCAGTAATGAGAATTCTTGATACATCATCTGATATTAGTAATTTGGAAAGTCTAGGAATTTCAGGTCGTGGACTGAAGATAATAAATGAAAATATAGAGAAACCGTTTGGGATTATTTTGGTCACCGGCCCTACTGGTTCTGGAAAATCAACGACGCTTTACGCTATGCTTAAATTACTCAACCAAGAGGGAGTAAATATTGTAACCCTAGAAGATCCAGTTGAATATTTTATGAGTGGCATTAATCAGAGCCAGATAAAAGCAGAGATTGGATATACATTTTCCTCAGGCTTGCGTTCGATTTTGCGTCAAGATCCAGATATAATTATGGTTGGTGAAATTAGAGACAAAGAAACAGCAGAGCTGGCAACTCATGCTGCTCTAACTGGTCATTTGGTTTTATCAACTTTGCATACTAACAATGCAATTGGAGTTATTCCAAGATTGATTGATATGGGAATTGAGCCGTTTTTGATTTCATCTTCCTTAAATGTCGCAATCGGACAACGACTTATAAGAAAAATATGTGTGAATTGTAAGGAAGAAATTAAGCCTCCACAAAATATAGAAGCGATGCTAATTAGGGAGCTTAAAAAAATACCTGCAGATCAAAAAAGCGATATTGACATCTCAAATGGGGTAAAAATTTTCCATGGGATGGGATGTCGCAAATGTAAAAAATCAGGCAGTTCTGGGCGAATTGGTATATATGAGGTTTTGTCAATGACGGCTGAAATTGAAGAATCTATGTCGGATAAAATAACTGATTCTGATATTGAAAGAGAAGCTAAAAAACAGGGCATGTTAACAATGAAACAAGACGGTCTATTGAAGGTTTTTCGAGGTCTGACGACAATTGAAGAAGTTTTAAAAGTTACTGAGGACTAATATTAATTATTTAATTTGAATAAAACTTCCAGTCTAGAATCTAACGCAACACTATTGGCACGAAGTGCTAAATGTGTTAAGTTAGAAATCTATGATACATTATAAAAGACTAAGCGATTTGGAGAGAGAAAACATAAGTAGAATGCTTTCACAAGAATATTCTTTCCGTAATATCGCTAAAGTGTTAAAAAGAAATGTAAGTACAATTGGCAGAGAGATTAATGCTAGCAATTGTAATAAGTATAACTATCGTGCCATTAAGGCAAAAAATCGAGTTAGAAGAAATTCAGCGAGAAGAAAGACGGGCAAACATAAATTAAATGATAATCTAGATTTATAAATTTAGATTATCAAGAAACTAAGAAAGAAATGGTCGCCTCGTCAGATTGCCGAAGAATTAATTAAGGATTATCCTATAGACATAGCCATGCGAATTTTACCAGAAACAATCTATACCTATATCTATGTTCTCCCTAAAGGGACTTTGAAAAAGGAGTTAACCTCTTGTTTGCAATCACAAAAGAAGCTATAAACAAGCAAGAGGTGTCAAAGAGGTGTCAAAATAGAGCGAAAGATAGAGGATATGCTTTCAATCGAAGAACGACTAAAAGAAGTTGAAGATCGTATTATTCCAGGACATTGGGAGGGTGATATCATTATCGGAAAGAATAATCGTTCAGCTTTGGGCACTCTTGTAGAGTGCACGACCCGCACGACTATCCTCATCCCTGTCAAAAGCAGAGAAGCAGAAGTTGTAGCTAAAGCTTTTGCCAAAAAAGTAAGGAAATTACCAAAGCAGATGAAAATATCAATGACCTATGATCAAGGAAGAGAAATGCCAAAAAATAAATTATTTACAAATATTACTGGAGTTAAAGTTTATTTTACTTATCCAAGAAGTCCTTGGGAACGCGGAACTAATGAAAATACCAATGTTTTAATCAGACAATTTTTTCCCAAGGGAACTGACTTTAACAAAGCAAGCAGATATGAGATTAAGAAGGTACAGGATTTATTAAATTAAAAGACCGAGAGCCACGCTTAATTTTCAAAAACCTGATGAAGTATTTAATCAATTAATTAATAATAACACTGTTGCGTTAAATTCTAGAAAATAAGAAATATGTCTGAAAATAAAAAAGTTAAAGTACTCATAATTGAGGATGATATATATATATCTGATATGTATATAATCAAATTAGAGGCTGCTAATTTTGAAGTTACCGCCGCTGCCGATGGGATTGAAGGGATAAGAAAATTAGAAAAAAACATTCCTGATATTATATTATTGGATGTCGTCATGCCAAAAATTGATGGTTTTAGTGTTTTAAAAATGATTAAGAAAGACAATAATTTGAATAAAATTCCCGTTATTCTTTTGACTAATTTATCTCAGAAGGAAAACATTGAAAGGGGATTTGAACTTGGGGCAACAAGTTACATTATCAAGGCTCACTTTACTCCTTCGGAAGTGGTGAAAAAAATTCAGGAAGCTTTAAGTAAAAATAATTAATTTTTATAATTCTATATGACAAGTATAAGTGCTAAACAAGAGTTGGATAATTTGTTGGTAATGACGGCTCAAGAAAATGCTTCTGATCTCCATTTGGCAGTGGGGAGATATCCAACACTGAGAATTGATGGTAGGTTGGTTCCTTTAACAAATAAGGATTTGCTTACACCTCAAGGGGCGGAAGATATTATTTTTGCCATGCTTACAATGGAGCAAAAAGAAAAGTTTTTAACGACAAAGGAGGTTGATACTTCTTATGAATTTGAAGAGAAAATTAGATTCAGAGTAAATGTTTTTTATCAGAGAGGTTATGTTAGTGCGGCTTTTCGATTGATATCGTCCAAGATAAGAACTTTAGAGGATCTGGAAATTCCGAGTTTGGTTTATGATTTTACAAATGTTTCTCAAGGATTTGTGCTTGTAGTGGGACCATCTGGTCATGGAAAATCGACAACCTTGGCTGCACTTATTGACAGAATTAATCATCAAAAATATGCTCATATTGTGACAATTGAAGATCCGATTGAATATGTTTATACGCAGGATAGGTGTATTATAAATCAAAGGGAAGTTCATTCTGATACAGAATCTTTTGGCACTGCGCTTAGAAGTGTGTTTCGTGAAGATGCTGATGTGATATTGGTCGGTGAAATGAGAGATGCTGAAACAATTAGCACAGCAATTACGGCTGCAGAAACTGGTCATCTAGTTTTTGCTACACTGCACACTAACAGTGCTGCACAGACGATTGACAGAATGATTGATAGTTTTCCAGCGGGACAGCAAAATCAAATTAGGGCACAGCTTTCTGGGAATTTATTAGGCATTGTCTCACAAAGACTTGTGCCAAAGATTGACGGAGGGAGAGTTCCGGCAGTGGAAATTATGGTTGCTAATTCGGCAGTTAGAAATTTGATCAGGGAAAATAAGACACATCAACTTGATTTGGTAATTAATACTAGTGCAGATGAAGGAATGATTTCCTTAAATAGTTCTTTGGCAAATTTAATAAAAAATGGCGAAATATCTCTTGAAAATGGTGAAACATACTCAACTGATGTGAATGATTTAAAAATGATGATGCAAAGAAGATAGTTTTTGTTGTCAGTATTAAGGAAAAGTGCTATAATAGCTTTATTCATGGAAATCTAATTTTTTTGATAAAAATCTTAAATCTTAAATATAGGAAAGGGGGTGAAATAGATGATAAAAATAAATCAAAAAGGTTTTACATTAATCGAACTTTTGGTCGTAATTGCCATCATCGGTATCTTGGCATCTATTGTGCTTGTATCTTTAAATGATGCAAGAAATAAGGGGTATGATACGGAAGTCAAGTCTGAAATTGCCCAAATAAAGAACGCTATGGAAATGTGTTATGATAATAACAATGGAACATATGGAACTGAATGTAATGATGCTACAAAACTTGGAACTACAGCTATAGTACCTCCAGGATGTAGTGGTACGGCATATGAAATCAAAACTACAGCTCAAGGCTATAAGATTTACTCTACATTATGTAGTGATACTACAATGAGTTGGTGTGCCGACAGTAGTGGTGTTTCAAAAGCAACTACTACTACTATAGTTACAGCTTCCGGAAATTCATCTTGTGGTTTCTAGGAATTATGAAAATATTGGTATAATTAAAAATAAAAGAGTAATAATAAAAATTTACTCTTTTATTTTTTTTTGGTATAATTATATACATAGGTTAGTGCTTTTTGGAAATTTACTAGATTTGTTTGTTTCATAATTCAAGGTATCTGCGTAAATAATAAGTATAAATGGTAATGAATCAGAAATCGAAGGATATATATTATTTATTTTTGATTTTTTTCTTATGTCTATTGCTTTTCTTAATTGAAGAGAAGCTAAATCCATCGGCACTTATTAATGTCGATGAGAAATTATGGCTATATAGGTCCCAAATTTATATTAAAAATGTAATCAGTTTCAATTTTGTTGGTGGATTGCAGACTATACATCCAGGGATTACGGTCATGACTCTGTCTGGCATTTCGATTTATATTTATAGTCTTTATGCCAGCACAATTAATGAGCCGATGTTGTTATATTTTTTTAATATACCAATTGTAATTTATATTTTTTTCTTTTTATTTCTCTTCTATTTTTTATTAAGAAAATTGCACTTTAATAAATCGCTATCTTTTTTGACAATAATATTAATTTCATCAAATTCGTATTACATAACATCATCATCTCCCGTTGATAAGTTTTCAATATTGTCTATTTTATTAAGTTTATTATTTTTAATTGTTTATACAAATCAAAATTATAAATTTAAAAAATATTTGTTGTGCGCATCTTTTTTTGCCGGTTTTGCAATTTTGAGTAAATTATCATCTTTAATTCTTGTTCCGTTTACTTTGTTTATATTGCTATATTATTCACAATTAAATTCAAACAAAATAAGAGGAGCTTTTCGCGATTATTTCTATTATTTATTTTACCTAATAATTTCATTTTGTATAATATTTCCAGGTTTTGTTTTTAATCCAATTATGTCTGTACAGAAGATCATCGACAGGGGTAATAATATTTTAATATCTGGGGTTGGCTCGGATAGAGTAGAATTCTATATTCCGTCTTTATTTGAGAAAATTTATAAGTATTTATTTATTTGGGAATCGTCAATCATAGCTCCAGTAACTTTAGTTTTTTTTATTCTATTTTTGATATTTTGTAGCAGAAAAATGATTTTAGCTGGATTAAACTTAAAATTTTCTCAGAAAAACATATTATACAAAAATATATTCATTTTGTTGATATTTGCGGTGGTATATTTTATTTTTACAACTTATTTTGCTAGTAGGATATTTTACAGATATATGATATTATCCGCAATGATTATTGATATTTGTGCGGCAGTCGGAATTTATAAAATGCTATTAATATATAAAGAAAGGTTTAGTTCTAAATCAACGATCAGTAGCCTGGTTCTTAAGTTTATAGTTATTTTTTTTATCTACAAGGCCATGAATCTTGTAATGTTGAGCTATTTTGTGCAGAAGGTAGTTTGTTAGAATGTATTAAATTATATTGAAAATATAAAAAAATGAATAATAAAGGTTTTACATTAATCGAACTCTTGGTCGTAATTGCTATTATTGGAATTTTGGCGTCGATTGTTTTGACAAGTTTGAACAATGCTAGGCAATCAGCGCGAGATTTATCTATTAAAAATGCGATTAGCGAAGCCATGAAAAAAGCAGAGATGTTTTATGATGATTATGAAACTTATGATTTTATGTGTGATGAGAATGAATTTATAGCTGGGGGGTCCATAAACGATTCAATTACTAATAATGGGGGTATATTTAAATGTGGTGATGATGCGCAAGGTTATTGTTTTTCGGCAACTTTGAACAAAGGAGGTAGCGTTTGTGCAGACGGATATCGAGAGCTAAAAAATGGTTTTGAATGTGATGCGACAAGCACTGACATTCTTTGTGATTAATTAATTATTTAAATATGATTTTGCTCTTCATTTTTATTTTTGGTTTAATCATTGGTAGTTTTTTGAATGTGGTGATTTTTCGGTTGGAAACTGAGGAGAAAATTGTCAACGACAGATCAAAATGTTTATCTTGCAATCATGTATTAAATTGGTATGATTTGGTGCCAGTTTTTAGTTTCTTATTTTTGCATGGAAAGTGCCGATATTGCTCCAAAAAGATATCACTCCAGTATCCAATTGTGGAAATATTGACTGGTCTGTCGTTTGTTTCGGTTGGTATTTTTTTTCCATTTTCCTTGAGTGTGGCATTATTGCTGAAATGGATTTTTTTGTTTTATATTTTCTCCACCTTAATTGTAGTTTTTTTCTATGATTTAAGACATTTTATTATTCCAGATAAGGTTATCTTTCCGGCTATGGTGGTTGGTTTGATTTATAACTTTGTGGTCGATTTTATCTTGAATAGATACACTAGGCTTGATTATATTTTTACTGGAAATGGTTTGGAGGCACAATTCTATTTATTGATTTTTGGTTCTCATTTTTTTAATACAGTTTTCGCAGCATTTCTCGGATTTCTTTCTTTGCTTTCAATTCTGTTGATTACAAAAGGAAGGGGAATGGGTGGTGGGGATGTGAAGCTGGCTTTTCTGATGGGTTTGGTTTTGACTTGGCCTGCAATAATCGTCGCCATATTTTCGTCCTTTATTCTCGGTTCAATTTATGGTGTTACTTTAATCCTGCTAGGCAAGAAGAAAATGAGTAGTATGGTTCCTTTTGGTCCTTTTCTAGTAGTTGGAACTGTGTTAGGATTGTTTTGGGGTAATGAAATTATGAGTTGGTATTTTCAATCTTTTAGATAAGAAATTTTACGTGAAATGAAAAAAGAAGATGTGCAAAAAAGAATCGAAAAATTGAAAAGCGAGATTAATCATCATCGTTATTTATATCATGTTTTGGATCGGCAAGAGATTTCGGACGCAGCACTTGATTCCTTGAAGCACGAGTTATATAATTTGGAGCAAAAATATCCTGAATTTATTACACCTGATTCTCCTACACAAAGAGTGGGAGGAAAACCACTGGATAAATTTCAGAAAATTAAACATAAAGTTCCACAGTGGTCATTCAATGATGCTTTTGAAAAAGAAGAAATTGTGGATTTTGAAAAAAGGGTAAAAAAAATATTAAAATCTGGTCGCGAAAAAGAAATTGATTTAGATTATAATTGCGAGCTAAAAATCGATGGCTTACACATTGTTTTGAATTATAAAAATGGAATGTTAGTTTCGGGGGCAACCAGAGGAGACGGAAAAATCGGCGAGGATGTAACGCAAAATATTAAAACGATTGAAAGCATCCCGTTGAAAATTAAACAAAACATTGATATTGTAGTTGAAGGAGAGGTGTTTATGTCAAAAACTGTTTTTGAAAGTTTGAATAAAAAAAGAAGGAAAACGGGAGAGCCAGTCTTTGCCAATCCTCGAAATGCTGCTGCGGGAGCGATTCGACAACTTGATTCAAATGTTGTCAAGGAAAGAAAGTTAGATTGTTTCATTTATGACCTTTCCTTGTTTGAGTCTGCTGATTTTTTGAAAACTCAAAGTGAGGAATTGGAATTTCTCAGAGAACTTGGTTTTAAGGTTAGTAATCATTACCAACAGTGTAAAAATGTTGAGGACATTTTTCAATATTGGAAATATTGGATGAGCAACAAAGAAAAAGAGGATTATTGGATTGATGGGGTTGTAATTAAGATTAACAAACGCGAATATCAAAATCAGCTTGGATTTACTGGAAAGGCTCCAAGATGGGCAATTGCATATAAGTTTCCGGCCGAACAAACAACAACAATTATTGAGGATATTGAAGTGCAAATTGGCAGAACTGGAGCATTAACTCCAGTGGCTCATCTTCGGCCAGTCAGAGTTGCAGGTTCCATAATTTCCAGGGCAACACTTCATAATCAAGACGAAATTAACCGGTTGGATGTGAGAGTGGGAGACACAGTCGTTATTCAAAAAGCTGGTGATATTATTCCAGAGATTGTTTTTGTGGTAAAAGGTTTGCGAAAAGGTGATGAGAAAAAATATAGGATACCAAAAAAATGTCCCCATTGCGGGGCAGGTGTGATTAGGTCAGAGGGAGAGGTTGCTTCATATTGTCCTAATAAAAATTGTTTTCAGATGAAACTAAGAAGGCTAAGTCACTTTGCTAGTAAAAAAGCTTTTGATATAGATGGTTTTGGTCCAAATAAAATTAAGCAACTTGCCGAGGAAGGTCTTATTTCAAATTTTTCAGATATTTTTGAACTAAAAAAAGGTGATTTAGAGGTGCTTGATAGGTTTGCTGATAAATCGGTTGATAACTTGATTGCCGCAATTGAAAAAAGCAAAAAAATTGCTTTGGGTAGATTTATATATGCTTTGGGTATTAGGCATGTTGGGGAAGAGATGGCACATGATTTGAGCAGACAACTTGAATGCATTGAGAGATTTTGGAAAATTACCAAAGAAGAATTGGAGAGTATGGATGGTATTGGTCCGAAAGTGGCGGAAAGTATTTTTCAATATTTTCAAAATGTCGATAATTTGCAGATCATTGAAGGATTATTTGCCAAAGGTGTGAAGATTAAAAATGAAATAAAAATCAAAAACAAACTAGATGGTCTATCTTTTGTCGTCACTGGTAGTTTGAAAAATATGAGCCGAGAGGTTGCCAAGGAAAAAATTCGGAATCTAGGAGGAGATATTCATTCAGCAGTTACCAAGAATACCAGTTTTTTAATAGCTGGAGAAAAAGCGGGTAATAAGTTGAAAAAAGCACAGGAATTAAAAATTAAAATTTTAAGCGAGGATGAGTTTTTGGAAATGATAAAATAGAGTTTTGATAATTTTATTTTAGTGCTATAATGATATTAGACTGGTATTTAATTGATAGTTATAAAAAAATGACAAAAAAAAATAGAATTTCAATAGAGGAAGTTAAGCATATTGCTGATTTAGCAAGAATTGAATTAACAGCACAAGAAACGAAAAAATTTGCCAGTGAGCTTTCTGATGTTTTAGGATACATTGACCAGCTTTCGGAGGTGGATACTTCCAAAATTGAACCAGTTTCTCAAGTAACTGGCACTATAAATGCAATCAGAGATGACGCCAAAGAAGATAGTGACCCAGATGCTAGAAAGGCATTGATTGATAATTTTCCAAATAAGGATGGTGATTATATTAAAGTGAAGCAAGTAATGTGATTAGTATCAAGTAGCTAGTATCAAATATCGAGCAAAATTTGCCAGAAAAAGAAGATGTTTTATTAATGTAATTTGCTTAAGAAAAAGATGCTAGGCGAATATTTATCTAAAGGATAGTAGATTGATTAATTTGGACTTCTATTAAAAATATAAATTTTAGCCTATATAAAATAATAAATTATGAAATTAAACGAACTAAATATAACACAGGCATGTGAAGGACTGAGAAAAAAAGAGTTTTCAGCAGTTGAGCTGACTAAATCATATCTTTCCCATATCAAAAAGACTGATCATAAAATAAAGTCTTTTATCACTGTGACGGAAGATGAGGCTGTAAAACAGGCAAGACAAGCAGACAAGAGAATACAAAACAATGAGATGTCTGAATTATTGGGAATTCCCTGTTCAATCAAGGATATTATTAACACTAAGGGAGTTTTAACAACGGCGGCATCTAATATTTTGAAAAATTATGTGCCCGTTTATGATGCAACCTTGATTTCAAGATTGAAAAAAGAAGGGACGGTGATGCTGGGCAAAGTGAATTGTGATGCTTTTGCACATGGCGCTTCAACGGAAAATTCAGATTATTTCACGAGTCATAATCCTTGGGATTTGGAAAGAGTGCCAGGAGGTTCATCGGGGGGGTCAGCATCTGCGGTGGCAGCAAATCAATGTCTTTATTCAATCGGAACTGATACGGGAGGGTCGATTCGCCAACCAGCTGCATTTTGCAATTTAGTCGGGTTGAAACCAACTTATGGTAGAATTTCAAGATATGGTTTGATTTCGATGACATCTTCCACAGATTGTCCAAGCATCATTGCCAAAAGAGTGGTAGATGTGGCAATCGTTTTGGAAAAAATTGCTGGACTTGATCAGAAAGATTCTACGACAATAAATAAGAAGGTGGATGATTATCAAGAATATTTGAAAGATGAAAATATTAAAGATTTGAAAGTTGGCATGCCTAGCGAATATTTTCTCAATGAACTGAATGTTGAGATCAAGGAAGCCGTTGAAAAAGCAATCAAGAAAATTGAAAGTTTGGGTGCGACGATTGTCCCAATTAGTCTTCCACATACAAAATATGCAGTTCCGACATATTATATAATTACACCTTGTGAGGTAAGTTCTAATTTGGCAAGATTTGATGGCATTAGATATGGCTATTCAGCAAATGGAACCGAAGAAGCGAAAAATCTTTTAGATGTCTATACAAAATCTCGTGGCAAGGGGTTTGGCAATGAGGCTAAAAGAAGAATTATGTTGGGGACATATGCCCTTAGTAGCGGATATTATGAGGCTTATTATTTGAAAGCACAAAAAGTTCGAGCCTTGATTATCAAAGATTTTAAAGATGCTTTTGAGAAGGTGGATTTAATAATTTCTCCGACCACGCCGAATGTTGCTTTTAAAATAGGTCAGCATAGTGGTAATCCTCTGGAAATGTATATGGAAGATATATTTTTAAGTGCTGTCAGTCTCGCGGGTTTGCCAGCAGTTTCTGTTCCTTGCGGATTTGTAAAACCAAGTGATGGTGAGAAAGAAATGCCAGTTGGCATGCAGCTTATTGGAAAATCATTTGACGAGAAAACAATTTTGAAGGTGGCAAATGTATATGAAAAAAATACAGATTGGACAAATCAAAAACCAAAGGATTAAAAGATTTAAATATAAAAAATATAAAAGATAATTATGCTAGAATTGATAATAAATCAAGCAAATACAGCACAGGTTTTGGAGGTTGGAAATCTAACTTTGAATATCGGTTGGTGGCCATTTCTTTTTGCATTGATTAAATATTTTTTAATTTTTTTGACCATATTACTCATGGTTGCAATTATTATGATTTTGATAAGAGTGGAAGGAGGATTTAAAACTAGGATTAAAGAAGCTGTTGAAGAGGCTATGGAAGTTGGCAGACTACCGAAAACAAAGACACAAAAAGAGTGGGAATTGATTAAGGAAAATATTAAATCTGAGAATCCTGAGGACTTTAAAAATGCTGTTGTGCTTGCAGAAAGAATGTTTAATCGAGTTTTGAAGATGGCTAATTTTTCGGGTACTAATATTGAGCAGAGACTGAAAAAAATTCCTGACTCGCAAATGGAATTCAAAGATGAAATTATTTGGTCGGCAAAACTTGCTGAAAATATCATTAGTAATTCTAGCTTTGGAGTTGATCATGAAGAAGCAAAAAGAGCTATAAATATTTTTGAAAGAGCGTTGAAGGAAATGAATATTATTTAGATATCTTAGTTTCTAGAATTTAACGCAACAGTGCTATTATTTATTAATTGATTAAATACTTTGTCAGCTTAATATAATATTCAAATTTTCGTGTGTGAGACACCCTGTGGAAAAGTTAATTGCATTGTTTTATTTTAGTGCTATAATGGTTTACAATATAGATTTCATTACAAACATATGTCCATGGTCTTAATAAAATTAGTGCCCAATGGTATAATTAGAAAAAGTAATAATTGAAATTGCTCAATTGTTACTTTTTTTAATTTTTTTTGATAAATATATTAATTTATTAGATTTAAGAAGTGGCGATTATTTCGTTAATGCTGAAATGACATTGTCTTTCTAGAAACCATTCAAAAAATTGTGTCTGACAGTTATAATTAATATATAATATCAAAAAACAAAACTATGTCAGATAATAATAAAATATTAGAGAAAAGCATAAAGAACTTAAGATAAAATTTAGACTCTTTATCAGTGGATAAGTTTATCACAGCAACTATTGATTCTGTAATGAATATTGAAAGAGATGAACATTCAAAGAAGATTAATAATCCAGAAATAGATAAAGGTAATGGATATTATGAGAGATTTTTAAAATTATTTAGTAAGAATTCCTTAATAGTAAATATTCCTAGAACAAGAATTGGTTTCTCTCCCAATACTTTAGAGTTGTTAAGAATCAATAAAGAGCAGATGAATCAAATTGTCCTATCTCTTTACAAAAAAGGAATGACTGGCAATGATATTAAATCTTTCTTTAATGAAGTCTTTGATGATAATGTAAGTCTGGCTAGAATATCAGATTTATCAAAAACATTTAATCAATTTAGAAAAGCTTGGCAAAAATCAAAATCAGAAAGTCATTATAAAGTGGTATTTGCAGATGTGGTATCCATTACAGTAAAAAGAGGCAATGAATACGCGAAAGAAGGTGTTTTTGTAGCCTACGGCGTTAGAGAAGATAATAGACGAGAACTTCTTGTCTTATCAATAAATCCAACTGAATTAGCTCAAGACTGGGGCTGTCTTCTCAGGGGACTAAAGCAAAGAGGCATTCAAAAGATTAATTTGTTTGTCGCTGATGGTTTGCAGGGATTAGAAGATGAAATAATGAGAATATTTCCGGAAACTTATTTTCAAAATTGTGTCATTCATAGAATAAGAAATATTTTTAATAAAACAAGTCCGAAAGATAAAAAAGAAGTGACAGATGATTTGATAAAAAGTTTTTGATAATTTTTTGACAAATATGCTACACTTAAAAAATCTTTAAAAAAGAAAGATAATTTTTAAAAGAAATGGAAAATCAAGTACCCAAACTTTAAAAACTTTTTTCAAGATAAAAACATTGAATACTATTTTACTTATCTTAAATTTACTCCCAGTGTTAGAAGAATGATTTATACCACTAAATAGTATTGCAAATCTAAACAGACAGATTAGAAAAACTACCAAGAACAAACTATCATTTGAATCTCCAGGCAGATTCCTTGATTACCTGTTCATGATTATTAAAGAATTTAAAGAAAAAAACTTTATGGAATATCCAGTAATAAATTACAAATATTTTATAAAAATAACAAAAAATGAAAAATCCCCAGACACAATTAATTGAACGGTCCCCTTTACATAAATAATAGGTAGTGTTGTATTCTCTGTATTAATAGTATAAATTTTTCGTATTAAGTAAAATTTCAAGTATAGTTTTCTTAAGATTTGTCTAGTATATTTTTTTAATTTTACAAATAATATATTATTGTGTTATAATATTTATAATAGCTTAATTTTTTAATTAATTTAGCAAGTGTGTATAAATGAAATCTGTAAATCTTCTTCCGAAAAAAATTAAAGAAAAAAAAATATTAATTGACATTAGTTCAACTGTTGCTTTTTTGTTAGTATTTTCTGCAATCGCAATTTCTATTTACTATTATATGGAGAATAAAAAATATATTCAGGATGTTAAAACATTTAATGCGGAATCTCATGCATTAGCAGTAAAGCTTGAAGAAGATATGAATAATAACAGAAAATTTGTTGTGTCGGAATTAGAAGGGAATAATATTAAATATATCTTATCATCTCACCCATATGCTACGCATGTTATAGCGGATTTTGAAGGTATATTTACAGATGATGTGTACATAGAACAATATTCAATATCAATTACAGATGATTCTGTAAGTATTAATTTTCAAGGTATTGCAAAAGATCTTAAATCTGCGGCAACACAGCTGTACATCATTAAGGATTTTTCCAAAACAAAAGATGTAACAATGAATGTATTTTCACAAAAGGATTTAGATATAAATTTTAGTGGAAATATTATATTTGATCGAAGTATGGCAGGGTATGAAATTTAATATTAAAATTTATGATATCACAAATCAAGAATTATAATTCATTAGACAATAAGAAAGGCAATATTCCAATTGAATTTGAAATTCTGATTGTGACTTTTGTTTTGTCTTTAATTATTATATTTTTTGTTGCAGTTCCACAGTACAAAGAGTTGAAAATTAATGCGAGCCATGTCGAATTAATTAAAAAAAATATAGAACTTAAAAAGAAAGCAATTGTGAGTTTAAGCAATTTTGAAACCGAAAAAGAAGTTGTCCGAGAGGATGATTTGATGAAAATAAAGGGCTTATTACCTGCAGAGGATGTTTCTGAAATTTATATAGCGAACATAAATAGAATTGCAGAATTACCAGTTAGTAAAATGAATATTCTTAGTCTGGGCGTGAGTGGTAGTGCAAAAGGAGCTGCTAATAAATCATTCAGTCTAAGAAAAACAACAATAAATTTATCTCTGGTTGGAAAATACGACAAATTTCTGGTCTTTCTTGGTCAAATGGAAAAGATTGCCCCTTTAATATATGTAGAATCGTTTAGTATCGCCCCAATTATTTCAGATAATTACATTGAAGGTCAAGAAAATAAAACAAACACTAATGGCGGTGATTATACTGTTAATGTTGATATGACACTGTCTTTCTTTTATAAATAATTATTTAACTTTGAAAGATGATAACCGAATATAAAGATAATAAGTTAAACAGGAAATTTTTAGCAGGAAAAAATGCAAAGAATTTGTTGTCACTTTCTTTATTATTATCATTTGCACTTATTTTGTGGAAAACATCTATTGATATAGACAAGATAGAAGTAAATGGAACACAAATTTCTAATTACGATGAGTTATTAATTGATCCTAATGAGAAGGTCAGGGATTTTAAAAGGGGAACTAGGGTTATAGAAATAATTGAAAATAAACAATTTTCTGAATTAAAGGAAGAGGATAACTTAGTAAGAGAAGGTCAAAATGTAAAAGAAGGCAATTTATTTGTTAAAAAGTTTTAATAAATATGACCCTTCGCTAGCGCGAGTGAAAAAAAGAATTTAATTTATTTGTTAAATTATTAATTTAATAATACCTCTTATTGTTTCCTTCCTCTCAGAAATGATAAAAAGAATTAATCACAAAAAAGTGATCATATCATAAATTATCAACCAATTATAGATAGCGGGTAACTATAAACAATTATGTGAAAAAATAATTTAATTTTAATATTGCTGATAAGTAGACTGGGCATTACTTAGTTTTACTTATACAGGACAAGTTGTAGTTCTATATAAATAATTAATAAAAAAAAATGAAAAAAACAAATCTCGTAATCAAAGGGTTGGTAGTATTTATAGCAATAATCTTGATTGTTGCCATCTTGGTTTTATTGGGACAAGCAAATAGAAATTCTCCTACTTCTTCTGTAATTGATGTCGACGAAGAATCTGTAACTGAAATTTCAACGCTAGAAACAGCTGAAATACCTGAACAATTTCAAGTTAATTTTATTACTGGTGTAATTAAGGAAGTTAAAGAAAGCAGTGTTGTTGTAGCTAATATGGCAACCAAAAAAGATGTTGAAGTTGGTTTTAATTCTTCCACAAGAATTACAAAAGGTGAAGGCTCTGGCGAAGCAGTAACGGAAGCTGAGTTAGCAACTAA
>JAHYJV010000046.1 GCA_019428855.1 Patescibacteria group bacterium | reverse complement strand
GGATTTGTTTTCCAATTTCTAATCTCAAGGAAATCGCTTAAACCATCATCGTCTGTATCGGCCTTATTGATGTCAGTTCCATACAAATTCTCTTCGTCATCAAATAGTCCATCTTTATCTGAATCAAGATCTGTCTTCCTTATATCCTGTGGTAATTTTGGATCTATATTTTCTTTTCCTTCTTCAACTTTTTTAATCAAACAACCCGAAAAAGAAAAAACAATTAAAAACAAGAAGAATAAAATTGCAATATTTTTTGTATTTTTCATTTTTTAAAATAATAATTAATTAATTACTTCTACATATTATAACTTATTTTTCCATACTCATCCATTTTTTCTAAAATTCTTATTCTTTTTTCAATTGGTGGATGTGAATGAAAAAGCATCTTCCAAAAACCTTTCAGATCCTTTTTGAATGGGCTAGAAATATAAAGGTGAGCAGTCGAAACATTGGCTGTCATCATCGGTTGCTCATCAAAACGTATCTTTTTTAGAGCATCGGCCAGTCCTTTTGGATAGCGAGTAAAGAGTACCCCTTCGGCATCTGCCAGATATTCCCTTTTCCTGGAAATATGATAAAAAACAAGCTCCTCAATCACAGGTATAAATGATAGAAGAAGAACGAGAAACATTCCCGTCAAAATAATAACATAAAAAAAACTCATCATAGCCGCTTTTAATAATGATTCTACAATATCATCAGCTTCTATCAGTCCCACAAATGAATTGACAATTTTGACTGCGGTATCGACAATTTTTCTAACGAAGCCGAGTAAAAAAACAAGTGTTGTGGCAAGCATGACATCATTGTTTTGAATATGTGCAATTTCATGAGCGATTACTCCTTCTAGCTCAAGATTATCCAGTCTTTGAAGAGACCCTTCTGTAAAAACCAGCGATGCTTTTTGAGAACTTCTGCCAATTGTAAAAGCGTTAATCGACAGATCAGGCGTCTTATATAGTTTTGGAACTGGCACACCCGCAACTCGACACAAATTTTCAGTCACACAAAAAAGTTGTTTATTATCTGCCCGATTAATTTGTTCAGCCTTGTTTTCTTTTAAAATAAGGTTATTAGAGAAAATATAATCGCTAAATGTTAAAAATATAAATATCACTAAAACAATCAGCGTATAGAAATGATTTTTAAGTAAAAGCATATCTAAAATATAAGCAACTACTAAAAGAAAAACAATAAAAACAGCGACAAATATTATTGTCTGATTTGTGTTCGCATCAATTCTATTGTAAGTTGTCGGCATGGAAAAAATTGGTTAAAATCTAATTATTCTCAAAATGCTTCATCCAATCTTCTTTGTAATTAATATTAAACTGCCTATAAAACTTCACTTCACTTACCTGTGCGCACCATTCATCACCAAACATAAAAATAGGATTAATGGTAAATTATGGTGCTTTATTTTCCCAATATTTCACAGCTAGATTTTGTTTATCCTTAATAAACTCTTAAAATGGGTAAAACTTCCGTCTAAAGAATTGGTGGCATTTAGGAATATTAAACTCTGAATACTTTTGATAAGTAAACAGGTAGGGAATATTTTTTTCAAACTTCTGTAAGCCAATCTCAATCTCTTGCGCGTATAAAACCATCTGCCAGTTTCAGAATTGATAGTTCTTTCCTTTAAAAACTATTTCCATTTTTCAAGCCAGTTGTTTAATAAAATTGTAAATTCTTTTTCGTTGGAAGTTTTTAGAGACAGAGTTATTTTTCTTAGCTCTTTTCCTGCTTCCAATTTAGGCTTCACAGTTAAATATCAGTAATAATCGCCACTTGATGAAAATGGCACATTTAAATAGGAATGTCTAAAATAACGCTCTAGCGCTTTTTTTTACCATCAATTACCACTGCTTGAATAATAAAGCATTTCTTTTCCAAAAATGTTCTGCCTTGCCAATACGCCTCTGAATTTTCAACTATTGTCTCTTTCCGATACAAATTCCTTTTAAGATTGAGTTCTCGGAACACAATGACGCTGTAAGATCTACTGAAGAAAGTTTCGTCAGCGATTATTATGATTGGTTGAAGCTTAATTGAATCAACAGAAGTTTTAATTTGAACTTGATCTAATTGTTGCCTAATCCATTTTTCGCTTCTTTTATATTTGCTGTTAAATCAGAAATGCTTTGTTTTTTCCAAACATATTCGTTCCATAATTTAGTTCGCAGTCTAGTTAATTGTCTTTTACTTTTAAAATTTCGGCTAAAATTTTGTCATTGATATCACCGAAAATTTTATAGCTTTCATTTTACCAAAAGAAGTTTTCTCTTCTTTTATAATTTTTAATTTATTATCAAAAGTAACTTTCTTTTTTATAATTAAAAAATATAAGACAACAAATGCCATCATCGGCATCATTATGTAATAGACTGCATTAACGAAAGGATCTAATCCTGATCCATCGCAATGTCGACATGTTTGCAACCTACTACCACTTAGCTTTAAGATAGTAGGAATCAAGAACAATACAAGCAAAAAAACAAAAGATGTCATCTCTTTTGGTTTAAATATTCTTCAAGTACTAAAAAAACTCGTCGTCTCTTTTTAATTTATTCTTTCAACTTGATGTATAAATCTCATAATCTTAATTTTTCATATCCATCCCCATCAGCTTGGCAATCCTTTCTTCCATCGGTGGATGAGTCATAAACATCTTGCTGACTTTTTTTCCTTTAAATGGATTGGCGATATATAAATGTGCAGTGGCACGGTTGGCGACTTCAAGCTTTTCCGAATCTCCAGAAATTTTTTGCAAGGCACTGGCAAGTCCCTCTGGATAACGAGTTAAAAGCGCGCCATCAGCATCGGCGAGAAATTCTCTTTTACGAGAAATCGCCAGCTGGATTAGCATCGCAAAAAAAGGCGCGAGAATAGAAAGTAGAATTGCAACAATCATTATCCAACCTCCCCCTCCTTTATTATCTCTATTTCCTCCTCCAAACCACAGAGAATGCC
>JAHYJV010000045.1 GCA_019428855.1 Patescibacteria group bacterium | reverse complement strand
TGCTGCATTTGTTGATAATGTGCAGTTGGTCAAGGAGCACAAGGATAGTCTGGATGATGCGGATATTGTGACGTTGAAGCAGAATATTGATTCGTGGAATGAGGTTATGAGGGGGAAGGTGGATTGATGAATATTTGGAATATAACTATACTGGAAAACATTAAGAAAAATGCTACAACTAATTATTTATTACATAAAGTAATAGTGAATTCTCATGGGTTTCAATATTTTTAGTAAAAATACATCACCTTCAAAATCGAGGCGCAAATCTAAGGGTGATAGTCGAAAATCACAATTGGGTAAGTTTACAGATATGAAAAACGAGTTGACCTCAGAAAGATCAACCCATGAGCGTAAGCTTGCTGAGCTCAATGCAAAAATAATCAAATGCGAGAGGGAAGCGAAAGATGCTTTAAATGAGAAAAACGATCTTATTTTCAATCGATTAGCACTTTCAAACAGTAGTCTTACTAAACAGATTGCTTCTACAATGGATGCCATAAAAGTCTTTGACAAATTGATCGATATGGTAGACAATAAAATATTTATGACGCAATTTGTTATGGGTACAGATAAGATCACACAATATCAAGAAGAAATGGGAATGTCCCCTGATGAGTTCCAGGATGCACTTGTTAAAACAGAGATGATGCAGGAACAAACAGAAGAGACCATCCAGATTATGAAACGCTCCATGAATATTGTTCTTGAGAACAATAAAGAAGATCAAGAGAGTAGCGATAAGTTTAAGAAAAAATTGGATGGAAAATAGGATATTGGATATTTTTCATTAAATAAATTGTCCCACATCAGATTCTGAATTAACAAGTATCTCATTAAGATTCTTTTCGAACATTGCCTCGTCAATTTTTTGGTCAAAAAGAATATCCTGGATTTCAATCTTATCTAATTGATTAAGTTTTTTCCAGACACCGGATTTTTCAAGTTCTGAACGCTTTCTTAAAATGAGCAGGAGATTGTTAACAACAACTATGCGTTTTGATTTTGCTGAAAGAACTTCTTCTTCATTGTTGATCTTCAACTCAATTTGCTGAGCCTTCCGCTGGAACATCTCTTTTTCACGTTCGTTCTTTGCATTCCCCATTTTTTCCAACCACATCTCTTTTTCTGCTTCAATATGAGTTATCATCTTCATGAGATATCGTTCATCATTCTCAAGTTGTTGCTGTTCTGTGATTAGCGATTCTTGTGATAAAGTATTAAGAAAATCTTTCTTTTTACCAATGTTAAAAAGTTTCATCTAATGCACCCCTGATTATATAAGATTTGGGAATCTGTAAGCATTGTCCTGCAATTCAATTAAAGATTCTTCTTTAAGTTTTTCAATCGTACTCAAAACATCACGTTTCTGATACGTTTTAGTGATGTCAAATATCTCCGATTTCATTATGATGCCATTATTTTTTGAGGCGAAGTTGAATAGTAGGTCTTCGATTTTTGATTCTAATGCTTTGGTTTTTTCTGTTTCTTTCATTTTTAGTTTATTTTTTTTATCTTCGATTTTTGATTCCAATGCTTTAGCTTTTTTTATTTTTTTCTCATTTAATTTATTTCTTTTATATTCGTCTTTAATAATATTATTTTGACGTTTTTGGATATTTGTTTCAATCTTTTGTAGCTTGCGACGTATCTTGTTCAATTTAATTTCTTTAAGACGAAGACGTATTGTAAATCTTGTATGATTTAAATAGCTTGGCTTAGAAAATAAGTAGAATATTGGTGCTGAAATGATTAATGGAAAGAAAAATATGAAAAACAATTCTAATGCACTAAATTGATTAAGCCATGAATAAATATGTCCAAGAATAGTATGTTTTTCATCCCATAAAAAATCGTTGAGGAAAGTTCCCCCCATTAAAAAATCGGTGAGGAAAATTCCCCCCATTAAAAAAAATATTGTTAGAATTATAAGGTCTCTATTTTCATTCTCTATTTTATTACAGATAAATAAAAGCAAACCATAAATCACAATATTAATAAGCATGAATCCTACTACATTTTCTGTTATAATCATACTTATACCTCAAATCAATGATGTAAACACATACGAATCGCCCTGATTTTCCACAATACCTTCCTCACGCATTTTATTAATCGCTTTAAGTAAATCCTTATTTGGATATTTATTGCCAGATGCCTCTGTCAATTCATTTTTCATAATAATTCCATTATTCTTGCTGGCAAAGGCGATAAGCACATTTTCGATTTTAGAATGATGTTGTTCTTGCTTTCTCATTTTTTTTGCATGTTTTTTATTTAATGATTCTGTTTTTCGTTTGATTTTCTTGTTTGCTGAATATAATTTTCTTTTTAATATTGTAATTTTAAGCTTCATAATAATGAATGAAATTTTGGTAACAATTCTAAAAAAAACACCACCAATAATTAGTCCACCAATGGATGGAAAAAATATGAAAAGAATAAACATGAAAATACCAGATACAGGATGTTCTAAAGTTTTAAAATCCAAATCAAAATAAAAAAATTCTGTTATAAGTAATAATATTGGAATTACATACAAATAGACAAAATCAACGTCGTTGTTTCTTTTATATATCATGGAAAATAAAATGTTAATTGATGAACAAATTAATATATTTATTACTGTCAAATCAATTATTATATTTTCTGCAAAAATCATGAAAATCACCTCATATCAATGATTATGTTAGTTATGGTAAAAATATCTGAATTTATTATATATGACGTTGCACTTGATGCAAAATTTGTAATTACATTACCATCCTCAGTTTGAGCCACTGGCGTGTTGCTATTTGATGTGTGTGTATCATCAATATCTGAAAGAATGGCGGATGAAGGATTTATAAAAGCTACTATCAACAAAAAAAACACGAGTATATATTTTATTTTTCCATTCAACATCATGAACTATCAACTCTCATTTAGCATATAATTAAGTACACGGCAAGATTCGATCATAGAGTTTTACAAAAACAGTACACACATTTTTTCATCACAATCTCTGCAGACATTTTATCGAATAATTTGTGGTGTACCTTAAATTTGTTTCGATGATTATCCGAACTGTTTTTATTAAATTTAACACTTTTCAAAATGAATATACAAAAGATAATATATATAGTTACTTTAAATAAATCTTACCAATTCGAAATCAAATATACAAACTGAAAAATCATCAGCAAATCTCATTCATCGATCAAACAAAGGTGCTCCCAT
>JAHYJV010000044.1 GCA_019428855.1 Patescibacteria group bacterium | reverse complement strand
CATGCAGTAATGCCAATTATGACTACATATTTCCTTGCACTTTTAAAAGATTCAGGCGATCTTATACTTACTTTACTTAATCTTACGGGTATTGGTGCGATTGTGGGGACGGTTTTAGCTTTTCTGATTGGTCTCGGAATTGCTTTGATAATTATTATATTCTGGTCATTAACAGCTGGTGATTGGAAGGGTGGGTATCTGAAAAAGAAAGCATTAAAAAAGATTCTTTTGAGATATGGATTTCGATACTCTATTGCAATAGGCTTAGATGCAGTTCCTTTTATAAATATCGTCCCAGTATTTATAATATTTAACATTTGGTCACATTATGATTTCATTAAAGAAGTGAAGAAGTCAAAAAAGGAGCATGCTGAGATGATATATGACTGGAATCATGGAAGGAAAATTTCAATGAAAAATTTAGAAGCTAATGGACCAAATTCCATATAAAAGTTACTGTTTTCCCTCTGTAGAAATAGCTGTGATGACATGCTAGTTTCTTTTTCGAAAAAATATCAATTAAAAATTTTATAATTATAATAAAACAAGTATGAAATCAAAAAATTATTTAACTGGATTAATTTTGGTGGGATTTTCATTTGCTTTGGTCGGAATTGCAAATGCAGCGTGGGTTTGGGAACCTCAAGTCCAAATTCCTGGAATACCAACCACAGGGGTAACTCTTTCAATGTATTTGGTGGGGTTGTATAATTTCTTGTTGAGTGTCGTGGGAATTGTGGCGGTGATGATGTTAATTGTTGGAGGAATGAGATTGATAACTGCCGCTGGAAATTCAGCAGCTCTATCAAGTGGGAAGGAAATAATTTCCAATGCCCTTGTGGGACTTTTATTGGCGCTTCTTTCTTGGGTTTTTATCAGCACTATAAATCCCGACGCCCTATATCTGAAAAAACCAGGTAGTGGTTTTACATATAACATAAGTGATATCGTTGGTGCAGATGCTGGAAATTGCTATAAGAGTTATGATCCAACCACAAATGCCTGCATTTGTGGTGATGGTACTTCTCTGACAACAAGTAATATTGGTGATTGCATATCAGAATGTAAATCTGGTGGTTTTTGTACCCTTATCCAGGGCTCTTGTGTAAGAAAAGTTGAGGACTCTTCAGTTTTTACGGTTAATACAAAATGTTTTTGTAATAGTGGTTATGATTGGGAGCAAGGTAATGATTGGTGGAAGCCCGAACCTACTTGGTTTAATAATCCTGCTACTTCAGCAAAAGACAAAAATTGTGATTATGTGTGTAGCCATCCTGCTGCTGTCTCAGACGGAAAATATCACGGTACCAAGTTAACGGTTATGGTTAGTAAGAACCAAAATATGACAAATGCTTTTGAATTTACTCCTTACTCTAACTTGGATTTAGATACAACATATTATTTTGATCTTTCTCAATCAAGAGATTGTCTGTATGATATAATTACTTATGCGCTGGAATTTGAGGACGGAGCACCTCTTATTTGGGACTTCTTAGTAGATCGAGGATGTTGCACAGTTAAAGAAAATAATAATTGTACTAGCCTCGGAAAAGCTAATTTAGCTTGTAAAACATACTTCAAACAATGTGTATATCCTGGTCCTAGATTTGATTATAAAACTCCGAGTAAAGCTTCTGTCGAAGAAAAATTTTGGGTGGGATTATATATGCATAATGGTCCTGCTTGTGATATAGGGGCCGAGAGGGAAATTAAATACATCTTAGGTTCTTCTGGGGAAAAAGAGTAAGCACCTTGATGTCTAATTTATGGGTGAAATTCAAATTCTTTGTAAATCTAAAAGAAAATAAGAAGAACCCACGCACATAATTTCTAAAGAAATTAATTTTGGGAAGGAATTAAAAATTAGTGGATAAAAACCTAGTCTTTTCGAGCTGTAATTAGAACTTTTGAATAATCGGAAATAATTAGGACTAATTCTCCATCTTGTGCTTTTCTTTGATAAAAAAATAATACCTTCTTTCTTTGAATTACGAAATGCCTTCTTTTGTCATTTCGAAATGAGCAATAGCGATTGAGAAATCCCTTCAACAGTGTAAATAGCGATAATAATATTGAAGGGATTCCTCGCTTAAGGCTCAAAATGACACAAAAATTTGCATTTCGTAATTCAAAGTTCTTCGGAAGGTATTATTTAATTTAAGCAAAATTATAAAGGAGTCCCAGACACAATTAACTGGACGGTCCCTTCTTCTGAACCTTCTTGCAAAATTATTGGATATAAAAAAAGTAGATGAAATAATTCATCTACAGATCTCGTTTAATAATCATGGTCCATAAACTTTATTGTCGCTATTTCTGAGTTGATATCTTCGCCATTTCTGAACATTTTAATTCGAACCGCTCTATTTGGCGGAATCAAAATTGTACCTGGACCTGTCCATAAGAACTTTATTTCTTCTCCATTTTCAAGCTTTATGAATATATCAACCTCAAATAGTGGGACTGTATCTTGCCACCGATTCTCCACCAGAAAAGATGCTTCGTGCGCCTTTTCGTCGACTTCAAAATGAGTAATTCTTATGCAACTATCACCTTCTGAAATATTATTTAATATCCTTTCAGTACCTGTGTAAATTATCGCATAAGGCAGAGAATTCATTTCATATTCTTGATTTAGCATCCCGTAGGATGGCTTCGCTGGATATCTTGGAATCTTTTCGGTTCTTTCGCTGGCCTCTGCGAAATAATAACCACTATTTCTATTACGTTTTTTTTGATTTTCAGCGAGGTTCAGATTTCCAGTATCTGCACCAATAGATGGAGGTTGTAAATTTGAATCTCCCAGAATTTTGGCAGTTAATCCTGTTGATCCTCCGGTATTTGCGACCACCGAAATTAACAGAGCAATTGCCATGACAGCAATTCCAAAGATGAGGATTTTATTAATCCCAGCTCCGGAAATATTTTCATCAACCGCTCCAAGCGTTCCAATTTTTCTTGTCATATATCTATCTCCTTTTATTTATTTACTTTTTTTTCGCCTCCATTGAATTAATTTAACTTTGGGCGAATTTTTTTAATTATCTTAAAAATGTAAAATAGCTTCTTTGGTAATGCGTTACAATTAAAACTTGAATTTTATCTGAATTTGTCGTGCATAGTTTCTCGTTTACACTCTTTTTTAATATAATGTATTACCTATTTTAATGTTGCTCTTAAAGATAATTACAAAAATCCACCCAAAGTCTCATAATCAAATAAAAAAAAATGAAAATCAACCAAGGATTATTTTGTTTTTGTTAAAGAACTATAACAAATAGACATTTGTCTATCCCCTCCTCTTTCTATATCATATACTACTTTAATAATAGAGTCTAGCA